>JBCDAA010000209.1:0-15373 GCA_039186435.1 Myxococcota bacterium | reverse complement strand
GTGCGCATCGTGCGCTTTGCGGCGGAGTACGAGACCGACGTGCTGGTTGTGGAGTGCATGGCCCTACAGCCCGTCCTCCAGTGGCTCAGCGAAAAGATGTTTGTGCGCGCGACGCATGGAGTCATCACCAACGCGCGTCCCGACCATCTTGATGTCATGGGTCCCGAAGGTGTGGACGTGGCGAAAGCGCTCAGCGGCATGATGCCCCGAAAGGCGACGTGCTTTACGGCCGAACAGGAACATCTCGCGGTGCTGCAGCACGCGGCGACCGATCGCGAGTCGAAGCTGGTCGCGGTAGGGACGGAGGACATCGCGGCAGTCAGCGACGAGGAGATGGCGGGGTTTCGCCATTTCGAGCATCGTGAAAACGTCGCGCTCGCTCTCGCGATTTGTGAAGCCCTCGGCGTCGCGCGAGAGGTCGCGCTGAAAGGAATGTGGGCCGGGCAGCCCGATCCTGGCGCGCTCGTCTTTCATCACCTCGAGTTTTTTGGTCGCGAGATCGTGTTCGTGAACGCGTTTGCCGCAAACGACCCCGTGTCGAGTCAGCAGATCTGGGAGATGTGCCTTGAGCGCTATCCGGAGCACCGCACGGTGGCGCTCTTCAACTGCCGCGTCGATCGCGCGGATCGATCGCGGCAGCTCGGCGAGGCACTTCCCGATTGGACGGCGCCTGATCGTGTTCTCTCAGTAGGCACTGGAACGATTTTCTTCGGTCGCGCGGCCGCCTCGGCAGGGTGGGATCCGAGCCGCGTCATCGCGGTCGAGAGCGCGGAGGCGAGCGAAATCTTCGAGCGTGTGCTGGAGCTCTGCGAGGAGCGAACACTGGTCGTTGGCCTCGGCAACATCGGCGGCCTCGGTCTTGATTTGGTGCGCTTCTTTCGCAACCGGGCGTCGCCCGCGAGGAAACGATGAACCCACCCGACATCCTGGTCGTGTCGATCGCCATCGGCATCGTCGTCAGCTTTCTCTTCTCTGAGGTCTATGGGCTCGCGGCGGGCGGCGTTGTCGTTCCCGGATACGTCGCGCTCTACCTCAACGAACCCTACGCGCTCTTGCTGACGCTGCTGGTCGCGCTCGCAACGTTCACGTTCACGAAGATTCTCTCCACCTTCGTGATCATCTACGGACGTCGTCGAACATCGCTAACGATTCTCGTCGGGTTTGCGCTTGGTGCCTGGCTTGCGCGGGTGGAGTTCTTACCGCAGCTCCTCGACGCCGATAGCGACGACATCACCGCTATCGGCTACATCATTCCCGGGCTGGTGGCGATCTGGTTCGACCGGCAGGGCATCGTTCCGACGACTGCGTCTCTCGCGATCGCGGCATCGGTCGTGCGCCTTGTCCTGCTGCTGATCTTCGGACCGGCGCTTCTTTTGGAGGTCCCGTGAAGGCGCTCTACTGGAGGTCGAACTCGGTCTCGACGCCGCAGCTGGTCGTGGTTGCGATACTGGCGGTAAGCGGCCTGGTGGCCATCGAGTCCAATCCGGTGGAAGAGCGCGATCCGCTCTACGAGCAGAAGCTCGAGGCCTCGCGACTGACCGAGCGCGCGTTTCGAGCGGTGTACCTCGAGCGCATTCGCCTGCAGATTCCCCTCGAGCCGGAATTCGACCCCGCGGCGAGTGGTCTGATCGGGCCGCCGCATACGCCGATCGTGTCGAACGAGGGACATCTTCCCTCGAAGCAAACGAGTGCGAATCCGAACTTTGCGGCGGTGTTTGTCGCGATGCTCGACGAAGCGGGCGTGTCCCGCGGCGACCTCGTTGCGATCAATCTAACGGGCTCGTTTCCGGCGATGAATATCGCGATGTACGCGGCGCTAGAGACGGTGGGCGCAGAGCCAATTCCGATCAGCAGCGTTGCGGCGTCCGAGTACGGCGCGACCCATCCGGAGCTCACCTGGCTCGACATGGAGCGTCTTCTCTTTGAGCAAGACCTGATCAGCTTTCAGAGCGTCGCCGCGTCTCTCGGGGGCGTGCTCGATGTGGGCCGTAACCACAGCGACGAAGGCCGCGCTCTTCTGCGCGCGGCGGTCGACCGAAACGAGCGGCCGCTGCTCACGCCCTCGGACTACGAGCAAGCGGTGCAGATGCGTCTCGATCTTTACGACGAGGTGCGCGGCGAGCGGCCGATTCGCCTCTTCGTGAACGTTGGTGGCGGCACGGCATCGGTGGGTACCGCAGATGACAAATCGGACTTTCGACCCGGGCTGAACACGCGCCTCCCACGGGGACTGGATCGCTCGTCGGTGATGCGTTCGTTCTTGCAGCGCGACACGCCGGTGATTCACGTGAGCAAGATTCGAAGTCTTGCGCGCGCCTACGGGTTGGAAGACGTGCCCGTTGAGGTGCCTGCACCCGGGGAGGGCGGGGTGTTTCGACAGTCGAGCATTCGGTCGTGGGCGATCGCGCTAGTGCTGGTGCTGATTCTTCTCGCGATGTGGGCCGCGACGCGATTCGATCTGCTGACGATGATCGGGCGGCGCAAGAAGGAGAAGTCGGCGCCCGAGCAAATGGTGTAGCGCCCTTCCGTTCGGGACTGGTTGGCTCACGAACGATCGAGACGCCGCCGAGTCCCGCCTGGCGGGTCGTGACGCGCGGATGGCCAATTCACACCAAGTGCACGCCGAAGATCGTGTGTTCAATACTTAGCGATTATGCGAAATGTTGGCCGATGGCTGACCAAATTACGCTGTGTCGCTACTGGGTAAAGGCCGACAAGGAGGACGAGTTCCGCGCCCTTCTCAAGAAGCACTGGCCCACCTTCCAGTCGCTCGATCTTGTCGCCGACGACGTTCCCCACCTCATCTTTCGCGGCGAGGACAAGGAACGCGGAATCTTCTACGTCGAGACCTTTCCCTGGAAAGACGCCGAGGCCGCGGACCGCGCACACTCACTGCCGGAGGTGGCTGCGGTATGGGAGCCAATGGGAGACTGTTGCTCGTCGATGGAGTTTCCCACCGTTGAGCAAATCGCCCTCTGAACGCCCGCGCTCGAAGAAGGCGCGCGCCCGCCTCGAAGCGATCGACAAAGCCTTCGCGGCTCTCGCGCACGAGCAGCGGCGGCACATCCTGCTCACGCTCCACTTTCGCGGCGGATCGCTGAGTGCGGGCGCAATCGCGGAACGTTTCTCCTGTGCGTGGCCTACCACCACGCGACACCTCAACGTCTTGGTCGACGCATCACTGATCTCGGTCGAACGAAAGGGCCGCGAGCGCATCTACCATCTCGAACGCGATTCTCTTCAGCGAGCCGTGGGCGACTGGCTTTCGTGGTTCGAGAATGATGTCGCACCCCCGCGCTAGAGTTCACGCATGAGCCGCGTTCTTGTCCGTAGCCGTCGTGGCTCCCGCGACAAAATCCTTCGTGAGCTTCCGGGCGCTGCGATCATCGACGTCACCTCGAAAGGGCCTGATCCTTGGGTCCGCTTCAGCCCCTTCTACCCGCACGGAACGATCCCCGTTCCCTTCACCCCGGACCGAACCGCGCAAAGCGTCGAAGGCGTTTGGCAAGCATTGAAGGTGTTTGAGACCGCGGACGTCGACGCAACGAAGCTCGACATCACCGCGATGAAGGGTCTGAAGCGCACCGTTCGCCGCTTTGGGCGATGCCTCGGTCACCGCGAAGGCCTT
Organism: Myxococcota bacterium; assembly: GCA_039186435.1. Classification (GTDB taxonomy): domain Bacteria; phylum Myxococcota_A; class Polyangia; order Polyangiales; family Houyiibacteriaceae; genus JALVDI01. Next base: position 11,745 of record JBCDAA010000209.1, on the reverse strand, counting down.
GAGGGAACGCGTCTGCTCTCCTACCTCGATGCGCGGCGAAGGATTTACCTGCCGACATACACCTGGGTGCTTGAGAACTGTCTCGCCGAAGAGCTGAAACAACTCAATGCGCTTCGGAAGGAGCAAGATCTCGTCCTCCTCGACTACGAAACCAACACGGACATCGAAAATCTCGCGAAGCCGCTCTCGCACGCCGGGGTGATTGCGAACGCATTGGTTACGTAGTTCGATAGGTTGTGGAGCTACCGAACCTCGAGGGGCGAAGCGTAGGCGTGATCGGGCGTCTCGCAGACGAGCGCGCGCTCAAGCGTCGCCTTCGTCAACAGGGTGCAACGCTCACCCGAGCACTCGACGAGTCTCTCGCGCTCGTCGTCGTCGGTGCCAAAGCCAAATCGAAACTTGGTAAGGCCAAGCGGCTCGGAGTTCCGATGATCGAGGCGGTTGCGCTGATCGCTGCGTTGGAGGCCGCGGCGTTGGAGATTCCCGCGCAGCCTCAGACCCGACCGAAGCCACCTCAGGGTCCCTCGTCTCCGTACGAGTTGATGCTCGCGCTCAAAGAAGTTTCGCGCTCTTCGGAGAGTCTGGGTCCGCGCATACGAGCAGTCTTGGAGGCGGCCAGGAAGGAAGGCGTCGCCATCGATGGGCTCGAGCCGGAGGAGGAGGCCGACGACGAGAGCTTGCTCCTGATTTGGTGCGACGACCTGGATGGGTGTGAGCTTTACGCGGTCCCGATAGCAGAGCTGACCCAGGCGCTGCACGATGACCTGAGGTCGATTCACGGTTTCTGCTTTGCGGACACCTCGGACGGAAGCGCGAAGCAAGTAGGGGCGGCGCTCCGTGTGTTCTACGCGCTCGGCGAGCGCGACCCGGACGACTTCTGGGCTGGCTGGGATCTTGAACCCTACGCCGAGGTTCCCGCGTTCGGGCTCCAGTCTTCGGAGGACCTTCTTCCCCTTCGCGGTGCCCTTACCCGCTACTTTCGGTGGCGCGGTCAACGCATTCGTGAAGTCGTCTCCGTCAATCGCGCCCGCTAGAGGCGCTCCCGACACGCACAACCGGTGACGATGAGGCGCGAAGAGTCCGCATGACTCTGCGCCCATCGGGCGCTTCGAGAGGTTAAGAAATGCGGCGAATCGAACACCCATCGGTACCCAGGCACGCGACGCGATTCATCGTACGCCTCGTTTGCTTGTCTTTCCTCGCCTGCTCCGGCTCTGACGCTGGTGCGCAGCACGTGGACGCGAACGTATGTGACTCGGCGATCGCGTCGGTCGAGGTCGCGATGCGTGATGACGGGGCAACGCGGCTTCCCCTGAGCGATCCAAGTGTCGAGCTCCCGACGCGCCCTTCCGGGACTGTCGAAGCGGCCCGCAGCGGGTACGCCATCACTGTCGGGCGCACGAGCCTGCTCTTCGACGGATCTCGGACGGACGAAGCCAACCTCCGGACAAACCTCGCCACCATCGGGCGCAACCGGTCGATTCTCTACCCAGAGGAAGGCGAGTGGGACAGGCGCATCAACGTCGTCGTCGACGCGCGGGTCGCCTTCTCGCGACTCGACGCGGTCCTGCAGCCCTTGGTCGAAGAGGGATACGCATTCGTGCTACTCGCGGAGATGCCGACCGCTCCGGTGCCGCCGTGCCCAAGCAGTTGGGCAGCGTGCGACGAACTTGGCGACAGCCACGGGGCGGAGCGGGCGACTCAGGTGGCCGCGATGTTGTCCAGCGTGCTCGGCACCCGCTGCAGCGACGTACGAACGGTGTTTGCGCGCCTGGCAGGCGTGAGATTTGAGGATCAGTCCGACGTGCTTCGTCGGGAACTCCCCGAAGCCTTGCAGGCGTGCGAGTGCCAGGGCGTCTCGATGGAGCGTCTCGAGTGGCTCGTTCCGGAGCTCGTGAACCTACGCGTGCCGCGCGCGGTCGGTGTCGCCTACGAACCGAATCAGAGTGGTCTCGTTGGCCCATGGATTGAGAGTCGCTGAGCTCCGGTGGAGTGGTCCGGCAATCAGCGTTGAGCCGCGTGGCTCCGTCTGAAGCCGGCGTCCCACGGGCTACCAACAACCCTTGTCCAAGAACGCCGAGAAGGGGGCATGCGCACTGAGCTCGAGACCTCCGCCCGTACTTCGCCAACTTCCCCCGCGACCCCTCCGACCTCCGACGCTGCGCAGCTGCTTGAACTGGGTCTCATGTCCGCCGGCGCCACGCCTTCGGAGCAGCGCGAAGCGATTCGGACGTTTCAGCAGGCGCGCCATCTCCCGGAAACCGGCGTCCTCGATGAAGCCACCCGAGCGGAGCTCACCGACGCCCTTCGAATGCGCCGTGCGATGCTTCGCAACGCCGCGGCTGCAGGGGAGGGAGGGCCGATCCGAGACGCCTCTTCCACGCTCGCCGAAGCCCAGAGCTTAGCGATGGTTCGGTTCGCGTCGCTTTCGAGCAGTCGTGAAGTCACGCAGCCGCGCGCAGCCCGAGCGCTAGGTCGCAACCTCAGCCAGAAGAGCACGCCCGAGCTGATGCAGCGTGCCGCTCGCCTGCAGCAGACCCTCGACACGACACCGGTGACCCCGCGAACAGTTCCTCTTCGCCGAGAGGCGCTCAAGAGCCTCGTGGCCCTCTACGACGAAGTGGATCGCCGCGTCACGAACGCGCCGCTCGACGAGCGCGGCTTGCCTGAGTTGGGGGTTGAGTGGGACGAGTCTTCTCCGCTGGCGGGCGCGACGCTGGACTTGCCCCCTTTTGAACGACGGGACGAATGGGCCGCCGAACTCGCCGGACTGCCGCGCTCCCGACCGCGAGCACGCACGCGGCGCCGTCGCGATCCGATCCCCATTCCGATCCCGACGCCGATCCAGCAGCGGCCGATTTCGACCTCGGTTCCCGCTGATACCCAGCAAGCCGTCGACGCATTGCAGGAGTCCGAGGGCGGGTTCTTGCCGGGGTGGGTGCCTGCGGCTGCAACGCCTGCGGTTCGCGCTGCGTCCGCGGTGTCGACCATCGCGGGGCCAATCGGTAGTGGGATTCTCAATGTCCTGCAGCTCGCCAATGCCTGGGTGCTGAACGACAACAACAACGCGGCCGCTGGGCGTGCCCTTGGAGTTGAACTCGCCCTCTCAGAGGCGACGCTCTCCACCGACCGGATGCTTGCCGCGGTCCGCGACGGGAAGGTGACGTCCGAGGAGCTCCTTCGAATTATTCGATTGTCGACGAGCAGCGGCCCTCGCTGGAACAAGCAGGCGGAGATGGCGACCACCGCGATTCGAACAGCCCGCCGACGCATGCGCGAGGGGGTCGACATTGTGGCTCGCATGTTGACGCGAGCGCTCGTTCGGATGACTGAGCGACTCGATCAGGAGGGAGTCGACGATCCGGCCGAACGGAACGCTCTCTTGCGTCGCGCCGCGAACGAGACCGCAGGGGTGGCGCTCCGGGCGGTTCAGCCAAGGATCGCCACTGTTCGCGAGGCGATGCTGGAGCGTTGATGGCGAAGGGTTAGTGTCGGTGCGGGCGATGGAGTCCGCGATTCGTTCGGTGGGTTCGGAACGACCATGGGCGCGCCAAACTCCGAACTGACTTACAACAGTGCTCCTCGAACCGCCTCTACAAACGCGCGCATTGCGTTTACGTCTTTGACGCCGGGACGCGTTTCGACGCCGCTCGCGACATCAACTCGCGCAGGCTGAACGCGCCGGACCGCTTCCGCGACGTTGTCCGGATTCAACCCCCCCGCCAACGTTAGCTCGCGATGCTTGGCGACTTCCACGGCAAGGTCCCACTCGAACGCAACGCCGGTTCCGCCGGGCATCGCCCCTTCGACACGCGCGTCGAGGAGTAAGCGTGGACCCGGAAAGCGAAGTGCGGCCGACACGTCCGCCGCATCACGAACGCCGACGGCCTTGTAAGCACGCGGCCCGAGCGCAGCGACTTCTTCTGCCGACTCGGCGCCGTGAAGCTGCACCCAATCGAGGCCGAGGTCCGCGCGGAGAGACCGGACGTCTTCGGCGGGGGCATCGACGAAGACGCCGACGAGCTCCACAAGCCCCCGGAACTCCGACGCGATTGCGGCTGCGACACGTCGATCGATGCGCCGAGGGGTGCCTGGCCAGAAGTTCAACCCAAGCGCGTCGGCTCCCGCCTCGACTGCGGCGTGCGCGTCCTCGAGGCTCGTGAGCCCGCAGATTTTGATGTGAGTCGATTGTCGCACTTTTTTAGTCGTCTATGGGACAGTTTTCCGCTGGCATTTAGTCGACAATACCCTAGGTTCCCTACTCGGCTGGCCTCAAACGCCCAAGCTTCGTATAGGACCCCGCCATGGAAACCGCTTCCCCTCAGCGCCAAGAGCTCGATTCGGTGGTGATTCGCTTCGCCGGCGACTCGGGCGACGGGATGCAGCTCACGGGCTCGCAGTTTACGTCCGCGACCGCCCTGATGGGCAACGACCTCGCGACCTTTCCCGACTTCCCGGCAGAGATTCGCGCGCCTGCCGGCACGACCTACGGCGTCTCCGGCTTTCAGATTCACTTTGCGGATCACGACATCCTCACCCCTGGGGATGCGCCGGACGTGCTCGTGGTGATGAACCCCGCCGCGCTCAAAGTGAACCTTCCCACGCTGAAGACGGGCGGTCTGCTGATCATCAACGCAGGTGCGTTCACGAAGGGCAACCTCACGAAGGCAGGCTACGCGGCCGGTGAAAACCCCCTCGAGGACGACAGCCTTGCCGCCTACCGCGTTCTCGCGCTCGACATCACGAAGATGACGCTCGCTGCGGTGAAGGAGTTCAAGCTCGGCGCAAAGGCCGCCGGTCGCTGCAAGAACATGTGGACGCTCGGTCTGATGTTCTGGCTCTTCGGGCGCGAGCGGGACGCGACGGTGCGTTGGTTGAAGCAGAAGTTCGCGAAGAAGCCGAACGTCGCCGACGCGAATATCGCGGCGCTGAACGCAGGCCATATCTACGGCGAGACCGCGGAGCTTCCGAGCAACATCGGCGTGTACCAGGTGCCGAAGGCAGACCTTTCCCCCGGCGAGTACCGCAACGTAGACGGCAACCAGGCCACGGCGTGGGGTCTTCTCGCTGGGGCGGAGCTCGCGGGACTGCCGCTTTTTTACGGCTCCTACCCGATTACACCGGCGTCTTCGCTGCTGCACAATCTCGCAAAACTGAAGGGCCACGGCGTCACGACGTTTCAGGCGGAAGACGAGATCGCCGCGGTCTGCGCAGCGATCGGCGCAAGCTTTGGCGGTGTACTTGGCGTGACCGGCACGAGCGGTCCGGGCGTGGCGCTCAAGGGCGAAGCGATCGGCCTTGCGATTGCGACCGAGCTTCCTCTCATCGTCTGCGACGTGCAGCGTGGTGGACCTTCGACCGGTCTTCCGACGAAGACAGAGCAGTCCGATCTCTTTCAGGCGGTCTGGGGCCGCAATGGCGACGCGCCCCTTTGCGTGCTTGCCGCGGCGACGCCGGGCGACTGCTTCTACATGGCCATCGAAGCGGTGCGCATCGCCACAAAGTACATGACGCCCGTCATCCTTCTCACCGATGGCTACATCGCGAACGGCGCCGAGCCCTGGAAGATCCCGTCCATGGCCGACTTCAAGCCCTTCCCGGTGTCGTTCCGCACGGAGACGGAGGGCTATCAGCCATTCCTTCGAGACAAGGAGACCCTCGGCCGCGTTTGGGTTAAGCCGGGTACGCCGGGTTTGCAGCACCGCATCGGCGGTCTCGAAAAGCACCAGGACTCGGGCAACATCAGCTACGACCCGGACAATCACCACACGATGGTGAAGCTCCGCGCCGAAAAGGTGCGCAAGATCGCGTCGGACGTACCGGCAGCGGTGCTCGACTCTGGCGAACGCGGCGGTGACATGGTTGTCGTCGGCTGGGGCTCGACCTACGGCGCCGTCAAGCAGGCGGTGCAGGCGGTGCAGCAGAAGGGCCGCCGCGTCGCGCATCTGCACCTCCGAAACATTTGGCCTCTTCCGAACGGTCTGAAGGATCTCGTCGAGAGCTTTGGTCACGTCATGGTGCCGGAGATGAACGACGGGCAGCTCAGCCGTCTGCTTCGCGCAGAGCTCGCCGTCGACGCCCAGGGCTTCAACAAGATTGCTGGCCAGCCCTTCCGTATCGCGGAGCTGACCGAGGAAATTGAGCGCCGTTTGGACAGTCAGGCAAAGGCATAGCGATGACCGAAACGCCCAAACTCACTCGTAAAGACTTCGCCTCCGACCAGGAAGTTCGGTGGTGCCCCGGCTGCGGTGACTACGCGATTCTCGCGGCGATTCAGCGCACGCTCCCGGACGTCGGCGCGACCCTTGAAGACACCGTGTTCATCTCCGGCATCGGCTGCTCCAGCCGCTTCCCCTACTACATGAACACCTATGGCTTTCACACCATTCACGGTCGCGCGCCTACGTTTGCGACCGGTTTGAAGGTCGCGCGCCCGGACCTGAACGTCTGGGTGATCACCGGCGACGGCGACGCGCTCAGCATCGGTGGCAACCACCTCCTACACGTGCTTCGCCGCAACGTGAACCTGCAGATCATTCTCTTCAACAACCAGATCTACGGGCTCACGAAGGGGCAGTACTCGCCGACCTCGGACGTGGGCCAGGTGTCGCCCTCGTCGCCCATGGGTTCGATCGATCAGCCGGTTGTGCCGGTGCGGGTCGCTCTCGGTGCGAACGCGCAGTTTGTGGCCCGCGGCTACGACGTGAGCAAGAAGCTCACCGACGTGTTCAAGGCAGCGCACGCGTTCGAAGGCGCGGCGTTCGTCGAGGTGCTTCAGAACTGCCCTGTCTTCAACGACGGGGTCTTCGAGCTCATCACCGACCGCAAGCGCGGGCCGCAGCACCAGCTTTGGCTCGAACACGGCAAGCCAATGATGCTCGCTGACGGCAGCAAGGGCGTTCGCCTCGATCCGAACACGCTTCGTGCGGAGCTCGTCGATCTCGGCGACGGAATCACCGAAGCGGACCTCCTCGTGCACGACGAGACCAACCGCAACGTCGCATGGCTCATCGCGGACCTTCCGGATGTGAAGGCCTTGGGCGTGCTCTACCGCGCAAAAGGCGCGCCCGTCTACGACGAGGCGGTTCGGCAGCAGGTCGAACTCGCCAAGGAGAAGGCGTCCGGCGGCATCGACGAGCTTCTCCGCCAGGGTCACACCTGGACGGTCGGCTAGGCACTCGAGCGCCGCTCGAAAGGAATGGACGCGCGTGAGGGACGCGTTTCTCGCGCGTGGGTGTCCGAGGATTTCTTAGCGTTCTCGTTCTGGTGGGCTGCGTACGAGCGAACATTCGGGAGGTTCGAGCGGAGCGAGTCGACCAAGAGGCGTGCGTCCGCAGGTTCTGCGAACTCGTTGGCCGTGTCGATCCCGACATGGTGGAGACGGGCAACTGCGACGAGCCTACGCCTGCCGTTCGATGCGAAGGACCTCACCTCGTGGGCAGCTTTGTCGACGAAGAACCGATCCCGCGCGGAACCCGGAACACGACCGCATACGTCTTTCGCGGAGGCGAACTCCAGCTTCGTGTCGACGGGTCCTGCGACAAGCAGGTCGCTGACGATTGTCTGTTGGAGTTAGACCGGCCGTGGAGTCGCGAAGCCGAAGACGCGTTTTCGCGCTGGCAGCCAACCTTTCCTTCATCCCCCGCGGACCAAGAGGTGCTACGAATGTTTGCGCCCCAGGAGGGCAACTCCGAGACGTTTCCAGGAGGCTTGCTCCGAGGACCGCTCTTTTCGCCTCCAGCGATGGTGGATCTCGAAGTGGGTCATCCGCTCCATCGATTGCCGGCGCAGCGCCTGCCAGGGCGCGGGCGGATCGTTCAGACCCCGCCGTTGACGCGGTGTGAGGACGTTCCGGGATTTGCCGGCTTGCTTCAGTGCGCGATCGAAGACGCGATCGTTGTTGCGCTGCGCGCTACGGGTGGTCGCGTGCGCTGGGTGTTCTCCACGAAGCCAACCGTCTTTGGCGACGGGCCTCGCATCACGTGGGCGGGACTGGAGCGCGGCCTTTTGGTCGGCAGGTACGCGAGCATGGAACGAACACGCGGCCTGTTGGTGATCGATACCGAGGCAGGCCTCGCGTTCGACCTCGACGTCGACGGAGCATACGAGAGAGGAGAGCGCGTCCACGAAGACGAAGAAGTAGACGTCGCGATGCAACGCGCAAACGCGTGTCGCGCGATGTCGTCGTCCAACTGCGAGCTGGCAATGACCGACGCGGTCGACTTCACGGCCACGCAGCTACGAGTGCAGCGCTCGGACGGAGATTGGACGTCCATCTCGACCGAGGCTCTTCGCGCCGCGGTGCGACGCGCTGCTCGGTAGTTGCGAAGGTCAAGAGGAAGAGCTCGACTCAGCCGAGGAACGAGGTTACTTCGACGCCCGCCGGGATTCGGTCGTCGCGTCGTTCCGAAGGGACGCCCGCCGCGAGCATCACCGACTTATGGTAAGCGCGGAGCGTTTCGTCAGGCGCGATGTCGGGGGCGGACGTCCTACCCGTGGCCGATTCGATTCCGGTTGCTCGTGCTCGGGTGCCGCTGACCTCAAAGCCGCCGACGACGCCGCCTCGGAGGTGTTCGCCGAGAACCAGCGCGCTCGTGAACGAGCCATCGTGGCTTCGGCCGCCCTTGCCGGCACGTCGTGCGGTTCGACCGAATACGTCGACCGTTGCGAGCACCGTATCGCTAAGCGTCCCGAGCTCCTTGGCAGCTTTCCAGTACGAGTCGATCGCCTTGACCATGCGGATGGACTCGCCGGACTCGATCGAAAGATCGGAGTCGCTGTGGTTGTCCCCGCCAAAGGAATACGACGTCACGATGACCGGGGCGAGCCGGAGCTTGGCGATGGCGACTGCGGTGCGCAGCTCGCTTTCGATGCTGTCGTCCGTGATCTCGGAAAGCAGCTGGCCGAGGTCCATGCCGAACGCGGCAGCCTGCGTACGGCTGGAGGCCTTGGAGTCTAGAAAACGAAGCTGCTCTGGCGTTCCATTGCGCCGGATGTCGGCGTAGGTCTCGTCGATGAAGTGGTCGTAGAGTGCGCCGAAGTTTTCCGGGCCACCGATGGCCTGTCCGACGTTCGCGGCCAGCGACTTGATCTTCATCGGAGAGTACGAGGCGAGGGGAGCGCCATTGTACGAGAACGCGTTTCGTCCGATGACGAACGGTTCGGCAGTCGTCGTCCCCAGGAGCGACGCCGTTTCTTGGGCGATCGCTGAGGGCAGTTGTTCGGAGCCGCGTCCACCAAGGCCGAGGATGCGTCCGTACGCTGTCGTGACGGTCGGGAACTCCGGGTGAATGTTCGCGGTGGTTTGGTAGTTGAACCAGACGAGGTGCTCGAGAAGGTCGGCATCGAGCGTCGAAAACGCGCGTGCCATGCGAACACGGCGATCACCGAGGCGGAGCTCTGCGCTCTCTTCGAAGGAAGCAGCCGTCAGGGTCTCACCGTTGACGATCACTGTCCCGACGTCCTGTGTGTCGACTTCGCGCGCTTGTGGATGCTGGCAGACGTCTTCCAACCCGGCGTCGTAGGTGCCCGGTCCGGCGACGTTTAAGGGCTGTCCCTGCCCAGAGCACGCGAGGATGGCGATCTTTGCGGCGGGCTCGTCTGCGAGCACTCGATGCAGGAGAAAGAGCGGCGGGAGGCCGGTAATCGCGGAGCGGAGGGCAAGCGTGAGGGAGCCGCCGCTGAGCTTTTTGAGAAAGCGTCGCCGACTCTTTTGAGTGGTCATAGACCGAGGCCTGTCAGGGTCGGTGACTGACATACGATGCTCCAAACGTTCCGCAGCGCGTCTTCGTTGCTCAAGCCAAGACCACAGCTCCCCTCGCCGTCGAGCGACGCGGCGAGCTGGTCGGCGTCCGCGCAGGTAGGTTCCCTGGCTTGCGCGTCGAAAAGGTCTTGAAGGACTGAACGCTCGGTTTCGAACCGCGCCGAGCCCGCAGGAAAACCAAGCATGTGAGAGGTCAATAGATCCAACGTCTCCGAAGGTTCGTTGGCGTCGAAGACTGCGCGGCCCCGAGACTCGACCAGCGCGTTCGCCGAGCGGGTACACAGACCCTCGAAGGCCACGGCGGTCAGCGCTCCGAAGAGTTTGGGTTGGTTGAACTCGACGGTGCCTCGCGTGAACTGATCGTTCGGAATGCTTGAGCTCAGTGTTTCGACGCCGTTCAGCGCGCAGAGGTCGGCGCTGTTGCTGGTTTGCCCGCTCACGTTGTCGCGAGCTTCATTGACGCGGAGGAGGCGGGTTCGCATCGCGTGGCAGTAGTGGCCTCTTCGGGCGATGCTCACCTGCGCGCCGGGCGTTCGGGTTCCTGCTTGGAACGAGGTGTCGCTCACGAGGCGCGACGAGAAGAAGCGGAGGAAGAGTTCATTGAGCTGGTAGCCGGATGCTTCGAACTCTTCGGCCAAGCGAAGAACTTCCTCGTGGCCGGGGTCGCACGCGATGCTGTTGGCCCACTGGCAGAGCTTGAGCACCCACGCGCGCGCGAACTCGGGATGCGAGGCGAGAGCTACAGCCCACTCCTGCAGCGTGGTGACCGAGACACTTTGCCCCTGAAACGCAAAGTCGGGGGCGGGAACAGGCTCGGGCGGCTCGGTGTACCTCGAGTGGACTCCGTCGAAGACCCCGGTGAAGGCGGTGCGCATGCGGTCGAGGTTTTTGTGGCAGCCGAAGCACTCGGAAGTCGCCGGAAAGAGAACCGGGTCTACCGCCGAGAGGTCCGTGTTCACGCCAGTAGCGTCGCCGGGAGAGAAGATGCGGCCCGTTCCGATGATCATGGCTTGGTTGACCGTTACTCGGAACTGGTTGTCGGCGTTCGTCTCCCACGTCGCGAAGAACGAGGGCGTCGTGAAGAAGCCAACGCGCGGCGCGCGTAGTTTGAGGTAGTCGCCTTCCCGAATCGCCCGGAGCTGCTGCGCGTGCTCGGGCACGCACCTCGTGTAGACGTCCTGCGGACCATTTTCTCCGTCCTCATTGGCGAGATCGTCGCCAGGGTGCATGACCGTCCAGTCGTAGATGCGCGGGCGACCGTCTCGGACCAGCTCGCCGAAAGCTTCCGATTCGTACGCAGCACCGCACGCTTCGAGATCCAGTTGGTCTTCGGCCGTGCCGGCGGGGGCTTCGCGCGAGTCGGTGATCAGCGTCACCGTGCGCCAGTCCTCCGCGTCGGCTTCGCGATTGAAGTGCGGGCTCCGAACCATTTCCGAGATGTTGTTGCCCAGGAAGTTCTTATCGCCGACGCCGCTCCGCCGCAGAATGGTGGGGTGGTCGGTCATCGTGAGGGCGAGCAAGACCAAGGTCGTGACCTCCCATTCGTTGGTGGAGGCGATCGTGCGGAAGTCGCTGTCCTCGTCGACGATTCGTTCGGCCGTGCGGATGAAGCTCTCGTTGAGGCTGTCCGCAACTCCAGAAGCGGCCGCGTTTCGGAGCTGGTAGAAAAAGCGACGGCTCGCCGGGTTTTGCTGGAGCGTGAGCTCGAGGAACTGGCGTCGCTTTTCGAAGAACGCTGCCGTAGGAACTCGGCCGCCGCCGTTTCCCCACATCCACCCCGCGGCGAGCGACTCGAGCGCGTCGTTGTTCACGGTTCCATCGCCGTTGCCGACAGCTTCCAGTTCCTCGCGGGTCAGAGCGCCACCGTCGAGTAGGTATTTCACCCGGCTGGCGACCGTGAACGCATCGCCCGCGACCGGTGGGTCTGGGTCGACGACGACGCCGGGTTCGAGGGATCGAATCCAGCTCTCGAGGCAGTCGAC
>JBCDAA010000208.1:0-15414 GCA_039186435.1 Myxococcota bacterium | reverse complement strand
TCGGGCGCAGGCACGCTCGCCTACAGCCTGGCGATGCGGGAGATCGCGAAGGGATGCGCATCGACCGCCGTGACGATGTCCGTCACGAATATGGTGGGTGAGGTCATTGCGACCTTCGGAAACGACGCGCAGCGAAAGGCCTGGTGTCCTCGGCTCGCGGCGGGCGAGCACGGCGCCTTCGCCCTTAGCGAGGTCGGTGCCGGAAGCGACCCCGGCGGCATGGCGACGCAGGCTGTGCAGGATGGCGACGAGTGGGTTCTGAATGGGACCAAGCAGTGGATTTCGCATGGCGATACGGCCTGCGTGCTGGTGGTCTGGGCCCGGACGGATGGCCCCGGATCGCGCGGACTGAGCTGCTTTCTGGTTCCAGGCGACGCGCCGGGGCTCAAGGTCGCGAAGCACGAAGACAAGATGGGTCTTCGGGCGAGTCACACCGTCGGGCTCGAGCTCGACGACGTGCGCGTGCCGGCGAGCGCGATGCTCAGCGATCGCGGGGCAGGGTTTCGAATCGCAATGATGGCGCTCGACGGAGGCCGCATCGGCATTGCCTCGCAGGCGGTTGGCATTGCGGAAGGCGCGCTCGACGCGGCGTTTGCCGACGTTCTGCACCCGTCGCTCCCCCAGGGAAAGCTCTTCCGCGTCGCGGACCTTCGCACGCGTCTCGACGCGGCGGCGCTGCTGACCATGCGTGCGGCCGGGCAAAAGGAGCGCGGCGAAGTGTTTACCCGTGAGGCGTCGATCGCCAAAGCGTTCGCGACCGAAGCTGCGTGGAAGAGCTGCAACGAGCTCGTCGAAGTTGCCGGCGAGGTCGCGCTTCGAACGGGACACGCGATCGACCGAGCGCTCCGCGATGTGCGCGTGACGATGATCTACGAAGGCACCAGCGAGGTGCAGCGCATCGTGATCAGCCGCATCGCGCTTTCTTCTTAACGCAACGTTTGCCGAGCCGAATCGCAGTTTACGGCGAAGTCAGGCGCTCGAAACGTTCCGGAAAAGACCCGGGGCTACACCCTCTGCGGGGTAGCTTCGAGGAGATGAATGAGCCTGGAAAAAGCGACTCGCATTGAGCTCTTTTCGCTAAAAACCGTGCAGATGAAGACCTTCCACCTCTCGTGGTTGGCCTTCTTTCTCTGTTTTTTCGGCTGGTTTAGCCACGCCCCCCTGCTTCCTTCGACCATCGGGCCCGACCTTGATCTGAGCCGCGAGCAGAAGATCACCGCCTTCATCGCCTCGGTCGGCGTCACGATTTTTGCCCGTCTTCTGATTGGCTATCTCTGCGACAAGGTCGGTCCCCGCAAAGCCTACGTGGGTCTGCTGATCTTTGGCGCGGTCGCCGTGATGGGCTCCGCGTTCGCCTACGACTGGCCGACCTACCTCGCGTCGCGCCTCTGCATTGGCGTCATCGGCGCGTCGTTTGTCATCACGCAGTACCACACGTCGGTCATGTTCGCGCCCAACGTCGTCGGCGTCGCGAACGCGACCACGGCGGGCTGGGGTAACTTAGGCGGCGGCGTTACGCAGGCGGTCATGCCCATGATCGCCGCGGCCATGGCGAGTCTTGGTTTTGCGAGCTCGGAGCTCTCCCGCTGGCGGCCGGCGATGTTTGTCCCGGCGGTGATCATGCTCTTCGTCGCCTTTCTTTACTGGCGCTACACCACCGACTGCCCGAAGGGAAACTACGACGACCTCCCCGAGGAGCGGCCCCAGGCGCCGCAGGGCGAGAGTCTCTTCATGAACGCCGTGAAGGACCGGCGCGTGTGGATCCTCTTTGCCATCTACGCCGGTTGTTTCGGCATGGAGCTCTTCGTGAACGGTCGCGCGGCCGCGTACTACCAGGGTCGTTTTGAGCTCGACGAAGCCACCGCGGGTATCATCGCGTCGCTCTTTGGGCTGATGAACATCTTTGCGCGCACGATGGGCGGGTGGTTCGGTGACCGCTTTGCGGTTCGTGGCGGGCTTACCGGACGCGTTCGCTGGCTCATCGCGATCATGGTCGCGGAGGGCATCGTGCTGACGATTTTTTCACGCATGGACGTGCTCGGGCTCGCGGTCGCGGTCATGGTCGCCTTCAGCCTCTGCGTGCAGATGGCCGAAGGCGCCACGTACTCGGTCGTTCCCTTCATCAACCCGAAGTCGCTCGGTGCGGTCTCCGGCATCGTCGGCGCGGGAGGCAACGTGGGCGCGGTTTGTTACGCGCAGTTTCTCCTTCGCTCCGAAGTCCAGCTTCAGGATGCGTTTCTCTACTTTGGCTTCGTCGTGATGGCGATCGGTATGCTCGGTTTCGGCATCCGCTTTCCTCAGGATGTCGAGGATGCTGCGCGCGCTGACTTTGAAGCCGGCGCCGCCGCCAATCGCGCCTAGAGAAGCGAACTCTAGCGGTCGACCGGCGTGGCGCCGAGGTAGTCCAGAAGCTCCTCGGCGCGATGTTGGTTCTCCACGCGCTCGGGCTTCGTGACCCGAGAAAACAAGGCGCAGAACGCGCCGAGCAGCAACGTCAGAGCCGCGGCCGTCGCGACGGCTGCAGGCAGGTTCGGATCGCTCCGAGTGAGCAGATACCCAAGGAAGAGCGCGCCAAAGAACGCGATCACACCGCGAACCAGCGTCGCGAAATCCCTCGCAAAGGAGGCCACGTCCACATGCACATCAATCCGCGTTCCGTTCCACGTCGGCTTCAGCCGGCCGTGAAGAACCGCGCCGAAGGCATCCCCCGAAAAGGGAAGTTCGAATCCCCTGTCGGTCAGCACCGCGCAGGCGCTCGCGACTTCGGGATCTGCCGCGGCGTTCGCGAGACGCCGCTGGACTTCTTCGACGCTGAGGGTCGAGTGGTACGACGCGGTGCGTGCCGCAAAGACGGGTCGCGAAAGCGAAGCTTCATCCACCGCCGACATCCGTTCCGTCCTCGCCTGCGATCCCCAGCGCGCGCGTCCGAAAGTCACGGTAGCCAAAAAGTGGCGATTTTGCACTTTGGAAACCTCGAGGAAATAGGTCCATCTCAAGGTACGCGCATGAGTCATCTCACGATTGCGAGCTCGTTGTGAAGCTCGTCCTGGTTGGCAACGGCATGGCGGGCGTGCGCACCCTCGAGGAGCTGCTCCGCCTCGACGCGAGCTACGAGATCACGGTCTTCGGGGACGAGCCGCACCCCAACTACAACCGCATCATGCTCTCTCCGGTCCTCGCCGGAGAGAAGCGCCTCGACGAGATCATTCTCAATGATCGCGCGTGGTACGAGCAAAACGGCATCACGCTCCACACCGGCGAGCGAGTGATCGAAATCGACCGGGAAGGGCGACGCGTGGTCGGCGACCAGGGAACGGTGGTCACCTACGACCGGCTGATTCTCGCGACGGGCTCGCGTCCCTTCATCCTTCCCGTGCCAGGACGCGACCTTCCCGGAGTTCTCGCGTTTCGCGACATCCGGGACGTCGAAACGATGGTCGACGCGTCCTCGCGCTATCGCCGCGCCGTCGTCATCGGAGGCGGGCTTCTCGGTCTTGAGGCGGCCAGCGGTCTCAAGGCGCGCGGCATGGACGTCACGGTCGTGCATCTGCTCGACACGCTGATGGAGAGGCAGCTCGATGCCTTCGCGGGCACGTTGCTCAAGGCGTCGCTCGAGGAACGCGGCATCGACTTTCGCATGTGCGCCAAGACCTCCCGCCTCGTCGGCGAGGAGCGCGTGCAGGCGGTCGAGTTCGAGGACGGAACGCGCCTCGATGCCGACCTTGTCGTGATGGCGGTCGGGATTCGTCCGAACATGGAGCTTGCCGCGGGTGCGGGCCTCGAGTGCCGGCGAGGTGTGGTGGTCAGCGATACGATGGTGACGAGCGATCCCACCATCTACGCCGTCGGCGAGTGCGTCGAACATCGCGGCACCACCTATGGGCTCGTCGCACCACTCTACGAACAGGGACGCGTCGTTGCGCAGCAGCTGGCGGGCGCTCGCACGGCGGCCTACGAAGGGTCGCTCGTTTCGACGCGCCTGAAGGTCACCGGGATCGACGTCTTCAGCGCTGGCGATTTTGGCGGCGAGGGCGAGGAGGTCTCCTTTCAGGATCCTCATCGGGGCGTCTACAAGAAACTCGTAGTGCGGGACGGAAAGATCGCGGGCGCAGTGCTCTACGGCGACGCGGCCGACGGCCCCTGGCTCTTTCAGCTCATGAAGGACCAAACGGATGTTTCGGAGATTCGAGACACGCTGATCTTTGGTCGCGCCTACGCGGAAGGCGCGCCCGCGGGCGAGTCCGCAATGGCGAGCGCGCCCGATGACTTCCAGGTCTGCAACTGCAACGGCGTTTGCAAGGGCGACATCGTACGGACCATTCGCAAGCATCGACTGACGACGTTGAGCGACGTCAAAAGCTACACGAAGGCGGGCTCGTCCTGCGGCTCGTGCAGCGGGGACGTGGAAGCGATTCTCGCAGCGACCCTCGGCGACGACTTCGTGGAAAAGGCGCCGTCGATCTGTCCGTGCACGGACTCGAGCCACGACGAAGTTCGCGCCTTCGTGAATGAAGGCAGCTTCGACACCGTGCAGGAGGTTCTCGACGCGATGGCCTGGAAGAACCCGGACGGCTGCGCCAAGTGCCGGCCGGCGGTGAACTACTACCTGCTCTGCGCGCGGCCCCTCGAGTACCGCGACGATGGGCAGAGCCGCTTCATCAACGAACGCGTGCACGCCAACATTCAAAAGGACGGTACCTACTCGGTCGTGCCGCGCATCTTCGGCGGCGTGACGACCCCGAAGCAGCTCCGCGCCATCGCGGACGTGGCGGAGTCCTTCAACGTGCCCTCCGTCAAGATCACCGGCGGTCAGCGGATCGACCTTCTCGGCGTAAAAAAGGAGGACTTGCCGGCGATTTGGGCGGAGCTTGGACGCCACGGTTTCGTAAGCGGCCACGCCTACGCAAAGGGAGTCCGCACGGTGAAGACCTGCGTAGGCTCCGAGTGGTGTCGCTTTGGCACGCAGGACTCCACGGGGATGGGCATTCAAATCGAAGAGCTCACCTGGGGAAGCTGGACGCCGCATAAGTTCAAACTCGCCGTCTCCGGCTGTCCCCGAAACTGCGCGGAAGCGACGATCAAAGACTTCGGCGTGGTCGCCATCGAAGGCGGCTGGGAGCTCTACGTCGGTGGCAACGGCGGCATCAAGGTACGGGCGGCGGATCTGCTCACGCGCGTCACGACCGAGGCGGAAGTGCTCGAATACTGCGGCGCGTTTCTTCAGCTCTACCGCGAGGAAGGTCGCTACCTCGAGCGAACGGCGCCCTTCGTGGAGCGCGTTGGGCTCGCGTACCTCAAAGAACGCGTGGTCGGTGACGCGTCCGGCCGGCGCGCGCTCTTTCAGCGCTTCGCGGAGTCGCAGAAGAAAGCGCAAGTCGATCCTTGGGCGGAGCGCGCGAAAGGCGTCGACGCCCATGAGTTTCAACCCCTCTCCGAATTGGCGGTGCTGCCGTGACGTGGATTTCTGTGGGTCGCTTGGAGGACATTCCGGTTCGAGGCGCGCGGGTCGTCGAGACGCCGCGCGGTCCGGTTGCGGTCTTTCGCACGGTCGGTGACAAGGTCTTTGCGATCGATGATCGCTGTCCCCATCGCGGCGGCCCGCTTTCGCAGGGAATCGTGCACGGCGAGCGCGTCACGTGTCCCCTCCACGGTTGGAAGATCTCACTCGCCGAGGGAGAAGCGGTGGCTCCGGACGAAGGGTGTACCGCGCGCCATCCTGCTCGCGTCGTCGACGGTAGGGTCGAAGTCTCGCTCGCTGCGGAGCTGCCCCGAAGCGCTTAACCATGAACGGACCGATCCGAACAACCTGCCCGTATTGCGGCGTTGGCTGCGGGGTGATCGCGCGCCGGGGACCGAAGGGCGATGTCGTCCTCAAGGGCGACCCGGCCCATCCCGCGAACCATGGCCAGCTCTGCAGCAAGGGGACGGCGCTGGGCGATACCCTCGGCCTTGAGGGGCGACTCCTCTACCCGGAGATCGACGGTGCGCGCGCGACCTGGGAAGAGTCCCTCGACCTCGTGGCGTCGAAGTTCGCGGAGGTGATCGCGCGGCGCGGCCCGAACGCAGCTGCGTTCTATGTGTCGGGGCAGCTGCTAACCGAGGACTACTACATCACCAACAAGCTCATGAAGGGCTTTATCGGTTCGGGCAACATCGACACGAACTCGCGCCTGTGCATGGCGTCGACGGTCGCCGGACACATTCGTGCCTTCGGCGCGGATGCGGTCCCGTGCTGCTACGAGGATCTCGAAGCCGCGAAGCTTGTCGTTCTGACCGGGTCCAACGCCGCCTGGTGTCATCCGATCCTCTTTCAGCGGATCAAAGCCGCCAAGCGTAAGGACCCCGACAAGAAAGTCGTCGTGATCGATCCGCGGCGCACAGCGACCTGCGAGCTCGCCGACCTTCACCTCCCGATTCGTCCCGGCGCGGACGCGATCCTCTGGAACGGTTTGCTCGACTGGCTCCAGAGCCGGGGCGTTGTCGACTACGCGTTTCTTGAAGAACACACGAAGGGGTTTGGGCGTGCGCTTGCGGCTGCCAAGACCCGCGAAGGCATTCCTCGAGTGGCGGCGAGCTGCGGGCTTCTCGCGGAGGATCTCGTTCGCTTTTACGAATGGTGGGCGCGGGACG
The DNA here is from genome assembly GCA_039186435.1 of Myxococcota bacterium. Taxonomy (GTDB): domain Bacteria; phylum Myxococcota_A; class Polyangia; order Polyangiales; family Houyiibacteriaceae; genus JALVDI01. Next base: position 8,784 of record JBCDAA010000208.1, on the reverse strand, counting down.
AGCGGGTGGTGACCGTCTTCTCCCAGGGCATCAATCAGAGCACGAGTGGATCGGACAAGGTCAGCGCGATCCTGAACTGTCACCTGCTCACCGGGCGGATCGGAAAGCCCGGAAGTGGTCCCTTTTCGTTTACGGGGCAGCCCAATGCGATGGGCGGTCGTGAGGTTGGCGGTCTTGCGAACACGCTCGCGGCGCACATGGGCTTTACGCCCGAAAACGTCGACCGGGTCGGCCGCTTTTGGAAGAGCGATCGCGTCGCCAGCAAACCTGGCCTCAAAGCGGTCGACCTCTTTGAGCGGGTTCTCGACGGAGAGGTCGAGGCGCTTTGGATCGCGTGCACCAATCCCGCGGTGAGTCTCCCGAACACCAGTCGCGTCCGCGATGCGCTCGCGAAGGTTCCTTTTCTGGTGGTGTCCGACTGCATGCGCACGACCGACACGACGCGGCACGCGCACGTTCTCTTGCCGGCGCTTACCTGGGGGGAAAAGGACGGGACGGTGACGAACACCGAGCGCTGCATTTCGCGACAGCGTGCATTTCTCGATGCGCCCGGGGAGGCACGCCCCGACTGGAAGATCTTCTGCGACGTCGCCAGGCGCATGGGGTTTGAGGGCTTCGACTTCACGTCTCCGAAGGAGATCTTTGCGGAGCACGCCGCTCTCAGCGCGTTTGAGAACAACGGAACCCGCGACTTCGACATCGGCGGCCTGGTCGATGCGTACGACTCTCTCGAACCGGTGCGCTGGCCCGCGCCTGAAGACAACGCGGCGGGGACTAAGCGTCTCTTTGCGGATGGGCGCTTCTACACGGACGACGGGCGCGCGAACTTCGTCGCGGTTTCCCCCAGGCCACCCGCGTATGTGCCTGACGTCGAGTTTGATCTCGTGCTGAACACGGGCCGCGTGCGTGATCACTGGCACACGATGACGCGCACCGCGAAGTCACCAGGGCTCGCGTCGCATCTGCCGGAACCCTACGTCGAGATGCATCCCTCCGACGCGGCCGATCGGGGACTTTCCGATCGTCAGCTCGTTCGCATCGAGACGCCCTGGGGCGAGATGGTCGCTCGTATCAAAGCGTTCGAAGGTCAGCGGCGTGGCTCGGTGTTCGTCCCCTTTCATTGGACCGGCGAGTACGCGCGTCTCGGGCGTGTGGGGCCGCTGATCAGCTCGGAAACCGATCCCACGTCGGGTCAGCCGGAGTTCAAACACACTCCCGCGCGCGTCATCGCCTACGCTCCTGCGTGGCACGGGTTTCTCTTGCTCCGCGGAGAAGGAAGCGCTCCCTGTTCGGATTATTGGGTGCGCGTGCCGGGAGACGGCTTCACCCAGTTCGACCTCGCTGGCGATCACCGTCCGGAGACCTGGGCGTCCCTCGGGCGGAAACTTCTAGGCAGCGTCGGCGGTACGGCGCGCCCTCTTGAGTTTCACGACGAAGCGCGCGGTCGATATCGCGCTGCCTTCGTCGAAGAGGGACGTCTGGTGGCGTGCCTCTTTGTGGCTTCCAGCGATGACCTGCCGCCTCGTCGATGGCTGCAGGGACTCTTTCATTCGGATTCGCTCTCGGACGTTGAGAGGATGGGGCTCCTCGCGGGTCGTCCAGCGAGCGGACACGAGGACGACGGACCGATCGTCTGCACCTGCTTTGGGGTGGGTCTGAACGTTCTGGTACGCGCGATTCGCCGTGAGGGGCTCGCCAGCCCTGAGGCGATCGGTGCTGCGCTCAACGCGGGCACCAACTGCGGTTCGTGCGTCCCAGAGGTGGAGGCGTTGCTCGACGAGCATCGCGCCGCCTGAACGCCAACCACAGCGAGAAAGCCCCATGTTTAAAATTGCGCCCCTTGCTCTTTTGTTCGTCCTCGTTGCATCTGCGTGGTCCCGCGCGCAGGCGCCTGACCCAGTGCTGGACGACGCGGTTGCGGAGGGAGTCCAGGACGAAGAGACCGCTTCGGTTTCGGACGAGACCGCTTCGGAAGGAGACGCTGCCGAAGTTGCTGACGTGACCGACGCTGCGGTCGTCGAGGACGCTGCCGAAGTGGACGACGCTGCCGAAGTGGACGACGCTGCCGAAGTTGACGACGCTGTCGAACTCGGGGGTGCAGCGGAAGTCGAAGACATCCCCCTCGACGACGCGGAAGATGCCGAAGAGATCGGAGAGGCCTCAGAGGCCGAGGCGCCCGAGCTTCCGCCCGGCACGTTCGCGACCGGATCGATCCTTTGGAAGCCGAGCGCGCAGGTTCGCTTTCGTCTCGAGCTTCGCGAAAACGCCTACGGCAACGGCCAAGCCGCGCCCGATCAGCACTTCGTCGCCTATCGTGCGCGCGTCGGTCTCAACGTGCGGTGGGAGCGGCTCTCCCTCAACGTCCAGGTGCAGGACGCGCGGAACCTTGGCGACAATCCGCCCGGCAACGACGACGGAGCGAGCTTTGGACTGCACCAAGGCTACGTTCAGCTCGACGTGGGCGCGGCGTCGTGGGTTCGCGTCGGCCGTCAGGAGATCAACTACGGTGACCAGCGCTTTGTTGGTGCCCTCGACTGGACGATGCCGGCGCGCTCCTTCGATGCGCTTCGGGTGCACGCGGGATTCGGAAAGCTCCAGCTCGATGCGGTCGGCGCCATCATTCGAAGCCAGCGCTCGTTCATGGTCGACGACGGCATGGGCGGTCAGACCCCCGAGCGATCCAACGGCGACTATTTCGCGACCCTCATGGCTTCTTACGTCGCGTCTCCCGCGTTTGGCGCGGAGGCATACCTGCTCTATCGGCACGACGGTCCCTTGCCGACGGCGGCGCAGCGCGACCGAGACATCTTTTCGCCAGGGGTGCGCCTCTTCGGAAGCGTGGGCGGCTTTCGCTACACCGGCGAGGCGGTGGTGCAAGCTGGGGAGTCCGGGGGTTCGTCGCACCGCGCCTATGGCTTTGCCGCGGATGTCGGTTACACCCTCGGCGGGCCGTGGAGACCCGGCTTTCACGGCGGCGTTGCGTACGCGACCGGCGCGTCTCCCGACGGAGACACCGACGAACTCGAAAACTTCTTCCCCACGAACCACAAGTTCTACGGCTTCGCCGATCTCTTCGGGTTTCGAAACATCATCGATGGCCACCTCGGCGCATCCCTGAAGCCAACGAGCGCGCCCGTGGTGGCGAACCTGACCTTCTTTCAGTTCGCGCTTCAGGAAGAGACCGCTCGTTGGTCGAACGCAGGCGGCGCAACCCTTGGGCAGGACACCGCGGGCGGAAGCCGAAACCTCGGATCGGAAATCGACCTCACGATCGCGGTGAAGCCCTTTCCGACCCTCGCGGTGATCGGTGGCTACTCGATCTTCATTCCTGCCGACGGGGCGGAGCGCCTCGGTCACGACGAGGTTCAGCATTGGGCGTTCCTCTGGCTCAAGGTCGAAACGCCCTAGCTAGCCCTGCGTCGCGAGATGCTTGGCTGGTAGTGTTCGCGAATGCGACGCCGGGCGCCCTGGATCATCGGTGTGATTGTTGGTGTCGCCGTCTTGGGCGGCGGGCTATTCATTCGCTCGATTCAGACCACGCGCGCTGAAGTCGCGCTTCTCGAAGCACGGGCGCATGAGCTTCAGCTTCCCCGAGAGTCCCGATGGCCGATCCCCGGCGGCACGGAAGACCGAAATCTGATCCCCTTGAATGCGGCGGATGTTCACGCCCAGATCGAGGCCGGTGAGTTTGCCGCACTCGATGCGCTCCTTCGCGGCCGCTACGCGGAGGCGCCCACTCCGTCGGGGCCGTTTCTAAATTCCGAGGAGCGCTAACTTCGGGAACGACGATGGGATTTGCTCGAGGCGATCGTTGCGCGCGCGATCTCGGAGCCGCGTTGTCTTTCGCGCGCACTGGAGTCGTTTCGTTTTGCAGCGGCCCTTGACGCTGTAGGACGCACGCCCGGGCATTTGCGTCACGCGTGGGACGAACTCTCCCCCACGCTGGTCGAGTGCGCCTACGATGCAACAGCCGATGAACGCGCGGAGGTCGCGGAGCTTCTCGTGCAGCTCTCCGAACTCGAGTCCCCACGGGTTCACCTCTGGCTCAACGTTGTCGTGGACCTCGGAATGCGATTTCCGACTCTCGCCGATGTGAACGAAGGCGTTGGTTGGTACTTCGACGCTGAGTTCGACGAGCAGCGGGCGCTCTTTGCGGAAGACCTTGAACTCGCAGACGCACTGGTCGACGGGACGCCGATGGCATCCCTTCCGCCGAACCTTCGCGAACGCGACGTTATGGCCAACGAGTTGCCCCGCCGAGAGTGCGAGCAGCTGCGCCTTCGTCTTCTCGCCGGCGTACTCTCTACCTATGGTTCGAACGAACGAGTGATTTACGATCCGCGAGGGGGAGCGCTTCGCCGCCGCGGACCGAATCTCGTATCGGACTACAACCCGGACTACTGCAATCTGACGGAGCTTCCGCTGATGGACGACCGCGTTCCGGTTCGCGTCGCGAGCGTCGTGCGAGGACGCTGGGCAGAAGTGCTCGCCTGTCGGAGTGTGAGTCTGGTTCGAGGAAGGGTCCGTACGAATATTCGCCTCACGGCGGAAGGCGCGTCGGTGGAGGTGGTTGCGAACGAGACGAACGATCCGGAGCTCCCCGGGTGTCTGCAGGAAGCGGCCTCGACCTGGCGATTTCCCCGTCCCGCCGAGGCCCAAACCCTTTCCTACGACTTCGACTTCGGGAGGGTTCCCGTTTTGTGAAGCGCCCGCTACATTGCGTGGATGGGCAAGAAGAAGGGGCGCCGCGAGAGCCGCAAGGAGCGCAAGGCGGCAGAAAAGGAGCGGCAGGCGGCGATCGACGCGGAGTTGGCCGAACGGGCAAAACGCCGACGCAGCGTGCTGATCGCCATTCCCGTCCTGACGTTGGCTGCGGTGCTCGTCTGTTGGCTGGTCCTCGAGGACACGCGGCTGGTGGGTGTGACGACCCTGATCGGTGGGCTCCTCTTTTTGATGGTTGCCCTCGCCGGGCTGGGGGGCGCGGTAAAGCCGAGGGACCGTCTTCGCTCAGGCGCGATCGACTTCGGCGGCAAAGAGTAGGCTCCGCGCTCGCCGAATTCCGCGAAATCTCGTTTTCTTTTCAAAGGTTTGCCTCGGTCCACGGGTCGGAGTGGTCGGTGGCGTTGAGAAAAGGTATGAAGACGCACGGCTCGGGCGCGTCCAAGCCCGTGCTTAGTGTCGCCGGCGTGGCCGGCATGACCCACAGGAGGGGCCTTAGATGATCGGAAGAGCCAACCGCACGATGCTGACTGTTTCCCTGCTGGCGATCGGCCTTGCAGGATGCATCGTCCGCACTCAACCGCCGCGAGCACGGGCGACCGTGCGCGTGCGCGCCACCGCGCCTCCCCCGCCTCCCGCGAACGCCACCGTCACCGTTCAGGCTTCGTCGCCGACGGTTGCTTCCGGTGTCACGGTTGTGGAAGCAAGCTGCACCCAGGGTGCGCAAGAGGTCTGCAACGGCCTCGACGACAACTGCAACGGACAGATCGACGAGGGCTGTGGATACAGCTCCGGCAACATCCAGATCACGCTCGCGTGGCAGGGTGGCGCCGACCTCGACATGTACGTGACGGATCCCGGCCAGGAGACGATCAGCTACAGCCACCGAACCAGTGCGTCTGGCGGCAACCTCGACCAGGATGCGCGTGGCCAGTGCAACGCCAGCCAGCCCAACAACACGATCGAAAACGTGTTCTGGGACCAGCAGAACCCGCCGCCGGGTGACTACGGCGTCCAGGTTCACTACTGGGCCGGCAGCGCCTGCAGCACGAACGCGGGTCCGACGGCGATGACGCTTTCGATCTCGGTCGGCGGTCGCGTGCTCGGCGCGTACAACTACGTGATCAACCCGGACCAGCGCATCGACATCGCGTCGTTCCGCATCTAGGGCTGCGCTACTGCGAGGAACCCGGCTTTGCGGCCGGGTTTTTTGCGTTTAAGGGGGGGTCGCGCGCTCGCATCGTCGATGGCCGCGGGCGGGGCGTGCGTGCGCGCGACGAAGAAGGGCAAGGGCACGGGGGGCACGACACCGCAGCTCGTTGCCGGGCGGCCGGCGTTGGCTTTGTTGCTGGCACGTCGCCTTGAATTGCGCGTGGGATTTCTTCACCTTCGCGGTCCCATGGATGTTGATCGCGATATTCCATCGCCCACACGCCGGATCTTCTGTAACCGCACCCTGAACCTACGATCGATTCGCGCGATCGGGTTCGACATGGATTACACGCTGATTCACTACCGCACCGAGGTGTGGGAGGCCGCGGCGTACGCGCATGCAAAGCAGAATCTTCTCGACCGTGGTTGGCCGGTCGCTGACCTCTCCTTCGATCCCAACTTTGCGTCCCTCGGTCTGATCCTCGATTTGGACCTCGGCAACATCGTGAAAGCGAATCGCTTTGGGTACGTAAAGAAGGCGTGCCACGGGACCGGGGACCTTCCGTTTTCTCGCTACCGTGAGATCTACGGGCGAGAGGTGGTGGACCTGGCGGAGCCGCGCTGGCGTTTCATGAATACGCTCTTCGCGCTTTCGGAAGCATGCCTCTTCGGGCAGTGCGTCGATCTCCTGGATCAACGAAAGCTCGAGGAGCACGGCCTCCGAAGCTATCGCGACGTCTATCAGGTGGTGCGCTCGGCGATCGACGAAGCGCACATGACCGGAACCTTGAAGCGCGAGATCATGGCCGCGCCGGACCGCTTCGTGGAGCTCGACTCAGAGCTGCCGCTCGCGCTTTTGGATCTTCGCAACGCGGGGAAGAAGCTCGTCATCATCACGAACTCGGAGTGGTTCTACACGCAGGCGATGATGAGCTACGCGTTCGATCGCTACCTCCCGGACGGGGAGAGCTGGCGAGATCTCTTTGACCTGGTGGTGGTCGCTGCGCGAAAGCCAGGGTTCTTTAGCCAGCAGAACGCGGTCTTTCGGGTTGTCGATCACGAACGTGGTCTTCTCGAGCCGGTCGTCGGTGGCCTTGAGGTAGGTGAGGCGTACCTCGGGGGTCACGCGCAGCTGGTGGAGTCGCTCTTTGGGCTTCGCGGTGAAGAGATCCTCTACGTGGGTGATCATATTTTCGCGGACGTGAACGTCAGCAAGAAGATGCTCCAATGGCGAACCGCACTGGTCGTGCGCGAGCTGGAGCAGGATCTCGAAGCGCTCGAGCACTTCAAGCCGAGGCAGGCGGAGCTGACCGCGATGATGGCGGAGAAGGCGCGCCTGGAGCACTGCTTCTCGCAGGTTCGGCTCGCGCTTCAGCGGCGGCGCAAAGGCTACGGTCCGGACGTGAACGACGACGAGGAAACCCTCGAGGCCCAGATTCGAGGGTTTCGTGCGCAGCTCGTGGAGCTCGACGCGAAGATCGCGCCCCTGGCGAAGGAGGCGAGCACACTCTCGCACCCGCGTTGGGGCCTCCTGATGCGCGCCGGCAACGACAAGAGCCACCTTGCGCGGCAGATCGAAAAGAACGCGGACGTTTACACCGGGAGGGTTTCGAACCTCCTGGCGCAGACGCCCTTTGTGTATCTGCGGTCTCCGCGGGGCAGCCTGCCGCACGACTTTGGTCCGGCAGGCGGCGCGTAGCTGGCGCTTAGAAGACGGGAGCGCTCGCGCCGAAGCGGAGCGAGAGACCGACGTTCATGCGCATCTGGTTCATGGCGACGCGAATGTCTTGGCCGAAGACCTCCGCGAAGGCCTGCTGCATCTTCCACCCGAGGCTGAAGAACGCGCCGAGGGTGTGCGTGAACCAGAAGTTCGCGCCGAACTCGAGGCCAACGTCGAGGCCGACGGCGGTTTCGTCGGTGGGATCGTCGACCAGGGCGGCGAAGCCCACGGCGAGTCCACCGAAGGGTTCGATGGCGAAGCTGGCGACCTCGATCCCGATGCGAAAGCCGAAGAGAAAGTCGACAGCCAAGAGAAGGCTGCGGTCGATGCCGGAGCCGTCCTGGACGTAGCTTCCGAAGTCGGCGCCGAAGCCGATGAAGAGCGCGCTTCCCACCGGGATGATGCCGCGGACGGTGAGACCCACCGTTGCCTCGAGGTCGACATCGCCGATCTCGTCGCCGTCGTCGTCAAAGAGGGTCTGCTTTCCGGCGAAGCCGAAGAGACCGCCGAGCTGAAGACGGAAGCTGCCCGCGTCGCCCATGCCCGTCGGGGCGGTTGAGTCTTCGGCGACGAACTGAGGATCGCCGACCGTCTGCTGCTGCGGCTGTTGCTGGTACTGCTGCTGCTGCTGCTGCGGCTGTTGCCCGTAGCCCTGGTTGTAGGGCTGCTGCTGCTGCTGCTGCTGCGCGCTCGGGTCGTCGATGCAGCGCGCCTCGGCGGTGCAGATCTGACCCTCGCCGCAGGGCGGGTTGCAGATCGACACGCACTGCCCTTCAGGAGAGCAGACGAAGCCCGGTCGACATTCGGGAAAGCACTGTTGCGCGGAGGCAGGAACTGCAGCCACCACACCCACAAGGATCAATAGCCATCGCATGGGCCCGCCTTAGCGCGAGTTGACCTGCGCTCAACAATGAATCTCGTACTTTCGTCCGAAAGCCGCATTTTGCGCAGATTCTGTACACGCTGCGCACGCTGGATTGAGGCCACCCACGCCGCGCGCTGGATTGAGGCCACCCACGAGTTTTGACAGGCGGTTTTCTACGAGGATCGGCCACGGTCGATCGCTCGGGAACAGCGCGTCAACACGTAGGTCGTCTTCGATTCGCACGTGCGTCGCGGACCTACCGAGGTTGACTTCGAGCTCACCGATCGCTCGTCGCGCCATGTCAAAATACATGGATGGCCTCCAAGCG
>JBCDAA010000207.1:0-15495 GCA_039186435.1 Myxococcota bacterium | reverse complement strand
CCGCTGATCCATTCGATGAGGTTGTTGAAGGAGTGCGCTTGACCCATGCGAATGAAAGGCAGGCGCTGAACACAGTTGTCGTACCAGTTGTGATGGCCGGTCCAGCGCATGGAGTCCCCGTCGCCATCGTCGGAGCCCGCGCCGACGAGCATGGCTTTGTCGTGGTTACGAATGTGTGTGTAGGAGATCGTGATCTCCGTCGTTCCCTCGGTCGCATCGAACGCTCCGTCGCCACCGTTTTCGAGGTCCATGTGGTGCACCCACATGCGCGCGCCTCCGTTGAAGAAGCGAATGAGGTCGTCGGACGAATCGCGCATGGCGAAGTGCGTCAGGATGACGTTGCCCTCGCCGTTTTGAACGAAGAGGCCGTCGCCGCTGACGGTGATGTCGGCGCCTCGCCCGTCGATCGTTTTGTCGCTGGCCACGAGGATCGCCGAGTCGAGGTTGATGATGCCGTCCACTCGAAAGCGAATCCACGCGGCGCCAGGGGCTTCGGCGGCTGCGCGAAGCGATCCTGGCCCGGAGTCTGCGAGGGTGGTGACCTCCACGATCGGGCCGCCCGCGCCGCCGGTCGTAAAGCGCCCAAAGCCGATGCGCTCGGCGAGGATTTGCTCGTGGGGCGGGCCCTCGATGGCGGAGTCCAGGGCCGCGTCGCGTCCGCCAGCGTCGGGCGGGTCACCTGCGTCCGGCGCGCCCCCAGCGTCGCGTTCGCTGGCGTCGGGCGCGTCGCCGGCGTCGCGTTCGCCCACCGCGCTATCCACGCGGTCTGCGCCACCGTCGGTCGCTGAGGAGTCGTCGCCGCACGCGGCGAGTAGGAGGAGAGCCATCCAAACGCGCATCGGCGTCAACCTACGAGAACCTGCGCACGACGCCGACAACCGCGGTGGCGCGCATCTTCGTGAGAACCGATCGGTGTACGATTCCAGACAGTCCGCTAGGGCGTGCTGCCCACGAGAAGGATGTCGAGGACCACCGCGTCTTCCCGCACATCGAGCGGATTCGAAAGCTCGATGTCGAGAGCGAAGCCGGCAAGATCGGGCGCGACGCTCGTGAGATCGCCGACCTCCAGGGTGGGAAGGTCGATGGTGAGTCCGCCGATGATCGCTTCCTGAAGCGAGGGCCAGAGCTGCTCCAACAGAATGGAGCGCAAGCTGTCCTCGTCGATGGGCGGGCTGGTGGCGGTCGACTCGATGATCCACACGCGAATGAAGGGCTCGTCCGAGACATTGAGGACGACCGCACCGTCGACGATATCGAGAGACGTTCCCGCTTCGATGGTGACGCCAAAACGGGTCGTGGCGCCGAGGGCTTCCAGGGAAAGTTCCGCCTGCCCGATGACGAGCACGAGGTCTTCAGTTTCGGCGCCGCGCGTCGGCCGAATCACCGGGGGCATCTTGCCGCTGAGCTCGGCGTTCATGACGACGCCCGCGAGGTCCTCGGGAAGAAGCGCGCCGGCGTCGATCTCGAGCAGTCCGGAGTTCCAGAGAGCGTGGAGCAGGCCGTTCATGAGCGCCACCTTCACGCCGAGCTGCACCTGGGTAGACTCGAAGAGAGGATCGGCCGCGGCGACAAAGTCTGCGGCGCCACGCGAGTCGGGAAAGGTCACCGCGGAGTCGGTGCCGACGGTCATCTGCAGCGGCGCGCGCATGAAGCGGCGGTACTGGCTGTCGAGGCTGGCGAGACGCCCGTCTAGGTTGAGCGTCACCGCGGGAAAGAGCTCGCTCTCGATCGGGATCGTCTGCCCTTGAAGGGCCGTGTCGAGCGATCCGAGCGCGTCGCTGAGCACCGCGGGAATCGCGTCGAGAAGCGAGTCCGAAAACGCATCTTCGAGCTCGGCTTCGAGCGTCGAGCGAAGGAGCCCTTCGGCGAGGCGCAAGATGGCGTTCGCTTCCTCCGCGGTAAAGCGCCCCTCGATGGATTCGATGGCAACCGTGAGCTCAGAGACTGCCGATTCGACGGGCGCTTCCGGTCCCGCCTTGCTGATGTCGACGTGGGCAAACGCGGCAAGCGACGCCGAAAGTCCGCCGCCGAGATCGAGCGCGGCGCCCTCGAAGTCGAGGTTGCCGGCCGTGTCCGCGTCGAGGGTGCCGATGCGGGCGAAGAGCTCGATGCCGCCTTCAACGACCTCGACGATTACTTCGACGTCGTCGATCCGAACTTCGGTGACGCGCAGCGTGAGCGTCGGGGCGCTATCGACGACCGGGTCGGGGAGAAAGCTCCGGAAGTCGGCCGAGAGGAGGACGAGTTCAAAGATGTCCGCGAGGTCTTCCGTTCGCAGCGGCTCCGCCATGCGATCGAGGGGCGATCCGTCGTCAAAGAAGTTCTGGCCGAGCTGAAGCACCAGCGCGTCATCGAGGGTGATCGCCGGGCGGTCATCGACCACGGCGGGCGTGTAGCGGTCCGCCCACAGGACGTCCATTTCGACGCGGGAGTCTTCGGTGACTCCGTCGGAGGCGACGACCTCGATGTGATTGGCTCCAAAGAGCGGCGAGAGCATGTGGGTGAACATCCCCATCGCGTCGACCTCGGCGAGCTCCCCGTTGACGAAGACCTGCACGTCGCGGGTGTCCGCCACCGAGCCGCTGACCTCGATCATGGTGGCGCCGTCTCCGCCGAGTTCTTGGCCGGGCGTCGGCGTGGTGACTTCGAGGTTGGGCGCCCCGCTGTCGACGAGAATGCGCGCCGAGTCGCAGACCGGTTCGCCCTCGACGGAAGGCGCGACCGTGCATCCTACGAAGTCCACGAAGCCTTCTTCGACCAGGGTGAACACGCCGCCGCCCATGTCGGTGGCTGCCGAGACGGGGTCGACGCTCCAGGTCACCGCCGCGCCGTCGATGACGAGGCTGTTTTCGTCGAGGACCTCCGCGAGCAGGCGAATGCCCTGTTCGGTGCGATACGAGGAGCGCGGCGGCGAAACGCTGACTTCGATTTGCGCCGGGACCGCATCGGGCGGCGCGAGGGTGTCGACGCCGCTGTCCATCGGCGCGCTGTCGTCGTCGCCGCAGGCCAGAGAGAGAGCCAAGAGAAACGATAGCGCGCGCATCAGATCTCTCCGAAGTTGCCGCGAAGCACGAAGTGCTGCGATTCGTTGCGAAGGGAGGGTGACCGAATCCCGAGCTCGGTGCCGGCCGGTAGCCCGAAGGACGTCAGCGATGCCGGGAGCGTGAACGAGGGAATCGGAAGCGCGGGGAGCGAGTCGTTGAGAACGTTGTCGACGATCGACTGCACCAGCGTGCGAAGGAATCGCTCGAGAACGTTGCGGGTGGAAGCATCGAGGGTCACGTCGCCGGTCGAAAAGAAGAGCTCCTCGATGGTGATCGCGGAGAAGCTCAGGTCGTTGCCGGAAAGGGAGACGTCCGTGCTTGCGCGCGCGCCGAGGGTGACCCGGAGCGGCTCGTCAAAGAGACCGGGGTAGACGAGGTCGAGGTCGAGGGAGCCGATGCCCACTTCCACGCTCTCGCCGTTGATCTCGGCAACGGGGGGAAGCCGGCCCACGATGTTGGCGGACACGCCTTCCGGAAGATCGCCGCCGAGGTCGTCGCCGGTGACGGTCGCGTTCAGAAGCCCTGCGCGCCAGAGGGTGTGCATGACCTGGTTGAAGACACCGGCCTGAATCGAAACGCCCATCGACTGCCCGGAAAGTGCCGGGTCGTCGAGGAGAGGCGGGTTCGGGGCGGTCCCTGGCGGAATCGCGACCCCGAGCGTGGGAAACGCGACGTTGGTCGGTCCGGTAAAGCGAGAACCGATCCCGACGAGAAAGCGCGAGGTGGTCGTTGAGACGCTCGAGAAGCCGACGCCGAAGCCGAGGTTGAGAGTTTCTCCGTCCAGCGTCGGCACCGAGATCGTCGAACCGAGGCTCGAGATGTCGAGGCCCCCCAAGAGGCCGTCGAGAACCTCGTCAAAGCTGTCTTCGATGTAGTCGCTCACCAGGTCGGCGACGAGGTTTCGAAGAAGACCGTTGGCGAGGTCGGCGATGACATTGATGACCGCTCCGTCGAGGCCGCCGAAGCTGGTGTTGATGGAGCCCACACTGACGCTGATGCTTCCGGGCCGAACGGAAACGCGCGGGCGGCCGGCGACGAGGGCGACGTTGAAGGTGAGGTTCACCGTGATGGACGAGAAGGTCACCCAGCCCGTCGTGTTGAAGGGAATGCCGATGGCCCGGCCGCTCGCGCGAAGCTGCACGCGGGTGTTGCGCAGGTTGACGGTCGCCGCGAGGCCGCCGTTGACGAGGCGCAGCGCGGTGTCGTTCGGCCCGTTGAGTTCCGAGTTCAGGTAGCGCACCTCCGAGCGAACCGCGCATCCGAGAAAGGTTGAGACGTCGCAGCTGTTCGGCTTGATCACCGGGTTCGCGCTGAGGGCGCCGTGCAGGGTGTCGCGCAGACCGGAGCTGTTGACCACCGTGTGGAGGAGGTCGTTGAGCGAGTTGATCGGACCGCTCCGCGAGCCATCGTCGATGGCCGGCATGCCGAGCTTCAGCGAGATCGTGTCGCCGAGGATTCCGGTGGGTGAGGCGTAGCGATTGGACGCGAGGAACGCGCAGGTCTGACTGTTTTCCGTGCCGAAGCTATCGGTCGCCACGATGTCGACGAAGTTGACGCCAAAGCGCGTCGTGATCGGGGCGCTGAAGTTACCCGACCCGTCGAGGCTCGCGGGCGCGCCGTTGACGGTGACGCCCATGATGCCGCTGGTGTCGTCGACCTCGCCGCTGAAGGTGATGCGGCTTCCGGGTCCGACGTCGATCATCGCGCCGTCACGCGGGCCGGTGCACTGAATCTGCGGCCCGTTGCCGTTGACCACGATCTGCGTGTCCGCCGTGAGGGGAATGTCGCCCTCCGTCGGGGGAACGACGGTAGCGGTCACGGTGTAGGTGCCGTCCGCGTCGTAGCGGAATCGATTTCGTCCGAGGGTGCTGCCGCGGGGCGCGCTGACAAAGCCAACGTCGGCGTCCGGGATGGTGTTGTCGTAGCGATCGGAGACCACCGCTACGACCTCGACCACCTGTCCGATGGCGTACACGGGCTGGTCGGGGACCCGCGCAATCACCAGCGAAGCGGGAAGCGTTGGCGTGACCTCGACGCGCTCGGCGGTGCTCACGGCGCCCGGAAGTTCGCAGCTGACTTCGTAGTTTCCAGCGGCCGTAAACTCGGTGGTGAGATCGGTCGTGGTGTTGCCGTCTGCTTCCGGCTCGACGCCCATGGTGGGGGCCGCGTCGTCGATGCGATTGCCGAAGGCGTCAAAGACGTCGCAGGTGACCGAGATGGATTCGCCGGCTTCGATCTGCGAGCGGTCGACGGTCGTGATCACCTCGGCCGGGTCGCCGGGAACGATGCGCACGATCGCGGGGCTTTCGTCAGTGAGCATCAGGTCCGCGAACTCGCAGCTGACCTCGACCTGACCCGCGCGGATCGCGATGATCGCGCCGTCCCGTCGCTCGATGGAGGACTCGGGCGCGACGCGAAAGCGCGGGGTGCGACCGACAGCCGAAAAGGCCTCGCCGTTCTCGTCGATAATCAGACACGTGATCGGAATCATGTCGCCGACCCGAACCTCTTCCGGTGCCATGGTCTGGACCAGCACCGGGTTCGGGATGTCGACCGGGGGAAGCGACGTGTCGACTCCCGCGTCCGGAACGGTGGCATCGTCAACGCCGCCGCCTCCGCCGCCACCGCAGGCCAAAAGAAAGAACCCCAATCCCGCAAGCATCTGGGTGCGCATGGCACCTCCCCTTCGACTAAGCGTCGCCGGCGACAACCCAATATCGCCAGGAGCATCTTAACGGGGCAAAGGTAGGAGCGACAACTCAGGGACCGGGCAAACGCACGGCCTCGCGGGCCAGGTCTCGGACCGAAAAGGCGTCCTGGAGCTCTGGGAGGGTGGTCTCCTCGCCCACCTCCAAACCGAGCGAGCGCCCGAGGAGCCCGAGGAGTCGAGCGGCGCTCCAGCCTGCGTCCCGGTAGTCGGCGATGGAAATCGCGCCGTGGCGTTTGGCGAGGCGGGCGCCGTCGTCGCCAAGGACGAGCGGCAAGTGAAGCCAGGCGGGCGGGGTCCACCCGAGGGCGTCGTAGAGCGCGAGCTGAAACGAGGTGGCGCCGAGAAGGTCGTCACCGCGTACGACTTCGGTCACCCCGAGGTCGTGATCGTCGACGACGACGGCGAGCTGGTAGGCGAAGAGTCCATCGCTTCGGCGAACGACGAAGTCATCGCGCTCACCCGGGACGTCTCCTGCCAGCGCGTCTTCAAAACCGCGAGGTTCGTGCATTCGAAAGCGCAGCGCACACGGGCGTGACGGATCGCTCGGTGCTTCGTAGCAGGCGCCCGGGTAGCGGGGCTGCGATCCGTGCGGCGCGGAGGCGGCCTGAAGTTCGCGGCGCGTGCAGCTGCAGCGAAAGAGATGGGGCGCAAGGGTTTTGAGCACTTCTTCATAGCGGTCAAAGCGCTGGCTCTGCCACACCGGGCCTTCGTCCCAGTCGAGACCGAGCCATTCGTGGTCGCGAAGGATCGATTCGGCGCTGCCTTCGCGAACGCGCGGAGGATCGAGGTCCTCCATGCGCATCACGATTCGTCCCTTGGTGGCGCGCGTACGAAGCCACGCCACGAGGGCGGTTCGGGCGTGACCGAGATGCATCGCCCCGGTGGGGGAGGGCGCAAAGCGCCCGACGTAGGTCACGGCCGCGTCACGAGAAAGGAGAGCGTCTCCGGCCCGGATACGTCGATCATTCGAATGCGCGATTCCATCACGCCCACGAGAAATAGGCTGACCTCGTGCGGACCGAAGCTGACGGTCTCTCGTGCGATGCGCACGCCGGTAACGTAGTTGTCGTCGGGATCCGCGATGTGCGTGACGATCGGCCCACCATCGATCTGCACCTCGGCGATGTCGAACTCGGCGGGGAGGTAGTCGGTGCGCAGAATGACGTCGAGCTGGGTTTCGCCAACGCAGGTGAAACTCGCCTCGTCACAGCGCGCCGGCGGAAAGCAGAGATCCGAGTCGGCAAAGAGTTCACAGGTGCAGCTTCGGCACACGGCGCGCGCGCATCCGACCGGGGGTGGGGCGGGGCAGTCCGCATCCGTCATGCACATGCATGCGTCGATGCACATGGCCGCTTCGCAGAACGCGACGCCGGGGCAGAGCGCGTCGTCGTCTCGCTGGCTGCACGAACAACCGTCGCACACGCCGCGAGCACAACCGGTTGTCGGGCAGTCGTCGTCGTCTCCGCACTCGCACATCTCGGGGACGCACATTCCGTCGACGCAGGTCTCCCGGGGAGCGCACATAATGTCGCTGCAGCTCCTTGTGAATGCCACGACGACGGTGGTGTCTCCTCGGACGTCGACGAACCTCGATCGGGTGTCGCTGACGCCGCCTCGGGCGTTGAGGAGCTCGATGGTCACGCTGTGGTCGCCGAGAATGGTGGTCGTCGTTGCGACGGTGACGCCGGCGACGAAGTCGTCACCCGGTCGGAATTCATAGCGAGCGATAGGCTCCCCATCGAGGAAGACGTTGGCCGCGGTCGCTGCGTCGAGAGCGTCGCCCTGGAGGACAACCTCAAGTTCCGCGAATCGAGTGGCCGGCCCCATTTCACGCTCTCGTGAATCGAAGCAACCTCCCAGAAGCACTACAGCCAAAACCCAACGCATTCCCGGAGTATGGCCTGGTCTGACCCCGGTGCCACCAGGCCTGAAACGGCGTGTTCACCAAAACTCAACAGGGAGGTCGTAACGAGAGAGGCCGCGACGCGTTCGGTGCATATGACTCGAGCCTTTCTTGCGTGTGCGATACTGGTCTTGGGCTGCGACGCGCGGTTTGAGAACCTTCGATCAGGCCTCGACAGCCAGGATGCAGCCCAGCCCGACACCGGGGCTGTTCCGGATGCTGGCGTCGTCCCCGATGCGGGTGCTGGCCAGGACGCTGGTCCAGGCGATGAGCCGACAGTCATTGGCGAAGGGGAATTTGAGGGTCGGACCGGCTACGACGCATCGGGCGGCGTCCGCGTTGAGCAGACCGGCCCGCAGAGCTACCAGGTCGTGCTCGGTGACGATTTCGCGAGCGCCGCTGTGCCCGGGCCGGTGCTGGTGGTGTCCGGTCGGGACCGCCTTGGCACCGCGCTCGTTTCGGAGGACATCCTCGTGACGCGGTTGTCTCGCGACCAAATTCGTGGCGCGGGGACCTACACTTTCGAGACGAACGAGCTTCCGGGCAACACGCACGTCTACGTCTACTGCGAGCCCTTCGGGGTGGAAACGGCGCGCGCCCGATTGGAGCTACGATGAACAAGGCACTGCCTCTGATCCTTGCGGCCGCGATGGTAGGCACGTTGTTCACCACCAGCGATGCGTCCGCGCAGGCGTGGATTCGTGAGCCCGGGTCCGTGTACACCCAGCTCAGCTACCGAATCATCCGTGCCGACCGCCTCTACGACCCCGATGGGAACCGGGTCGACATTCAGCCGTTCCGCCAGCACACCCTCGGGTTCTATTCCGAGGTGGGCGTTGTGGACCGCTGGTTGATGCTGACCCTCGACGGCGAACTCTTTCGCCGGAGCGTGCTGGAAGACCAGGGCGCGGTGTCGGGCATTGGTGACCTTCGCGTCGGGGCATGGACTGGCCTCGTGGAGGTCCCCTTTCGCCTCTCGTTTGGTGTGGTTCTCGGGCTTCCGACCGGAGACCCCAACCCGGACGCGCCCCGGGACGCGCCCGCGAGCGATCAGACGGTCGCGGACGTCTTGCCGACCGGGGATGGGGAGTTTGACGTCAGCTTTCGTTTGGCTGCAGGACACGGGTTTGGCTGGCGCAAGGTTCAGCAATACGTGCTTGGAGAGTTCGGCTATGCGCTTCGGACAACTCCGCGGGACGGTCCGGGATCACCGGGCGAGACTGGCGGACCGAGCCCCGGCGACATTCGAGACCAGTTGATCTGGCGCGCGGAAACCGGGATTCGGATCGACCGTCCCTTCATCGAACGATTCTGGTTCGTGCTGCGCTTTAGTGGTCTGGTGGTCGTGCAAGATCGCAATG
The DNA here is from genome assembly GCA_039186435.1 of Myxococcota bacterium. Classification (GTDB taxonomy): domain Bacteria; phylum Myxococcota_A; class Polyangia; order Polyangiales; family Houyiibacteriaceae; genus JALVDI01. The sequence continues at coordinate 6,477 of JBCDAA010000207.1, read as the reverse complement.
CGGACACGAGCACCGGAACCTCGCGCTTCGCCGGTCTGGGTGACGGGGTTGAGTACACCGCGGTCGGGTTTGAGACATCGATGCGGATCTTTCCGGGGACGAACATCAGCTTTGGGGTGGACGGGGCGTTTGCCGCCCGCAACATCCCCGCTGCGGCCGCGTACAAGCTAGGTCTGAGCTACGAACTTCCGTAGGGAGGCGTCGCCAAGTCGTGCGGGAGAGCCGGCGGTCGCTAGCTCTCCCGCAGCTGTTTGAGCCGTTCCTCATCGCGTCGCGCGTCGCATGGGCTCCAAATGCCAACCTATTTTATTGACATTGACGGGTTGGAGGTGTCCTGGATTCCAAATGCCAACCTACTTTATTGACATTGACGACGGGTTGGAGGTGTCCCGCGCTGAAGCCTCTGAGCGGCGCACGGAATGACGCGGCTCAGAGCGGCTCAGCGTCGGGAGTTTATCAATACCAACCTATTTTATTGACACGAGGCGAGCGCGGGCCGAGCGCTACGGACCTGCGTCAGTCCACGTCGATGCGCGAGGGTCCAGTTGAACAATGCCGACACGCGCGAGGGTCCACGAGCGTCCACGAGGGTCCACGAGCGTCCACGAGGGTCGATCAATAAATGCCGACCTATTTTATGGACATTGAGGCGAGCGCGTAGGCCGGGCGCCGCTGACCAACAGGTCTCATTGGCATGCGATGAGCGGGTGGACCTGGGAATGGGTCACATACCAACGTGCCGCGCAGCAAGCCGATCGACTCCGACTGCGAGCACAAGCCCGCGGGTCGAGGGACCCGCGGACGCGACCCTTGGCACCGGGGGCGCTTGGCACCGGGGGCGCTGTCGTGGACCACCAACCTCACTCGGCGGCACTGTTGGCTCGAGCGGACCGTTCGAAGCAAGCAGACGAAGCTCTGCGCTGCTACTCACCAACGTGCAGCGCGTTTGCGAGTCGCTTGCCTCGCACCCACGCCTTTCCGGTCGAATCAATGAACGAATCGATGGTAGTCGGGCTTCCCAGCACGCTGGCGGTCTTGAGACCCTGCGCTTTCATGGTTTCGAGAAGGCCGTTCGCGTCGAGCCCGAGCTCTCGAATGACGTCCGGCGGGTCGTGTGGTCGCCCAGAACTGCGCCGTACCTCGCGGGCCGTCCAGGTGAGAAGCGCCACGTAACCGGCAAGGTCCATCGGAACCGTCCCTCGGCGCGAGCGTGGAGGCACTTGATCTGCGAAGGGCGCAAGGCCGGCGGGGGAATCGCGCTGGGCAATGCGCTTGGCGATCGAAGTGTGCGTGGATGTTTTGAGCGATTTGGCCAGGCCGGCGCGCAATGGGTTGAGGTCGACGTAGGCCATGCACGTGAGAAGTGCAGTCTCGTCCAGCAAGGGCTGGCAGCGAAAGCGTCCCTCCCAAAAGCGTCCCGTGCACTCGTCCTCAGCGTTCGCCCGCCGGGCGATCGACTCGTTTAAGCAGCGCATAAACCACGAGAGGTTCCAGAGTCGTTCTCGCCACGCGCCGACACGCGTTTTCCTTTCGCGTGTTGAGAGCCCTTCGAGTTCGCGGGGCTTGCCGCGGAATAGCTTTCCGTAGCGACGGACAACCTCTGCATCGCTCCACTTCTCGACCCTTTCTTTGTCAACGCGGAGCACTACGTGGAGGTGGTTCGACATCACCGCGTACGCATGAAGTTCGACTCCGAAGATCTGGGCGAGCTCGAAGAGCCGTTCCTCGATCCACTCGCGTCGATACTCAAAATCCTGTCCCGAGTACGGGTCCTTCCCGCACAGAAACGCGCGTCGAACACACCGCGAGATCAGGTGGTAGTACGACGTCGTCTCCACGTTCAGCTGTTCCGACCGAAGTCCCATTCGTTCATCCTACGCGCGTCTACCCGTAAGTCAATAAAAATGCCAACCTATATAACAACCACTCGCCGTAGCCCGCCTCCCGCGTCTGTCAATAAAATAGGTTGGCCAATAGCAACAAGGACGGGTAGGTATTCACCGAACCACCCAGACTTAACGTAAGAAAGGCGACGCCCGGGAAGGGTCGCCGCCTTTCCTGGACACAGAACGGAGCTACTCGAAGGTCGCCGTTCCAGTCACCGTGTTGTCCGCGATGATGTTGTTCATCGTGTACGGGTTCGCTGGGCTCACGTCCGTGCCGATCGGAAGCCCCAGGGGCTTGATCTGAAAGGGCGCAGGCGAGTCGTCGGGCTCGGGCTCAACCGTCAGCACGGCCATGTGCTCCGCGGTGAGGTCGACGGGCGGTGTTACAAAATCCTCGCCGGGGAAGGGCGGCGCGGCTTCCGAGCCTGCACCGGGCCCTGCACCGTTGTCGTCCGCGGCAGCCACGTCCGTGAAGCGACCGGTCGAAACGGGCGCGGGCGCATCACCGGAAGTGTCCACGACCCAGCCTTCGTACACCCAACCCGCCGGAAGCGCCGGAAGCGTGAGTCCTGCCGTGGGCGGCTCGCCCGGCGTGATGAACCAAATGCCGAGGTTGTCATCATCCGTCGCCGTCGAGGTCGGCGTCGCAAGAAAGAACGTTCCGGTCGCCGAGGAGAAGTCGTCGTTAAGCGCCGCCGGGAAGGCGATGGAGAGCGTCGCGCTGCCGGAAGCAAGCGGACCGCCGAGGATCTTCGTCGCAGCGGGCGCGGGATCGTCGCCAACGGCCGGCTCGATGCTGAGCACGAAGGCCGTCGCCATCTCGACCATTGCAGCCGGGACCTCGAAGGTGGCCGGCGTCGGGTTGCCGTCGTCACCGATCGTGAAGCGCCCCGTCGTTACGGGCGCATCGTCGACGATGATCCAGCCTTCGTAGACGAAGTCCGCGCCGAGCGCAGGAAGGCCCGTGAAGTCGTACGAGAGCGTGCGGGTATCACCGCCACCGCCCGAATCCACCGCCCCCGAATCGGTTCCGCCGCCGCCGCTGTCGACCGGTCCACCGTCATCATCGCCGCACCCCACCCCGAGCGCGAGCAAGCACATCAAAGCTGTCTTCTTCATCACACTACTCCTTTGCCCGTTTGGGCAGGCGGCTCGATGTAGTGCGAACTGAGCAATACGTTAGCATTGGTGACATGATTTCGTGACATCATTCGAAATAGCGTAACGCTTTTGTGTAATTACGTAGTGATTTCAACGATTGCTCGTCGAGCCTCGTTCGCCGATCGCGACCTCGAGTCAGCCGGCCGCGCACTTTGAGCCCTCGGTTCGAGTAGCCCACGACGGTTACCGGCCGCGCATTTCGAGTCAATAAAATAGGTTGGCATATTGATGTGGCCACACGTTGCCTGCCGGGGCGGCGCGGGTTCCTTTTTGCATCCGCGGTTTGCCACGGTCGTCCTCTCCAGCTGATCTCGCCGCCACGCCGGCTGCGCACTTTGAGCCCTCGGTTTTGAGTGGGCCGCACACTTCGACCCCTCGGCTTGACCGGCCGCTGGCTGCGCACTTCGAGTCAATAAAATAGGTTGGAATTTTTATACGCTTCTGCACACGGCTACGCGCTTCTGCACACGGCGCGCTTCTGCACACTGCTACGCGTTTCGAGCCCGTGCTTCGAGACCAACCAGGCCTCCTAACCACGCGCTTCAAGTGAATAAAACAGGTAGGCTGTTTCTATCCACGCGGCCCGGTTCGGTTCGGCGGCCCCGGTTCGGTCCGATCCACACGGCCTGGTTCGGTTCGATCCACGCGGCCCGGTTCGCACGGTCCGCGCGCTCAGCTCCCCAGCGCGATTCGAAACGCTTGCCTCAGGTCGTCGTCTTCCCCGTAGACATCCACGACGTGCTCCGAATCGATGAGCGCGTCGACCAACGCCTGGAGCATCTCGTTTGGCTCTACGTGAAAGCCCCGCTCGACCCGCTCCAGCATCCGAAAGAATGTCTGCGTGAGCTCGTCTTCGACCTCTTTCTCTTGACCCGCTTCAAGCTCGAGGAGGTCCCGATGAGTGAGCTCCTTCACCGCCGCCACGAGACCACTGCGCACCTCTTGGTTGCCGAGTGCCGGCGACTTTTCTGTGGATCCAACGTCCGCGGGCTTGGCCCGTACCTCGTCGAAGGTTTCCATCCATTGCTGCGCTCGCATCGAGGTGTCATCGCTCTCGTCGAGGGCGAGCCAGCCGATCGTTTCAGGCACATCGTCGACGTCGATGGCGTACTCAAGGTGCCGAAGGCGCGTCAAAAGATCCCGCTGCTGCTCGCTGAACGCCTCCTCGTTGACCGACTCCGGAATCACGACCTTTCGATCGCGAAAGAAGCGCGCCAACACGTACACGAGCGCTCCACGAATCCACGCCGGACCGAAGCCTGCAAAGCGAGGTGGCTTCGGCGGGTTGATCCACTGTCGACGACGGTGCGCTGCAAAGAGCCGAAGCGGCGAGAGGTAGTGCAGCAGCGGAAGAACCCGATCGGCGGAGCGGTGATGTGTGCTCCACGAGTCGTCGCCAGACGCCGCGCTTACGGCGTCCGCAGCAAGCATGTCGAGAAACTCGTCGACGTCCGCCGCAATGAGGTAGGGCACGGTTTGGTGAACTCCGTAGACGCGGTACGCGCCCCCGTGGTCCTCAAGCGTGTCGAGAAAGAGGTCGTCTTCGTTCCACGAACCGAGATGGTGAAGACCGGCGAGGCACGCAAGGTACCGTTCGGTGGCGGACTCTTCGCCGCGCAAGAGGAGCGCCGCCCAGTCTGGGCGCGCGGCCGGTGCAAGGTGAACCGAACCCACCGTCAAGGACGCCGTCGCCAAACGGCGCACAAGCGCGTACGTCGGCTCGTAGGGATCGAAGGCGATCTCCGCTTGCCTGCAAAGCGCCTCTCGCATCGCCCCATCCTACGACGCGAATCCGCCCTTTCTGCCCTTGCCAAGAACCCGCCACACAACGCCTTGATCCTCCGACCGGGATGCGCATGATGCGTCCTCGTGGAGTTTGACGGCGAAAGACTCGATCCGCGCGTCGTTTGGTACTGGCGCATCGTGGCCGTACCGAGGCTTGTGCTTTTCGTCGCCTTCGTGCTCGTCGTTGGATTTGTCCTTCCGCTGCGCACCGACGCGCGCATTCTCGCGATCGCGGGCAGCATTCTCTTTCTCGGCTCCCACGCGCTTTGGTCCGTGTTCACCGCCGGACTGCGCTACCGACGTTTTCGCTACGCGCTTTCGCAAGGCGTTCTCGAGGTGCACCAAGGAATTATCTTCCGGCGCGAAAAGACAATCCCGGTCGATCGGATGCAGCATCTCGATGTGGAGCGAGGCCCGCTGGAGCGACTTTTTGGGCTCGCGCGCCTGGTGGTGTTTACGGCAGGGGGACGAACGGCAACGTTTCAGCTGCCCGGGCTTAGTGACGAGGAAGCCGTGAACCTTCGAAGCCGGATTCTGGCGGAGCGGTGACGGAAGCGGATTCGGACGCAACCGACGTTGCGGAGCCTGTCGCTGGCGAGATGGCGGACCCCATCACAAGCGAGCGAGCGGAACCCGTTCCGGCGTCGACGGCCCGATTCGGCGAAGCCCCGAGCGAACCTGCTCCCGATCACGCGGGCTCCGCTCCGATGGACCCCGCGTCGACGGTCCCCGCTTCGATGGTCCCCGCGTCGACGGTCCCCGCGTCGACGGTCCCCGCGTCGACGGTCCCCGCTCCGATAGACCCCGCTCCGATAGACCCCACGTCGACGGTCTCCGCGTCGACGGTCCCGGCCCCTGCGTCGATGCCTTTACTGACCGAAGTTGGCGATCACCCGGCGCCGGTTCGCGTTCTTGCCGAAGGCCGACTCGACCCCCGATCGATCGTCCTGCGCATCGCCGAGCGAATCGGCCAGCTTTGGCTCGTCGTTCTGCTGGTTGCCTACCGCGATCCGACGCAGGCGACCTTCTACATTGCGATCGGCGTCTTCACGATCGCGACCTCACTCATCGAATACCACCGCTTTCGCTACCGGCTGACGACGACCGCGCTGGAGATCACTGCCGGCGTGTTTACGCGCCGAGAGCGGCGCATCCCCCTCGATCGCATTCACGACGTGAGCCAGTCCCAGTCCCTCTTTCGGCGCCTTCTCGGGCTCGTGACCGTCAACGTCGAAACCGCATCGAGTGCTGGTGCCGAAGCCAAGCTTGACGCCCTTGCGCCGGCGCAGGCGGACGAACTTCGGCGTGCCCTTCGCAACGTGACCGCAGCCGCAGAGCCGGTCGCCCAAGAAGCGCCAGAGCGCGCGGTTCTTCATCGCTCGTCGGTGCGCGAACTTCTCCTTCTCGGGTTCACCGACAACCGCGCGGGCCTCCTGGTGCTTGGCGCGCTCTTGGTCCTACAAGAGCTCTTCGAGGTCGCGGAAGAGCGCACTGCAAGGGCGTCGGTGCTTCTCGGTCAATACCTCGCGCAGCGCATGGAGTACGGCGTGCTCTCCGTAGTCGTCTACGCGGTCGTGTTTCTGCTCGTGCTCGTGCTGCTCGGTTGGATCGTTTCCGCGGTGCTCACGCTCCTCAAGTTCGGCGG
>JBCDAA010000206.1:0-15636 GCA_039186435.1 Myxococcota bacterium | reverse complement strand
GGTGATCTTCGACGGGGCCGACGCGCGCCTTCACACCGAAGTGCACCTTGCGAAGGGAGCGCGCTTTCTCGGCTGGGAGGTTGTCTGCCTCGGTCGACCGGCCGCGAATACAACGTTTCGGCGGGGCCGCGTACGCCTTCGTTTCGACGTGAAGCGCGAGGGGCGCCTGCTCGTTTCGGAGCGGGGGTTGATCGACGGCGACGAGTGGTTCGCGAACGCGAGCTGGGGCCTTCAGGGACAGGCCGCGTTCGGCACGCTGGTCGCCACCGAAGGGAGTCTCGACGACGTTCGCGCCGCCATCGGAGAGGAAGGCGCAGCGACGATCGTGTCGGGGCTGCTCGTGGTTCGAGCGCTCGCGCGGGACGGCGTTCGCGTTCGCGGCGTCTTGGAAAAAGCGCGTCATTGCGTTCGGCGCGCCTGGGGAAGACCCGAAATCGACCCCGCAATCTGGAGGACCTGATGGAGCTATCGGCGAGAGAGAAAGACAAGCTGCTGATCTTTTGCGCGGGCCTGCTCGCGGAGCGTCGTCGCGCGGCGGGAATCCTCCTTAACTACCCAGAGGCGGTCGCGTTCATCTCGTCGGCGATTCTTGAAGGTGCCCGCGCCGGGAAGACGGTCGCCGAGCTGATGAGCTACGGAACGACCCTCCTCAAACGCGAAGACGTGATGGAAGGTGTGCCGGAAATGATCGACGAAGTGCAGGTCGAAGCGACCTTTCCGGACGGCACCAAACTCGTCACCGTGCACGAGCCGATTCGATGAGTCTGATCCCTGGAGAAGTCCTCACGGCGGTAGGCGAAATCGAGCTCAACGCCGGTCGCAAAACGCTGACCCTCGAGGTCGCGAACACCGGCGACCGCCCGATTCAGGTGGGGTCGCACTATCACTTCGCCGAAGCAAATCCCGCGCTGCAGTTCGATCGCGACGCAGCGCGGGGCATGCGCCTCGACATTCCTGCCGGGACGGCCGTGCGCTTCGAACCCGGCCAGACGCGCACGGTGATTCTCGTCGAGTACGCCGGCGATCGGATCGTGTACGGATTTCGGGCGGAGGTTTCCGGCGCTCTTGACGGCGCAACGAAGGAGGACGGCGAATGAGCCGCATCGATCGCGCCGCCTATGCGGCGATGTACGGACCGACCGTGGGCGACCGCGTGCGCCTCGCCGACACCGCGCTCTTTCTTCAGGTCGAAGAGGACCGCACGGTCTACGGCGACGAGGTGAAGTTCGGCGGCGGCAAGGTCATTCGCGACGGCATGGGCCAAAGCCAGCGCATGCGCGACGAGGTGGTCGACCTTGTGATTACCAACGCGCTGATCCTCGACCACTGGGGTGTGATCAAAGCGGACGTCGGCATCAAGGACGGTCGCATCGCGGCAATCGGCAAAGCCGGCAACCCGGACGTGCAGCCGGGCGTCGACATCATCCTTGGGGCGTCCACGGAAGTGATCGCCGGCGAAGGACAGATCCTCACCGCCGGCGGCATCGACGCGCACATCCACTTCATTTGTCCGCAGCAGATCGACCACGCCCTCGAGAGCGGCGTGACGACTTTGATCGGCGGCGGCACCGGACCAGCGACGGGAACCAACGCGACGACCTGCACGCCGGGGGCCTGGAACCTGCATCGCATGCTCGAAGCCGCGGAAGCCTTTCCCATGAACCTCGGCTTTCTCGGCAAGGGCAACGCGAGCCTGCCGGGACCCCTCGAAGAGCAGCTTCGGGCGGGCGCGATGGGGCTCAAGCTGCACGAGGACTGGGGCACGACGCCGGCCGCCATCGACAACTGCCTGAGCGTTGCGGATCGCTTCGACATTCAGGTGGCGATTCACACCGACACCCTCAACGAGTCCGGGTTCGTCGAGGAAACCTTCAAGGCGATGAAGGACCGCGTGATCCACGCCTACCACACCGAGGGCGCGGGCGGCGGTCATGCGCCGGACATCATCACGGCCTGCGGTCGCCCGAACATTCTGCCCTCGAGCACGAACCCGACGCGGCCCTTTACGGTCAATACGGTCGACGAGCATCTCGACATGCTGATGGTCTGCCATCACCTCGACCCGAAGATCCCGGAAGACGTCGCCTTCGCCGAGTCGCGCATTCGCCGGGAGACCATCGCGGCCGAAGACATCCTTCACGACCTCGGCGCCTTCAGCATGATCGCGAGCGACTCGCAGGCGATGGGCCGTGTGGGTGAGGTGATCGTTCGCACCTGGCAGACCGCGCACAAAATGAAGGTGCAGCGCGGTTCGCTTCCGGAGGATCCGGCCGAGCACGACAACTTTCGCGCGCGTCGCTACATCGCGAAGTACACGATCAACCCCGCGATCGCGCACGGCATCGCCGACGAGGTGGGCTCGATCGAGGTCGGCAAACTCGCGGACCTTTGTCTTTGGAAGCCGGCGTTCTTTGGCGTTCGTCCTTCGCTCGTCATCAAGGGCGGGTTTATCGCGGCGGCGCCGATGGGCGATCCGAACGCGTCGATTCCCACCCCACAGCCGACGCACTACCGTCCGATGTTTGGGGCCTTTGGTCGCGCACGAAACGCCACGGCGATCACCTTCATGTGCAAAGCCGCGATCGAAGCGGGCGTCGGCGCGCAGCTCGGGCTGCAAAAGCGCATCGCGCCCTGCAAAGACACCCGCGCGCTCACCAAAAAGGACCTCATTCTCAACGACTACGCGCCAACAATGGAGGTCGATCCGCAAACCTACGAGGTGCGCGCGGACGGCGTCCTTCTCACCTGCGAGCCGGCGGACGTGCTTCCCATGGCGCAGCGCTACTTCCTCTTCTGATGCTCGAAGTTCACCGGCTTGCGGGCGAAGCGTCTTCCCCGACGGCGACGCTTACGTTGCCCTTCGATGCGCGGCAGAAGAGCCGCCAGCGCGCGACCCTCGATGGCGGCGCGGAGGTCGGCCTCTTTCTTCCGCGCGGCACGGTGCTCCGCGATGGCGATCTTCTTGAGGCGACGGACGGAACGATCGTCGCGGTGAAGGCCGCGGTCGAACGAGTTTCGCGCGTGACCGCGAGCACGCCTCTCGCGCTGGTTCGCGCGGCCTATCACCTCGGCAATCGCCACGTCGCGCTTCAGGTCGAAGAGGGCGCGGTGAGCTACCGGCACGATCACGTGCTCGACGACATGGTGCGCGGCCTTGGTCTCGAGGTGCAGGTGATCGACGCGCCCTTCGAACCGGAACCGGGCGCCTACGCACCACATGCGCACCACCATCATGACTGAATCGCACCACGACTGAATCGCACCACGACTGAATCGCACCACGACTGAACCGCAGTGACGGAACTACCTCGACTCTTGCAGCTTGTGAGCTCGGCGCTTCCCGTGGGCGGCTTCGCCTATTCGCGCGGGCTCGAAACGGCGGTGGAACGCGGATGGGTTTCGAACGTAGAGGAGACGCGCGACTGGATCGCTGGGCTGCTCCATCGATCGGTGGCCGTCCTCGACGCGCCCCTGGTCGACCGGCTCTACGTGGCCTGGGCTGAAGGCAAAGGTGTCGACCCTTGGGTCGAGCTGGCGGTCGCGACGCGGGAAACCTACGAGTTGCAGCGCGAATCCGAGTCGATGGGCCGTGCGCTCACGCGGCTCATTCGCGACCTCTCGCTCATCAGCGGCGAGGAAGAAGTGCTCGCAAAGAAGGCCTACGTCGCCGCGTTTGCCCTTGCTGCACAGCGCTTTGGCCTCGACCGAGAACGCGCCCTCGAAGGCTTTCTTTGGACCTGGCTCGAGGCGACGGTTGCGGCGGCGATCAAACTGGTGCCCCTCGGACAAACGGAAGGGCAACGCCTGCTCTTCGAACTTTCGCCGGCGCTCGCGGAGGTCGCCGAGCGCGCGCGGGCGCTTCCGGACGATGACATCGGCGCAGTGGTTCCCGGCTTTGCGCTGGCCAGCATGCTTCACGAAACCCAACACACCCGGCTCTTTCGATCATGAAACAACAAGCTCTACGCGTTGGCATCGGCGGCCCCGTCGGTTCTGGAAAAACGGCCCTTGTCGAACGACTCTGCAAGCGCATGCGGGAACGCTGGGAGCTCGCGGTGGTCACGAATGACATTTACACGCGCGAGGACGCGGAGTTCTTGGTGCGCGCGGATGCGCTACCGGCCGATCGAATCGTGGGCGTCGAAACCGGCGGCTGTCCCCACACCGCCATTCGCGAGGATGCGTCCATGAACCTTGCGGCCGTCGACGATCTGATCGCGCGCTTTGAAAACCTCGACGTGGTTTTCATCGAAAGCGGTGGCGACAACCTCGCGGCGACCTTCTCACCCGAGCTCAGCGACCTCACCCTCTACGTGATCGACGTCTGCGCGGGCGACAAGATCCCCCGAAAGGGTGGCCCGGGCATCACCCGAAGCGATCTACTGGTGATCAATAAGATCGATCTCGCCGAGCACGTGGGGGCGTCCCTCGACGTGATGGACCGCGACGCCAAGAAAATGCGAAACGAGCGGCCTTTTCTCTTCACGGACCTGAAACGAGGCGTGGGCCTCGACAGTGTGATTGAGTTTATTGAAAAGCAGGGCATGCTCTCGGCGTGATGATCGCCCTCGCAGGACTGAGCGCCGGTGCCCTCCACGTGGTGAGTGGCCCCGACCACCTCGCGGCCCTTGGACCCGTGGCGAGCGCGCGCCCGAAGCATGCCGTTCGCCTGGGCGCGCTCTGGGGTCTCGGTCACGGGGTGGGCGTGCTCATCGCTGCCGGTCTCGTGCGTGCGGTGGGCAGCGCCTTTGACCTCTCGACCGTGTCGACCTGGGCGGAGGTCATCGTAGGCGTGGCGCTGATCGCTCTCGGCGTGCGGAGCTACCGTGGGTTTTCGGACCACCGCCACACCGAAGGAAGCGTGGTTGGCATTGGCGTGCTTCACGGAACCGCGGGCGCGCATCATCTCCTCGCGGTGCTTCCTTCGGTGGCGATGACGCCGAGCGACGCGGTGGCGTATCTCGGCGCATATTTGATCGCGGCGATCGCGGCGATGGCGACGGCCGGCGGATTGATTCGCCTGGTGATGCGAGGCCGCGACGCGGGCGTCCTGGATCGGGTTCGCAAAGCGCTCTCGGTCGTGACGACCCTCGTCGGCGCCGTGTGGATCGCGACGACCCTCGTCGGCTAGCCCTGCTACTCGCCATCAACGTCGAGCCAGCCGGTCGCGGGGTCGACGCACGCAAACTCACCGGGGTAGCGCGCTCGATAAGCGCGACAGGTTTCCAGGGAAACTGGCCACCCCTCCTCTGTGAGTTCACTTCCGTCGCGCTCAACAAGGCATGCGGCAGGTTCGAGGTAGAAGTCGCTGACCTGCTCGAGCAAGCGGGCACCATTTTCCCGATCACATGGCACTGTGACGGCGCATACGCCGAGTCCGCGCTCTTCGTTCATTCCGGTGCAGCGACCGTTTGTGGCGCCAAAACCGAACCCGTCATCGGGGCATTCGTCGCATCCACGGCCGCAAAAGGGCGCACGCTCGTGTGGTGGTGGTGGACACGTCTCGAGCGGGGGACCGCTCACAAAGGTCTCCCCGTTCGAATACTCGCAGCGGTCTTCCCGATCCGTACGCCAGATCTCCCGGCAGAACTCGTACGGGAAGCAGGTCCCCCGCATCAGGTAGTGATCGCCGCCGCGGCAGTAGCCGGTGCCCTCCCCTCCAGCGAGACCCCTGAGGCACAAAAACACAGACGACCGGCAACATGTCGTTTCGCCACACTCAGGCCAACACTGTTCGATAGGTCCAATAGGATCACAGCGACCGATAGGGCCAGCGTCCCCGAACGCATCGCCTATCGACCCATCACGTCCAGCCCCACTGTCGTTCGATCCAGAGGACCGAAAACAGCCCGCGGCGACCAAGAGGATCGAGGCCCACCTCAGATGGGATCGCCAATAAAGCACTCGCCTCCGATGCAGATTGGGATAGGTCCGCCGCAGCGGCGACCACACGCGCCACAGTTGTTGGCGTCACTCATCAGATCTCGACACCTGTCGTCGCAGATGGACGCTGGCGTGCAGCACTCTTGCTCGTTGCACACCTCGCCATCGTCGCAGGTTACGCCGCATTCTCCGCAGTTGGTGGGATCGCTGTCGAGATCCCGGCAGGAGCCGTCGCAGACAAACGCAGGAATGCAGCATTCGCCCGCAGTGCAGAGTGCGGCTGCTGGCGGTGCAAGTCCCGGGATCTCGGTGAGATCGGTGTAGGCACCACCGCCACAGGGTGCCCCTAGCTCTGCGCAAATCCCCGCGCAGTTGACGTCACTATCTTCGCAGAAGGGTGCGTTGAAGGTCGCCCTGCCCGACTGCAAGGCCCGCGTCGCCAACCCTTCGTCGAAGAATTCGGTGCCGGCTCGTTGTCGGTTGTTGCCCGGTGCGCACGCCCGGAAGCCGATGCCGCTGCCGGCGACCAGGGGTCGCTGCGGATCCCCCGGATCTTCTGCAAGAACGACCTCGAATCCGTCCGGGCGGATCGCGAGGCGCCGAGGTTCGATAAAGAGCTGTTCGCATCGTCCGCCGACGCAGGAATGCCGTACGCCCCCAAAGTACCCGTCGCAGTCGTCGTTGGTCGAGCACGCCCGTACATCCCCAGGCGGGATCCCAAAGTCTCGGGTTGCGCTTATGCCTGTCGCGGTACTGAGGATATCCGTCAAGCTTCCGGCGAACTCCCATAGGCCAGCTTCGACACAGCTCTGAAAACCAGCAAGGACGGCGTCTTGGAACCGGCATTCACGACGTTCGTCGTCGATATCCAGATCAACCCCCGTGACTCGCAACACGACATCGGTCGCACCGTCGATCGTGACCACAGGACGTGGGATATCGATGGCGCGACGCCGAATCACATTGTTCTGATAGAGACCGTCGATCCCTTCTGCCTCGACTCGGCGAAGATCAGGCAAAAGAACGCAGCGGTAGTTGTCTCTCGCAATGAAGCAGGTCGCCGCCCGGGCGCGCACGTCGTTGGCCCGCAAATCCCCCGCGGAGAGGGGGAACTCCACGGGGCCAACGTCGTTGCAGCGGGCTCGGCACCGGTTTTGGCATTCGATCGCTTCGAAGGGATCGAGGCCGTCGCACTCATCCACGATGCAGGCGTTTCGGCATTCGGTGGCCTGGAATTGGTCAAAGAGAAGACGCGGAATGACCTGGCGTTGAACGCTCCACGTTCCGGTCGACTCGTTGAACACCGGCAGCATGCAGACATATTCAGGGTTCAAGACGGAGTCGTCCAGCTGGCAACCGACGCTAGCAAAGACGCCGTCTTGGGGAGACGTGGGCTCGATCGCAGGCTCGGCGCGGATTCGAACGCGCGCCGTGAGGGTCAGAATCCCGCAGTCGAGCAATACTGGGCTGACACGCGCTCGCACACGAATAGTGAGTCGGTCATCTGCGTCTTCGGGGCCGAGCGGAAACTCCCGCGGGAACTGAGACGATGCGCGGAGTTCGGGGGTGACCTCCACAAACTCAAGGCTCCGAAGGTCGATGTCGAACTCCTCGAGGGGGTCCAGCAGGCTGCCGGTAAGAGCTTCCTTTGCGACCTCGGTCCCAATGATCCCCGCGAGGTTTTCCCACGGCAGAAAGAGGGAGCATTCCCCCGCGTCGTACACGCGGACCGACCGCCACCGTGAAGGTTCATCGATGCCGTCGCTATCCGGTACGCCAGGCGGTGCGTTGAATGGAAGTGAAAAGTACTCGTTGCCTTCGTTCACACCGTTACTCAGGCGTGTGTTGAAGAAGAACGCGCGATGGTCTTCGGTGAGGTTCCACGCGACCTCCTGGACGTCGCGTCGTGTCAGATCCAGATCCCCGCTCACGTGCCCGACCGTCTCGCGGTAGCTGACGCTTGTGTTTGGGATCGGCACGCTCTCGACGCCGTCCTCGCCTCGGATCACCAGGGACTGCGGCGAGCACAGAAATTTGTCGTCGAAGAACCCGCAGGCCCTGCAGACCGGCGGCTCCCCTTCACGAAGCGTAACCGCCTCGAGGCCCGGGCAGCACGGCGCGTTGGCGACTTCTTCGCCGAGCCGTGCGCAAGCCATGCAGGTGCGGCTTCCTGGCTCGCAGAACGCATCGCCGCAGCATTCGCGGAAGCCTGCGGGATCACACGTTGCCCCTTCGGCACGGCAGCATTGGGTGAGGTCTTCATTGCGCGCGCTGGTATAGGATACGCAGCTCGCAAGTGGATCGCAGCACTCGTCGTCGGACGTACAGTCGCGGGTCTGGTTGAGGTTGCACTCCGAGCAGAAGAAGCGCCCGAGGCGTTCTCCCGTGTCGGGGTCGACAGTCTCGCCGCGGTCCTCACAGACCTGCCCTTGGCAGGCGCAGAGCTCGGGAACCCGCGCCCCCTCCTCTTCGCAAAGTCGAATGCATCGTCGCTCGCCATCTTCGCTCGGTGCGCACACCGTGCCGAGCTCGCACGGCAAGCATCCGCCGAACACCTCGCGAGGGTTTCCGCGGGCGTCGATGAAGTTCGAGTCGCAGAGCTCACCCTCTCGAACGGGATTGAAGCAGAACCCAGCGCCGGAGGTGATCCCGGTGAGCTGCGTCCATGCTTGGCCGCGTTCGCATCGCGCAGCATTCATACAGAAAGTTCGCTCTTCGCAGGCAGGCAACACGTCCCCTTCGCGTCCGCCGCAGCGGCTGCCGAACTGAGGCCCGTCCGGCTGACAGCGGCCAAAGACCTCTGCTCCGTCGCTGAGTCCAGGCGCGCAGAAGTACCCCTCTGGGCATGCCCGCGCCACGTCGTACACGTCGTCGCATGGATTGAGCGCACAGAGGACATCGCCCTCGTCAGCCTCTTCTACGGTCGCAATGCGTGCGCAAAAGTTGATGCACTGACGTACCTCGCCTTCAGGACAAGGCTCCTCAAAATCGCAACCCGGGTCCGTTGGAAAGCACCCTGCGCACGCAACGGCAATCGCTACGAATAGTCCCCACCAATGCATGAACCCACACTAACAACGGTCTGCCAAAATGCAGCGGTGTTTTCCGTTTAAATGCCCCGCTTAGTTATCTAAATATCGGCGCGCATTTAGGGGTATGAACTAGCGGTTAACCGCTAGTGTTGTCTTCGGTCTGGCTGAGTTGAACCTGCGTCCTTGATAGATGGAGCGCTCGGCATCGTGGCTGGTTCGTCTTTGAGCTAGTTCTCTGCGGCACGACGGCAGGCAGCGGGCTGACCCCGATCCGGGGCCCTTGACCCAGTCCTCTGTGGTCGTATAAACGCTGAAGTTACGATATTTGTCACATCGTAACACATCGTCTCAACAAAGGAGGTGGCCGTGGCCCAGGTACTCGTCACAGGCGCGTCGGGTTTTATTGCCCAGCACGTGGTTGTTCAGCTTCTCGCCGCCGGGCATCAGGTCCGCGGAACCGTTCGCTCCGCGGCCAAGGGCGAGGCGCTCAAAGAGGCCCTCAACGTTCACGAGCCGCGGGCGTCGGAGCTCGAAATCGTCGAGGCGGACCTGACGCGCGACGAGGGCTGGGCCGAGGCGGTTCGCGGCTGCGACTACGTGCAGCACGTGGCTTCGCCGATCCTGGCGAAGCTACCGAAGGACCACAACGAGATGATCGGACCGGCGCGTGACGGTGCGCTTCGGGTATTGAAGGCGGCGGCGGAAGCGGGCGTGAAGCGCACCGTGATGACCTCGTCGACGGCGGCGGTGGTGTACGGCTGGGGCGACCAGCTCCCGCCGATGATGAACGAGGAGCACTGGTCCAACCCGGACGACCTGAAGGACAACACCGCGTACACCCGCTCGAAGACGATCGCCGAGCGTGCGGCCTGGGACTTCGTGAAGAGCACTGAGACCAAGATGGAACTCGCGGTGATGAATCCGTCCGCGGTGCTTGGGCCGGCCCTGAGCTCGAGCGTCTCCGTCTCTCTCGAGATCGTCGGGTTCCCCCTGAAAGGAAAGCTACCGGCGGTACCGGATGTCGGCTTTGCCATTGTCGACGTCCGGGATGTTGCGGCGGCGCACGTTCTCGCGATGGAGCACGACCGCGCTGCGGGCGAGCGCTTTCTTGTCGGTCACGAGTTCCTGACCTTCCTCGACGTCGTGAAGATCCTCCGCGAGGAGTTTCCGAACTACCACGGCAAGCTTTCGACGCGGCGAATGCCCTCCTGGCTTCTTCGCGTGTTTGCGATGTTCAGCTCCGAACTCAAACAAACCGTGCCCGAGCTGGGCAAGAAACGTCTGACGTCCAACGAAAAGGCGGAAACGTTCCTCGGGTGGAAGGCGCGGCCCGCGCGGGAGGCGGTCGTGACAGCGGCGCAGAGTCTGATCGACTTCGATTTGGTATGATCGGCGGCAGGTGCAGTACGAGAAGCGACGTGCGCAGATCCTCGCGACCGCGTTTGAGACGTTTCTGAGCTACGGCTTTCGGCGGACGAGCCTGGAACAGATCGCGGAGCAGGTCGGCGTCAGCCGCCCGGCGCTCTATCGCTACTTTGCGAGCAAGGAAGAGCTCTTCGCCGCGCTCGTCGAGGAGTTTCACGACCGCGCGCTCGAGCGTGCCCGGTCGGCGGTCACTCGTTCGGAAGGCAAGCCCGCCGACGATCGCCTCTTGGGGGTCTTTCGCGCCTGGTACGAGCAGGGTGTCGAGGTGGTGCTTTCATCGCCTCACGGCGTCGAGCTGATGGAGGCCAATCAGACGTTGTGCGGGGAGCTCGTCGAAGCGCGGACGGATTCGCTGGTGACGCTTCTGTCGCGGGTCCTCAAGGAGGCAGAGCGGCCGCACCCCAAGCGAACCGCGCGCATGCTCTACGCCGCGTCCAAAGGGTTCCTCACGAATGCAAAGGATGCCGCTGAGTTCCGCGGGTTGCTCGGCGACCTGATGGCGCTTCTCGCGTAGCCCTCGAAATTCGCGAGGCTGCCTCTCGCGCCTGCGTCTTCGGTCCCGGGATGGCGATCTCTAGGTTCCGGCTGGGCATCAACGCCCGGAAAGGAAACAACATGAAAACGTTGCTCTCGATAGTGCTGGGTCTCGGCGCGTGTGGTGGATCGACCGCGCAGCAGTCCGCGGCGGAGTCGAACCCCGCGACAGAGGAAGGCGCTGCTGTTGAACGGACGGAAGCATCGAACGAAACGCCAGGCGGACTTCGCTTGCTCGATTTTGTGGTGATGCGGGACGGCTACGGGCCGGAGGACCGCGCTCGCTACACGACGCAGGTGCAGCGAATCGCGCGCGACCACGGCGTCACGCTCGAGCAGTCCTACCGCGTGGAGCAGGCGATGAACGGCGAGGTGCAGCCGGTCCTCGACTTCAACATCTGGCAGGTGCCCGCTCCCGAGGCGCTCGGGGCGCTCGGCGAAGACCCGCGCTACCAGGCGCTCGTCGAGATGCGCGACCGCATTCACGACATGACCAAGCTAACGCTCTACCTCGCGGAGCCAACCGTGAGCGGCGACCAGCTGACGTCCAACCACGTGCTTGTGGATCTCGTCTTTCTCAACGAAGGAAAGACCCTCGAAGATCGCGCGGCGTACGGGCGGCTGATCGGGCCCATCGCGCAGCGGCACGGGCTTCGGCGGGTGCAGAGCTACCGCGTTCTTCAGCACCTCGGCGGTCTTGGAAACGGCGCGGTGGAGCTGAACCTCTGGGAGGTCGACGATCCGTCGGCGCTTCAGGCGACGCTGACCGATCCCGAGTACCAGTCGCATGTTCCCACCCGGAACGAAATCCACGACATGGAGCGTTTGACGATGCTCCTCGCGCGGCCGAATCCGGGAGGCACCCGATGAGCGCTGTGGCTCTCGTGACGGGCGCAACCTCGGGCATTGGTCGCGCCACGGCGAAGGCCTTTGCGGCGCGCGGCGATCGCATCGTGTTCACGGGACGCCGTCGCGAAAAAGGCGATGCGCTCGCGGAAGAAATCACCGCGGCGGGCGGCACCGCGATCTTTGTCGAGGCGGATGTGGGCGACGAGGCCGCGTCGCGGCGCGTGGTCGCAAAGGCTCTCGAGACGTTTGGGCAGCTCGACTACGCCTTCAACAACGCGGGCATCGAAGGAGAGCTCGGCCCGCTCGCATCCATCGCGGAAGCGAACGTCGATCGAGTTCTGCAAACGAATCTCAAAGGCGTGCTCTGGGGCATGAAGCACCAGGTCTCCGCCATGTCGACGGGCGGAGTGATCGTGAACAACGCATCGGTTGCTGCCCTGGTCGGCATGCCGGGCGCAGCGGTGTACTCGGCGTCGAAAGGCGCGGTGATCGCGGCGAGCCGTTCCGTGGCCCACGAGGTCGCCGGTCAGGGGATTCGCGTCAACGTGATCTCGCCCGCCGGGACCTACTCCGAGGCGTTCAATCGCTTCTTCAACAACGACGCGGCACAGATCCAGGCGTTCGCCGAGCAGCACGCGCTTCGCCGAATTGCGCAGCCGGAGGAGGTCGCAGCGACGGTCCTTTGGCTCTGCAGCGGAGCGTCGTCCTTTGTGACCGCGCAGAACATCGTCGTCGACGGAGGTCTCACGACCCACTGAGGCGGAACTCGGTCGCATCCGCTTCGATGCGCGAGCGATCGGCCGTCATCGCCTTGTACACGAAGTCCTGAAACGCGCGGACCCTCGCGGTCCGCCGTAGGCCTTCGTGGGTGAGCATCCAAATGGAGCGTTCGAAGTACGCCTGGTCGATGCGCACCAGCCGTGGCTCCGGGTCGGCGAGGTAGCACTCGAGGCGCGCGATGCCGAGACCCTGGCGCGCCGCATCGAAGGCGGCCCACGCGCTCGAGACGCGGTGGTGCACCGGTGCTTCCCCAAAAGGTCCCGCGTTCCACTCCGCTTCGCCGCTTCGATCGACCCAGCCGATCCAGTGTTTTTCGTCGGCCTCTGCGAGCTCCTGAGTCGCGTAGGTTGCGAACGCGAGCCGAACCACGCGTCGACCGACCAGTCCCGGCGGCGGCGCGTTGGTGGAACGAATCGCAACATCCGCAGCGCGCTGATGCAGGTTCTCGAGGGAACCGGTCTCGCGAAGCTCCAACGAGATCTGTGGATGCTGCTGCGCGAAGTCTCGAATGATCGAAAGCACCCACGTGGAGAGGAGCGTCGGAGGAATGGTGACCACCAGCGTCCCATCCAGCTTGCGGTCCTCTCCTTCAACCGCGCGATAGAAGAGATCGACGTCGCTCGCGATTCGGTCGGCGATGTCCTCGACCCGGCCGCCGAGCTCGGTGTGGACGTGCCCACTCGGTGTGCGGTCGAAGAGTCGAGCGCCGAGGTTCTTTTCCATCGCGAGGATGCGCCGCGAGACAGTTCCTTCGCTCACTCCGAGCTTTTCGGCGGCGCGCGGGAGGGAACCCCCGCGGGAGAGTGCCAAGAAAAACTTGATGTCGTCCCAGTTGAGGTTCTCGATCATGTGGGGAGTCTCGCACGACGAGCCCGTCCAAATCGGAGAGGGAGCCTCGCGCAAACCGAGGTGCATCAGGGGTACGCGAGTTTGGGGGAGCGCGCCGGTTCGAGGAGCGCTCCAAGCGTTGTCCAAAGCGCGTAGGTGAGGGCAGCGAACACGGGCAGGAGTCGAAGCGGTCGCTCCAGCGCCGGCCATATCACGGGCGGTGTCATGCCGAGGAGAACGAGCGCGATCGCGACAGCCGCAAGCCCGCGGTTTCGTCCCGCGGAGAGCATCATGCAGAAAGGGATGGCCCACGCGACCGTTCCGTGAAGCCATGCGATGGGGCTGACGACCGGGGTCAAGACGAGCATGAAGGTGAGTCCCAACGCCTTGCGGCGAAGGCTCACGACGGCACCGAAGAGAACCAGGCCGAGCGCGAGCCAGGGGCTCACGGAGGTCAGTGAGACGTTCGCGGGATGCGCGAGGTAACGGCTCGCTACCTCCGGGGCGACGTGCAGAAAGTAGTCGAGCCACTCGGCCGGCGTCAGGAACACGAGCGAGAGCGCGTGAAAGAGCGCAGCGGTGGAGCCGGCGTAGACGAGGGTTCGCCATCGACGCTGCACCGCGAGCCAGACGAAGAGCGGCGCGCCCCAGAACTTGATCACGACCGCGAGCCCGAGCGCGACGCCGGCAAGCCGATCGCGTCGCTCCTGTTGCGCGACGACAAACGCCGCTGTCAGGAACGCGAGGATGCAGCTGAACTGCCCGAGAACGATGCCAAAGCGACATGGGTCGCTCCCCAGGACGATCAAGACAAGGAGCAGGGTGACCTTCCCCGTGTGCTCCTGAAGCCTCCGTAGGAGCAGCCCCATCGCGACCACCGCGGCAATCTCAACGCCGACCCAGAGTGTGGCGAGCGTCTCGTACTCGAGGATCGCGAGCGGTCGAAGCAGCGGTAGCAGCGAGGGCGGATGAGGACTCGCGTGGTCGAAGGTGGTGCCCGTCGCGTTCGAGAGTTCACCGGCGAGCAGATGCGCTGCGCGGTAGGGCGGAGCGCCCGCGGTGAGCGCTCGCGCCATGAGCCAGTCTTGAAAGAGATCTTTTCGGTAGAGAAACGACGCGCGGAGACTCTCGCTTGCCTGAACGAAGAGCACCACGGTCGAGAACGTGACCACGTAGGTCAGTCCAAGGATTCGCAGGAGCCGGGGACCGAACCTTGCCCCCGAACGCCAATCCGGCGCCCTCTCCTCGCGATTGTCGTGGATCACGCGCTAGCGGCAGGCCTGGCTGCCGACGCTCGAGCGCTCGGTGCAGGAGTCGAGTCCGCTGATGCAGGTGGTGACGCGACCGGAGGCGCCGCACTCGGGCGTGGGTCCGGTTCGGCCGGTCGCGGCGCTGCTCTGAAAGCAGTGCGCGGTGGCCGGCGAGAACCCGAGGATCCCAGTGCGGCAGCCGAGAAAGCGCGAGCACATTTGTCCTGGCTGGACGCAGTCGTAGCGCCGCTCTTCGTCGCCGTCGCAGTTGTAATCGAAGCTGCGCGACCCTCCGAGGCGCGTGTGCGCCGTGGAGAAGTAGCGCTCCTGTCCGGGAAAGACGTCGGCGTTGCCGTCGTAGCAATCCGTCGTGGTCGCGCTCGCAGGCCGGGTAGAGGTCCACTCGCAATCGACGACGGGCGGCGGCACACAGTCCGTTACCGCGCCCGCCGTATCTGCCGCGAAGCCATCCCCGTCGCAGTCGACGTACCAGGTGACCGTCGTTTCGTCGGCGGTTCCGTCGCAGTTGTTGTCGATGTCGTCGCAGAGTTCCTCGGCGCCCGCGAATACGCTCGCGTTGTCGTCGTCGCAGTCCGTGCCGCATTCGCCGAGGGTGGAAGGCGCATGTCCGTCGCCGTCGTCGTCGATCAGTGGGTGGACGCATCCCGAAAGCGCCTCGCAGAGGTCTTCCGTGCAGGGATCGGCGTCGTCGCACGCGAGGGGTGCGCCCGGAATGCAGCGGTGCGCGTCGGTGTCGCACGATTCACCGACGGTGCACTCATCCCCGTCCCCGCAGTCGACGTCCGCGACGCAGGAGAACGTGCAGTCCGCCTCACAACCGTCGCCTTCGACCGTGTTTTCGTCGTCGCAGTCTTCCCCGTCGTCCACGATTCCGTTGCCGCACCCTTCGGCGACGCAGATGCCACTCCGGCACACGCCATCGTCCCCTCCGCGGGAGCACGCGAGGCCATCCATCGGACCGGAGAGGAGCTCGCAGCGGTTGCCGTCGCAGGATTCGAGGCCGTTGCACGGGTTTCCGTCGTCGCACTCGGAGT
>JBCDAA010000205.1:0-15677 GCA_039186435.1 Myxococcota bacterium | reverse complement strand
GCCTAGACCTCCCCCCACGGGGAGTGAATCCCCGGGGTCCCCCCTCCAATGACGCTTCGCGCCTCGCTTCGCTCGGAGGTTCGCGTCGTCCGCGAACCTGTCTCTTCCGCCGCAGGAAAGAGCGACTCCTGCTCGAGGACCTCCACGCGAACTTTCGGGCCGCCGTGAAGTTCCAGGGCGTTCGCCACCGCTTCGTCGAAGGCCGGCCGAGATCGCCGCGCGGCGAGCTGCCTCATTCCGACGTGAATGAGCAGTAGGAGCGGGACGATGAGAAGGCCCGGAATCGCGGAACCGAGCTCGACCGTGAGACCCCCGAGGGCACCGTAGGCGAGAGTCTGCAGTACGACGCTCAGCACAATGTTGATCAGGGAGTCCTGCTTTGCGCCGAAGACTCCGGTGAGCGATTGGCGACTCGGAACTTCGAATGCGTCCGCGATCGTCTTGGCGGTTTCCATCGCCTCCGCACGGGTTCGGTAGACCTCGATCTCGATCGCGCAATCCTTCAAGACGAGATACACCGGCCAGAAGACGGATTGCTCCTCTCCGTTGGACGATTTCCGGTAGCAGCCCACGATCACCTCGCGGGCATCGCGGCGACGAAAGCGCCGACGGCCGACGACGATCTCTTCGCCGGGGGCGTCTTCCCGATAGCCGCGGCCTTGCTTCGCCGGGGCAATCGAGAGCGCACCCTGAAGATCGATCAGGGCGCCCCCGGTCGGCCGATTCGAAGACGCGAGCGCTGAAAACACGACCATCAACAGCACGAAGCAGCCACTCAGGATGAGTCCGAAGCCGGGCGACGCGAGATCGAGCAGCGTGAGGGGCGCCGCGAGCTTCACGGCGGTTGCGTAGTACTGCTGCGAACGCGTCTGGAGACGACGGGCGCGACGAAAAACAACCCGTTCTTTCGCAGCCATCCCCTTCAGAACTAACGGAGAACTGGAACGCCTTCCACTCTGCGGAGCAGGCGACCGAGCACTGCACAGAACCCGCGGGATTCTCGGCGGTTTTGGGTTTCCAAAGTTCTGCTAGCGTCCTGCCATGAGCTTCACCGTGGGCGTCGTCGGACTGGGCTATGTCGGGAGCGTCACGGCCGCTTCCCTTGCGGCGCGCGGCATCCCGGTGCTCGGCATCGATCTTCGCGAAGGTGTCGTCGCCGCCATCGATCGTGGCGTCGCCCCCATCGACGAACCGGGTCTCGAGGAGCGGATTCGGCGCGCGCAGACCCGCGGAACACTTCGGGTCACAACCGAGACCGACCTGTCGGCGTGTCGCGCATCGCTCCTCTGTGTTGGCACCCCCGTCGGCGAGGACGGCCAGCTCGTGACCGACGACATCTTTGCGGCGCTGGACGTGGTCAACGCCACCGCGCCGGAAGGTCATGTGGTCGTGATTCGCAGCACGGTGCCACCGGGTCTCTATCAGCGAGCGCGTGCGCATCTTCGAGCAGATCTCGCCCTTGCGCTCAACCCGGAGTTTCTTCGAGAAGGAAGCGCCGTGCGCGATCTCGAAGATCCCGAGCTCGTGGTGTTCGCGACCGAAAGCGACGCGGCAGTGGAGTTTCTCGAGGAGCTCTACGAACCCGTGCGCGAGCGACTGCATCGCACCGACCCGGCGACCGCGGAAGTCTTGAAACTCGTCAACAACGCCTGGCACGCGCTCAAGGTTGCCTTCGCCAACGAGGTCGCCCGGGTCACGCTGCCCGTCGGGGTCGATCCTTTTGCGGTGATGCGGCTTTTGTGCGCGGACACCAAACTCAACACGTCCGCCGCGTATCTTCGGCCCGGCATGCCTTTTGGCGGCGCATGCCTGGTCAAAGACGTCGCCTCCATTCAAACGCACGCCGCAACCCACGCGGTCGACGCGCCGCTCTTCGGGTCGATCCTGCGCTCGAACGACGCCCACCTTCAGTACCTGGCGGACGTCGTTCTCAAACACGAGCCCAAGACGGCGGCGATCATCGGCGTGGGCTTCAAACCGGGCGCGGCCGACGTGCGCGACTCGGCGCCGGTGCGGCTCGTGGCCAAGCTTCTCGATGCGGGCGTTCACGTGACCGTAGCGGACAGCGCGGTTCTCGATTCGCGGGTTCCGCCCCTTGGGCTTGCCGCGCTCCAGGCGGCGCTCGGCGACCCGCGCGCGCAGGCGGCCCCCGACGTGGAGCATGCGATCGCCGGCGCGGATGTCATCGTGGTCGGTCATCCATCCGAAGCGGATCGGCGCGCGCTTGTCGCGCTGCAGCCTTCTGTGCCGATCTTGGACTCCGCCGGCGAGCTCTCGCGAAAACTCAGCGACGACGAGCGAGAAACGCTGACGCCGGTCGTCGTGCTCGCGGCGCATTAGATCGGAAGCCGCTCTCGTTAGAAGACGCCGGCAACCGCTGCGGGTGCAGCCGAACCGCCGAGGGGCGCCAAAAAGGGAAGCCACTCGACAAACCCGATCCCGTATTCGTCGGTCACAAAGGACGAGAAACCGCGCTCGGCAAAACGCAGGACCGCGCGACGAAAGACAGGGAGAAGGCTCTCCGTCGGTAGCTCGTTGCGAAACTCCGCGAGCTGCGCCGGCCGGCCTGCCGCCCGGTCCGCCAAATCGATCAGAAGACCCGCGCGAGCTTCCCCTTGAGCGGCGCCTGCGAGCGCAAGCCGGACCGCCCCGTCATCCGCGAACTCGAGAACCTCATCGACGGAGCGTTGCCGCAGAAGGCCCGCCGCGGCCGACGCGGTCAACGTCGTGCGCTCGTAGTCGAACGCGCTGGGCGTCTCGGCGATGCTCGCCAAGGTCTCCTTCGTCAGCGTTTCGACCTCGCGGTCCGCGAACGGAAGCACCGCACCGAGGGCACGCGATCGCTCCCCGGGATCCTCGATCGACCGCGCAAGCCGAATCGCGCTCACGACCTCGCCAAGCTCGGCCCAGCGCGGCACCAGGCTGCGAAGTGCGAGCCCGCGCGCGTATCTCGACGGGTGGAGGTCCGTCGCTGCCTCGATCGCCAGCGCGGCCTGGGTCCGCGATAGGTAGGGCGCGATCTCCTGAAACGGGCGTCCCATGTTGAAGGGGCCGCGAAGGACGTCGTCGATCACCGAGGGCCGAAGTCCGCGTTCCACCACGGGAACGAGCTCGGCGAGAGTTCGCATTCGCTCGTGGTCCACAAGATTTGCCCGAGCAAAGGCGAGGGCCTCGGGCCCGCGCGCCCATTGCACAAGCACACGATCCCGATCGGTGCCGAGCGAGACCAGAGAGAGAACCTCCGTCAGGGTTGTGTCCGAGACGCGAGCGAGCTGCGCGAGCCCCATCGCGCGCAACCGGTCCCAGGCGTCATCGCCCATCCATGAGGCCGGCGCTTGCCCCTGAAGCACCGAAAGCGCAGCGGGCGCGCGCGTCGGCTCTGCAAGCGCGCACTTCACCAGGACGTCGACGAGGTGCGGGTTTGCTCGAAGCTCCGTCGTGGCCCGCTCGATCGCACGATCCAGCGCGTCCGGTTTCGGGTGCGTGATCGCCGCGTACGCGAGCACCTGAGAGCTTGAGGGCGCGGGCGCATTCCGCGGTGCATCACTCCCTCGCCGCGCGATGGTTAGCGCAGCATGGACGAGGCGCGCGAGAGCAGAAGCCGCCGAAGGCGAACCCGGGCGATCGAGGATCACCGCGCAGGCTTCGTCGATGGTGACCTCCGGATCCACACCCGAAGTAGAGCACATCGCTCAGAGCGCGTCGGCGAACGCAGCCATTCGGGCGAGACTCTCGTCCCAATCGCGCGCGGGATCCTCGAGCGCCAGAAAGGGCACGTCGAACGACGGGATCAGATCCGCGCACACGTGATCCCACACCGTGAGAGCACCCACGTACGCGTCGGCTCCGCGCAGTCCCCGGCGCATGCACCACGGACGCTTCTCGAAGAACGGAAGCACAAACGCAAACCACTCCGGATACTCCGTCGCGCGCGCAGCGAGCGTTGTCTGCAAATGCGCCTCAGGGTCCTTCGGTCGAAGATGGACCACGCCCGCGCGGGGGAGTTCTTCGAGAATCCGCGCGGCGATCGCGCCCAGGGGCTCTCGCTCCTCGAGCATGCAAAAGAGCGCTGTGTTCTGAAGAAGCTTCGCGTCGACGAACGTCCGCTCCTTCGCGAGGGGACGCCAGGTCTCGAAGAGATAGGTCGCAGGGGTAGTGCGCTGCACCGTCGTTTCCGCGTCGGCGTAGCTCCACGGCAGACCCACGTCCGGACTGCCCTCCTGAACCGCGCGCGCCTGAAAACGTTCCGCGAGCCGGCGAACCGAAGTCGACTTCCCCGACGCCGGAACGCCCTCCACGAAGAGAGTCGTCACGGGGTCTCACATCGCTCCGCGACGCACTCTGCGCCCTCCTCGCACTGAAAGCTGTAGCGACACACTTCACCAAGCGGAACGCTGCGATAGGTCTTTCCGGCCCAAGCGCCGATCGCCGCAAGGATCGCCACAAACGTGAAGGTGGTGATGCGCCGCTGCCAGGCCATCGCTACTTCAGCGCGCGAAACCGAAGCGGCTCGGACACGTTCTTAACCGCCGCCTCCCGCGCTTCGCCGAATGCCTCGTCCATGTCGTATTCCTTCACGAACGACTCCATGCAGAGGATCTCATCGCGCACCGCAACGCCCTGAAGCCGCGCCGTATTGTTCATCCCGGAACTGAACCCCGTGTAGTCGTCATCCGGCCCGAAGGTGCCGACGCAGACGCGCGTATAGTTCACTCCGATCGCCACCCCGACCGGAGGCTCCATGCCTTTGAGCTCCGGCATCAGCGCGCCGTCGTTGAGGGTGTTGGTGAAGTCCCGGATCAAGCGCGCCGCCGACGCTGCGCGACGACATCGCTCCACCGAGTCGTAGTCGTCGAAGGGAGGCCCCCAGAACGCGATGACGCAATCGCCCACCATCTTGTCGAAGACGCCGCCGGTCTCCCAGATCAAGCCGACCACCCGCTCCGACCAGCGATCGATGAGCTCGCCTACCCGGGCCGGCTCCTTCAACACCTGCTCACTAATCCGCGTAAAGCCCGAGATGTCCGCAAAGAGGATCGCGGCATCGACAACCCGCGGCGCGAGAAACTGCGTTGGGTAGTCCTCGTGATCGAGAAGCCGGCGCACGATCGGCGCCGCAAAGGTACGCGAGAGGGACTTCCACTCGCGATTAAAGTCCACCACACGCTGCCGCAGAAAGTCCGCAAAGCGCTCCAGGAGATCGCGATCGTAGGTGTTGAACTCACCGTGAGTGCTTGTGACCACGACGCGGCCGAGCACCTGCGCGTCGCGCACGCCGTTGATGAGGACTTCCTCGCGACCACGGTCGATGCCAAAGCGTTCGAGGAGCGCGCGCGATTCTCCGGCGATCAGCCGAGGCGCGTGTTCCCGCACAAACTCCTCGACCTCCATGTCGCGATGCCGCGAGTCGTGGGTGATCTTGCCGTCCTGAATGATCAGGTAGTGGAGGCTCGCACTCCGGGGATCTTCGTGGTGGCGAAACACCAGGAGCATGTCGTCAAAGGCGACATTGTCACGAAGCACGTCGATGGCCGCGTGGACTCCATCGTCGATGATCGGCGCCTTGAGCGCGTCTGAGAGCGCCGTCGTAATCTGGTGCTTGCGGCGCATCATGGCGATGGCCGCGAGGTAGTTGTCGAGCTCCTCGCACCAGGTGTTAAGAAGTGAAAAGAGCAGCGCCGCGCGCGCGGGGTCGTAGGTGTGCTTTTCGAACGCGATCGCCGCAGCACCAAAGAGCTCCCCTGCGACGTCGAGGGGCTGCGCCAACACGTAGAAGTCGCCCGTGTCGCGCTGAAGACGCTCTCCGTCGTCGGTTACACCGGTAATGACGTCACCTTCGAGAGGAAACTCGCCCGGTCGTCCCCCAAAACTGAAGTCGCGAAGAAGCAGGTTTTCGTCGAAGGTCCGCACCCACGCCCGAGACGCGCCGGTGTGCGTCACCAAGAGCGGCAAGAGGGACCGAATGGTCTGCGTGAGGGGCAAGCGATCCCGCTGGGCGAGTTCGAGCGCTTCGTCTGCGGCTTCGTTGAGCTTGTGACGGGCCTCAAGTTCATCCAGGCGCTGACGCAGGGTGTCTTCCGACATCGCTGCACGATACCTCATGAGCCGCGGCGAAATCGTCCTCCCTGATCGAAGCGACGTGAAAAAGAGAAAGCAAAGCTTGCGTGCGATGGGCCATCGAGCGAGCGCCTTCGTCACGGTTTCGGCACGGCGGGTCGATGTCGAGGCCACCGAATTGAATCCCCGCGCGTTGTGGACCGAGCGGCACAGGAGTTGCTAACAACGACGCCGTGCCGAACTGGCAACGGTTCCCCCTCGACGGCAAGCTGCTCCTCTTCGACCGGGAGACAGGGCTCAACCGCTTGATCGACGGAGGCCCCGCCGCGACCTGTCGTCAGCAGGCGCCGCGGGTACTTCAGGTCTCCCTCACCAATCGCTGCAACAAGCGATGCGGGTTTTGCTACCGCCCGCTCGCCGCAACGAGCGCCTGGACCTTTGAGGAGATGCTCCAACTCGGACGGGTCGCCGCCGATTGGGGCGTGCTGGAGCTCGCGTTCGGAGGCGGCGAACCCACGGTCTTTCCCCGCTTTGGCGAGCTCCTTCGGCGCCTTTGGGAGGAGACGTCGATCTGCCCGAACTTCACGACCAACGGCCTCCTCCTCACCCCCGCGTTTCTTGAGGAGATCAAGGGCGCCTACGGACAGATCCAGCTCTCGGTGTACGACGAAGACGACACCTTCGGCATCATCGACACGCTCGTTCGCGCGAACGCTCGTTTCGGTCTCAACTACCTCGTGACGCCCGCGCGGCTTGAGACGCTCGAAACGGATCTCCTACGATTTCTCGCGGCCGGTGTTCGCGACGTACTCCTGCTTTCGTACAAGGGAAGCGACCCGGCGCTTCATCTTTCGTCCGGCGAACTCGCGACCCTCGACGAGACGATCGCGCGCCTTTACGAACCGCTTCGCTCGCGAATGGCCCTGAAAGTGGACGTCTGCTGGGGGTCACGTCTCTCGCTCACGCCGCGGCTTTTCGAGACCGGCAACTGCGGCGCGGGGCAGCTCTTTTGCTCGATTAGTAGCGACCGCCGAATGCTCGCGTGTTCCTTTGGGGACGAGCACTTCGATCAGGATGAAGGCGCGGCGGGGCTACCGATCGACGACCTTCGGGAGATGCCCGCGCTCTGGAAAACACTACGCGGCGCCGCTCCCGCAGCGGATGCACCAGGGTGCGCGCGTCTCCACGGATTTGGACTGGGATTGCTCCCGGCAACGTCGCTGCTGCGAGTGAGAGGAAGGGCGGACTGATGCGCGTGTTTACGTGGAACTCCTACAGCTGCAACAACAGCAGCAGCTACCGGTTGGTTGGGCGCTTCAAGACCGCAAAGGACGCGAAGAAGGTCGCCAAGGAGCTTTCGGCGTTCTTCGTCGAGTACGGCGAGGAGTTCGACGAGATCGTCGAAGAGAACGACTACACGATTCCGGACGATCCCACGCCGCGGGCGATCAAGCTCGCGAAGAAGTACGGCGTGAAGTGGAACGGTCTCCTTCATTGGGGCGACGAAGGACTTCGGTGGTCACCACCGGATGTGGTCGCCATGGACGAAACGCTCGTCATCTTTCACGACTACTGCGGGGGCTTCGGGCCCACGATTCCGAAGATCCTGAAGAAGGCAGGCGCGACCAAAGTCGAAAAGGAAGACGACTCGCATCCGCCGGTCACGGTGAAGATGACGCTTCCCAAGGGCAAGAAAGGCGAGACCGTTGCCGAGACCTTGTCGACGTGGTTTGCGCAAGGCGACGAGCACGAGGATCTCGACGCCTGGGGACCGCCGCCCTGGGATGAAGAGGAGATCTACGGAAGCGCGGAGGAGGTCGCGTGGGCAAGTGAGGGTGAGGAGATCGAGTTTCACCTTCCGCTGAAGCTCAACGCGGTGGAGTTCCTCATCGAGTGGCTCGACGAACACGCCAAGGGCTACGCGCTCTCGCTTTGCCAATATGCCGACTTGAAGCGCATCAAGAAGCGCCAGAAGCAGCTTGCGACGCAGGCGATGGCGGCGTCCACGGTGGATGCGAGCGCCCTGGAGACCGATGGAAAGACGTTTCTCTTTACGGGCAAGCTCGCCACGCTGAGCCGCGCGGAAGCAAAGAAACGAGCGGAGGCGATGGGCGGAAAGGCCGCGTCTTCGGTGAGCAAGAAGCTCGACTACCTCATCGTGGGTGATGACGGGTCGCCGCTCTTCGGCGAAGGGGTCAAAGGCAGCAAGCTCAAGGCCGCGGAAAAGCTGATCGCCGGGGGTGCCTCACTCCAGATCCTTAGCGAGAACACGTTCTTGAAGATGGGTGGAACGACCGCGAAGAAGACCGCGAAGAAGCCCGCGAAGAAGCCCGCGAAGAAGCCCGCGAAGAAGACCGCAAAGAAGACCGCAAAGAAGGCGAGCGGTGGCAAAGCGACCGTCGACAAGAAGTTCCTCTTCACTGGCAAGCTCGCGTCCATGTCACGAGGCGACGCCAAAAAGCGTGTCAAAGACCTTGGCGGCGTCGCGGCGAGCTCGGTCTCCGCGGACCTGGACTACCTCGTCATCGGGGACGAGGGCTCACCCCTCTTCGACGGCAAGAAGGGCAGCAAGATGATCGCTGCCGAGAAGCTCCAGGCGAAAGGGTCCTCGGTGCAGATCATCAGCGAAACCGACTTCCTCAAGCTCAAGCGGAAGTGAAGCGGTCCGAGCGAGCGGACCTCAACGCGATCCACGCGGCGTATCTCGAGTCGCTCCGCGCGGAAGCGCGTTCGACGAACGACGCATCGACCCGAGCATGGCTCACGGCGCGGATCGCCCTTTGCGAGGGTCGCGCTCAAGACGCGCTCGAGGCATTCGACGCGGCGCGCAGTCCTCACCAGCCGGGTCTCGGTCGCGCCTGCGCCCTCGCGCGCCTCGGAAGGAGTCAGGAAGCGCAGCAGCTCTTCGAGGCGATCGGATTCTGGTGCGACGGCGGCAACCTCGAGGGTCATGTCCTCAGCGCACACGCGTTCCTGGGTCGCTTTCCGCCCACCTTCGAGGAGCTCCTTCCCGCGCTGCAACGCCCACCCTCGTCGGACCATGCGCGCCGCGTAAGCGCCGCCGCCCGGACGGCTCCCAAAGCGACTCGCCTCGCGCTTCGTGCGGCCCTCGCCGAAGCGCAAGGGCGCGTCTCGGTGGCGTACAAACAAGCGAAGCTGGGTCTTCGTGACCGGTGCGCCGCCGAAGCCTGCCTCGCGGTGCAGGACTTCGATCTCGCCCTCGATATCTACACGCCCTTTCGAAAGGGAAGTGGCTCCAGCTGGTTTCGACCTCAGGGCGACCTCACGAAAGCGTTTGGCTACGTCGGATCAGCAGCTGCCCTCGTCGGAAAGGGCGAGTACACCCGCGCGCTCGGCTACGTCGACAAAGCGCTCGCGCTCGACAAGAAGTCTCCCGGGCAAGCGCTCCTTGTTGGCTACGCCGCCGCGCTCGCCCTTGGACTCTCCGATCGCGCAACCCGCTACCGCGCTCGCCTTCGCCGCGTCGCACCGCTCGTCGACCTCACGCTCGGCGGACTCCGGCTCTCCGAGTTGGACGACGAATACGGTCGCGCCGACGCCCGGCTCGAGGCGGCGGCCGCCGGCGACGAAGCATGGGAAGACAACCCTGCCGACGCGATCGAACCTTACGAACGGGCTCTCGCCCTCGGGCGCCGGGTTCGCGCCAAAATCGCCTTCGGGGGTCGCCGGGAAGCGATCGCCGCGCGTCTTCTTTGGGCACACTGCACCGGCGGTACGCACACCCGCGCACTCGCGATCGCCAACGCGTGCATCGCCGCCAACCCGGACTTCGCCAACGGGTTTGCCGCAGCTGCGTGGGCTGCATACAGGCTCAAGGATCGACAAGCGGCGGCCATCTACTTTCGCGACGCCGGGCTTCGGGCGCGCTGGGACGACGCCGGAATTCACGGCGGTCGGCAGACCGTCGCAGCATGGGCGCGGCGCGCTGCGGAAGAAGTGCTCTCCCCAGATCCGCAAAGCCGGCTCGCCCACGCAGGCGCTCTCGTGGAGCACGGACATCGAGGCGCGGCGCTCGAGATCTACGAGGCATACCCGCTCGCATCGAACCAGGCGGAACGCTTCTACGCGGCGTACGTTCGCTGGGTTCCCTTCGTGGACGTCACCGGCTCAAGCGCTGTCGGTCGCCGCTACGGAAAACGTGCGACCGCCGCTGCGGGCCATGCCTGGGAAGTTCTCGAGCCGCTGCTCAAGGCGCGGTGGGATCTCTCGTATCTCCGGCAGCCCTTCGATCCATGGATCCTTGCGATCGAACTCCTTCATGTCCTCGGAGACTGGAAGCGACTGATTCAAGTCGCAAAGCGCGCGGCGTCGGAGTGGTCGGAGCACTACCCCCAGGTGCATGTGGGGGTGGCTGGTTTCGTCGCCGATGCTCTCCTCCGGACCAAGGGCGCAGACGCAGCAGGCGCTCACCTCGAAGGGCTGCTCAAAACATGGCCGCGCAATCGAATCCTCCTCGAGAGTCTGGACGCCGTGTGCCGACGCGCCCGGCGCCCCCGACCCAACCTCGAACACGCGGTCGCCGATTCCACGGCCGAAGGTCGTCGCCTCGCCCTTTGTGCGTGGCGAGCGGAAGCCAGCGCGCATCGCGACGATCGCGCAAAGGCGCTCGCGCTCTATCGCGCGAGTTCGCTTGCGGCCTACGACGCCATGGGACTTTCCAACGCGGCCAACCTCCTCCAAACGTCAAAACGCGCCGGGGACTACTGGAGGGTCGCGCTCCTCGGCTGCGCAGACGTCGGACCGCGTCGCCGCCTCGCAGGTTTCCTCGGCAAACTCGCCTGGCGAAGGTGGCTCCGTAACGAACCGCGCGCAGCGATTCCGATCGCGACCGTCGGCTTCGAGATCCACGCGACCCGCGGGCTCGCCGACACCCTCGAGCGATGCTTTGCTGCGGTTGGCGACCACGAGCGCGCCGCTTACTGGGCACAACGCAAACGTAGCCCCGTTTTCAGGCGCAGGGAACTCACCGGCCCCGGCGGCGTCTGACCCGCATGAGTCTTCGGCTCTCCCTCGCGCTCTCCTTTGGGGCTTTCGCCCTCGCCTTCCTCTGGCTTCGTTCCGCACCGAGCCGGGCGCTTGCGGAACGCGAGGCCTCGTGGGGCACTTCCATTCAAGAGGGCGACCTGGTCTTTCAGGATCTTCGCTGCGGAAGACGCTGCGCGCTGATTCGCGAGATCACGGAGTCGAACTACACGCACGTAGGCGTGGTCCTCGGCGAAGGTGGGGAGCGCGTTGTCTGGGAGGCCTTCGGTCCGGTCGGGCCGACGCCGCTCGCCGAGTGGGTTCGCCGGGTCCAAGACGGGAAGGTCGCGGTCTACCGTCCGATCGAAGCGCCTCGCCCGGACGAGCTCGCGGCGGCGCTCGCAGAGATGGAAGGCCGACCCTACGACGGCCTCTACCTTTGGGATGACGAGCGCATCTACTGCAGCGAACTGATCGCCAAAGCGTACGCCGCCCTCGGCCGTCCCTTCACGCCGCGGCCGGTATCGCTAGGACGCTTTCGCGCGGAAGTCGAGCGGCTCAGCCAAGGACGTCTCACCGAAGGCACCGTGATGGTGACGCCCGTGGACCTCGTGCGTTCCGGTCGCTTTCGCCGTGTTCGCGACGAGCTCTCGCCTACAACTTGAGGGTGAGCTGCCTAACTTCCACGGGCTCTACCTCTTCTTCCTCACGCACGTCCTCTCGCACCTGCTTTGGAAGAAGCTGCCGGACGAGGCTCGACTCCCGCTGAAAGAACCCTTGGGTGTGAAACGAGTCTTCGAGGTCGAGGAGCTCAAAGTCGAGGTGGTGACAAACCTCGTGCATCAGCGTCCGCACAAAGGTGCGATGCGCGACCACCTGGCCTCGCGCCGCCGTGCGCATCCACTCCTCGATGATGGGCCGGCGCCCCTCCTCACGGACATAGAGCCCGTGCAGCTCGCCGTAGTCGTCGCTCGGCCGGACCGCATGTACCCGCACCGCCGGCCACGGAACGTTGAGCATCGTGCAGAGGTCGCCGACGAGACGTTGACTGATGCGCTCCACATGAACGCGGTCCTCCGCACGGAGCGCAACACCGAGCGAAATCGCGATGGGTCGCAGGGCTTTCGGGTGATCCAGCTCGACCGAGTCGTACTCGTCGCTCTTTCGGTAGGTTCGCTTATCGCGCGCCGAAAGCCGAGCGTAGTAGCCAAAACGCCCCACGACGGGACTATGCGGCGCGGCGAGGAAAGCGTCGACCGTTCGACGCACGACGATGGGCCATCGACCGATCGTCACCTCGACGCCGAGGTGGAAATCAGTACTCTATTCCGCCATGGACAATCAGCGCATCCAGTCCTTCGAGGAGTTCTGGCCCTACTATCTCTCGGAGCACCGCAACCCTGCCTCGCGGCGTCTCCACTTCCTCGGGACCAACGGATGGCTGGCAACCCTCGCCGGTAGCCTCGTCGTCAACCCCATCGGCTTTGGCGCCGCGCTCGCTGCGTTCGGTGGCCTGATGGCTCACGGCGTCAAGAAGGGCGAAAGCGAAACGCCGCGCCTCGGTCACATCGCGGGCATGATCGGGCTCTCCACCCTCGCCTCACCGATCCTCTTTCCGGCCGGCGTTGTCTTCGCGTACGGATGCGCGTGGATCGGTCACTTCCGCATCGAAAACAACCGCCCTGCCACCTTCACCTACCCCCTCTGGTCCCTCGCCGGCGACCTCCGGATGTGGTCCCACATGGTTCGCGGAAAGCTCTGGAACGGCGACCCTTTCGAGGAGCTCGGCCTCGACGATCCTGGCCTGACGCCGGACGCCGAAGCGCCAATGACGACGATTCACGCGTAGTCGTCAGAGCGCGCGCAGCAGCGCGTTGGTGAGTCGCTGAACCTCGTGGGCGGTGTTGTAGTGCACCATGCTCACGCGAAGGACGCCTTCGTCCGGGTTGAGGCCAAGACCCTTCACGCAGCGCGCCGCATAGAAATGGCCGGCGCCGATCGCGATGTCGGTGGGCATCGCGGCAAGAACCTCGGCTGGCGCTTTTCTCGGCACGAAGCTGACGGTGGGAACCCGCGCCAATCGGTTGGCACTCGGCTCGCCCACGACGCGCACGTTCGCCTGCGTCAAAAACGACAAGAGCGGCGCGACGAGCTCCTCCTCGTAGGCCGCGATCTCCGTCCAAAGGGACGCCGTGCGATCGCGAAAGGTTCCCGTCCCGCCGGCGAGTCCACCCAGGTAGTCACCGATGCCCGCGATGCTTGCGGCCAGCTCGTACTGGAGGCCACCGGGATTCAGCTTCTTTCGAAGATCGCCCGCGTGAAAATAGTGGCTTTGATTCGGGAGGCACTCGAGGTGGTCGCGCCGGATGTACATCAACCCCAGATGCGGACCGAACACTTTGTAGAGGCTGAAGTAGTAGAAATCGACGTCCCACGCGCGCACGTCGACCTGCCGATGGGGCGCGTACGCAACACCGTCCACACAAACTCGAGCGCCGACCGCATGGGCTCGCTTTGCGATCGCCGCCACGTCGTTGATCGTCCCCACGACGTTCGAGACGTGTGGAAAACAGACGAGTTTGACGCGCTCATCGAGGAGCGCATCGAGGTCCTCCACGCGGAGATTTCCGCGCTCGGGATCAACCTTCCACTCACGAATCTCCACGCCAGCTTCGGCCAAACGCCGCCACGCTCCGCTGTTTGCTTCGTGGTCCTGCTCGCTCACCACCACGACGTCGCCCGACGTCATCTCGGCACGAAGCGCAGCCGCCAGCACAAACACGTTGAGGGTCGTCGACGGCCCGAGGATGACCTCGTCGGAAGACGCCCCCATTAGGTTTGCCGCGGTCTCGATCCCCGCGTCGAGCATCTCCTTGGCCGCGGTGGAAAGACGATGAGGCCACGCCGGTTGAACGGGATGCATGCCGACAAAGCGCTGCAGCCGCTCAAGGGCCGGGCGCGCCACAAACGAGCGCCCGGCGTTCTCGAAGTAGGCGACTCCGCTTTCGAGCGGCGGGAAAAAACGCCGCGCGAGCTCGACGTCGAAACTCACTGGCCGTCGAGGACGTGCTTTGGAAGGACGAACGCGACCATCGTTCCCTCGAAGACTTTCGCGCCTCCGACGCTCGCACGCACTTGAATCACGCGCTTCTTGCCCTTCGTCTCGGTGATTTCCGCAGCCGCGAGAACCTCCGCGCCAACTTTCACCGGCGCCAAAAAGCGCACGTCCGCAGAGCCGAGCACGACGTTCGGGTCGTTGACCGCGAGCATCGCCGCGTGGTCGACCAGCCCGAAGACAAAGCCGCCATGCACGAGGCCGTGGTCGTCGACCACCATCTCCTCCGTCGTCGTAAAGCGCGCGGTGGCCTTGCCTTCGGAGAGCTCCACCGCCTCGCCACAAAGCCGCTTGGAGATCTTCGGATGGGTGTTGATCACGACGCCTCCGCAAACGATTTCAGGGCGGCGCGCGCGACGACTTCGCCACTCTCCTGCACAAAATGCCCTTCGTTCTCGAGCACCAAAGGCTCCGGGCAATTTTTGATGACCGAGCGCATCATTTTCATCACCGGCGGCCCAAGAACCGGATCCTGCGCGCCGATGGCCATGAAGCTCTTGCCGCTCCACTCGGTGCTCCACCACTTGCCTGCTTCGCGCGCGATGGCTGCTCCGGGGGCATCCGGCGCCGTCGGAACAATGGCCGGAAAGCGACGCACTCCGGCTTTGTAGCCCGCTCCGGGAAAGGGCGCGGCGTAGGCGGCCAAGGTGCCTTCGGACGCCCCGTTGATCGCGCGGCCCATGAGCTTTGCGACGTCCAGGTCGGGGGTGTTCGCCATATAGTCGCGCCAATCCAAAAACCCCTTGGAGGGCGTTGTGCCGATCGCGAGCGCGGTATTCATGATGAGAAGCCGCGCGATGCGATCCGGATGGGTGGCCGGCAGCGTGAGCCCGAGGATCCCTCCCCAGTCTTGCACCACGAGGGTAATTCGTTTGAGGTCGAGGGCCTCGACGACGTGAATCATCGTCTCGCGATGAAACTCGAAGGTGTATGCCGCGTCGTCTTTGGGCTTGTCCGAACGCCCAAAACCGAACCAATCAGGAGCCACAACGCGAGCCCCCGCCTCGACAAAAACCGGGATCATCTTTCGATAGAGATACGACCAGGTCGGCTCCCCATGAAGACAGAGAAAGACGTCTTCCGCGTCGCTGGGCCCCTCATCGATGTAGTGAAGTCGCATTCCATGCGGAAACGACTCGAGGTATTGTGGAGCAAAGGGCCAGTCTTCGAGGGACGAGAAACGGTCGTCCGGCGTGCGCAGCGCGTCCATGGCGAACAGTACCACTCCCGGATGCCGCGTTTTTCCATGTGTAAACCCTTGTGCATTCAATGTAATTTTGCAGTATTCTTGAAGTGGAGAGTGGGTTGGAGGCGATTTGAAGGGGGAACGGACCGACAGCCATGAGACAGCCGAGCAGCCGTCCACGCGCGAAGGTCGACTGGTCATCCTCGCCGGCCCGCTTTTTGGACGCGCGTTCTCGGTGGACGACGACGCCACCATTGGGCGCTCTCCCGAGGCGACGATCACCCTCGCGGATCAGCCCGGCGTCAGTCGAATGCACGCGGCCATCAAGCAGCTGGG
>JBCDAA010000204.1:0-15814 GCA_039186435.1 Myxococcota bacterium | reverse complement strand
CGGGGACGTGTACCTCCTCGCCCTGAGCACCGACAACGAGGTGCGCTGGGCCCGCGAAGCGGCGCAGGGCGGGGTTCAAGTGCGCGAGATGGTCAGCGTGGGCGGGTCCACGTTTGCGGTCGCGAGCTATCGCGGCGCCGCGGTCGTGGGGGACGAGACCTTCGTCACGAGCGGGACCTTCGATGTGCTGGTGATGGCCTTCGACGCGACGGGAACACCGCAGTGGGGACGCAGCTACGGCTCTGACGACCTCGCGCCCATCGACCACGGCACGGGGATCGCGACCGATGGAACCAACCTCATCGTGACCGGACAGGTGGCGGGCGCGATCGACTTCGGGGGCGGCGAGCTCGACCCCACCCCCTTCATGTCGAACTACAACGCCTTCGTGCTCGAGCTGAGCACCACCGGCGACTACGTCTGGTCGACGGCATTCGGAACGTCCGCGCAGGATGGGTCGACGGAGTCGATCGCCGTGCACGCGGGGGAGGTCTATCTCGCCGCGCCATTTACGCGAAGCCTCGAGATCGGCGGCACGATGCTGGATGCCCTTGGCTGGGAAGACGGCGTGCTCACGCGCGTCGAGCGCTAGACCGTCCAATCACTGCAGGACGGTGCGGCCCGCTTCGACGAGCTCACCTTCCCGGCGCTCGGCGGCGACGAACTCCGAACCCATGAGGGCGAAGATGCGGCCGCCCCAAAAGACCGGGCGCGCGTTGCCGTACCAGTCGACGCAGGACTGCGTGCAGGGAACTTCGGTGCCGTTTGAAAAGATCGTTCCTGCGAGCGTCGTCTGAAAACCGTCCATGTCGAAGAACGCGATCGCAGCGCGCCCGGCGTCCTGTCGTCCGCTGCTTCGGACGATCGGAACACCAAAGGTGCCGGTTCCGGGGGCGCGAGGCAGAAAGAAGAATCCGTGGGTTCGTGTTTCGGCGCCGCTCGCACCGACGAGACGGCGCTGTTCGTGGGCCCGGGGCGCGCTCTGAAGATCGACGCTGAGATACTCGACGCCGTCGCCCCTGAGGGTGACGAGGACGCCGCCTTCGATGGGGTCGACCCGCGCCGGTGCTCTCCCCACGCTGGCGCTCCAGGTTTGGCTGGTGGAGGCGTCGTGAACCACGGCTTGGTCGCCCGCGCCGTACACGACGCGGCGCCCCGACCAGCGCCCTGCCTCGGGCATTTCGCTGGGGAGCCGTCGCACGTCCGCGCGGGACATGCGTGCGCCGAAGTTGCGCAGGTTGATTCGCAGGAGCGCCGCTTCGCTCGTCACCTCGTCGTCGACCGGTTCTTCGGTGCCTTCGTTGACTTCTTCCGGCCAACCGACGAGCGCATGCAGATGCCCGTCGAACTCCGCGAGATGCATCATCGACGCGAGGGTGCCGCGCGTCATCGCCACCTTCACGGCCCTTTGGCGCTGCCGCGCCCGAGCGTGCGGAAAGCGATAGACCGCGGAGACCGACTCGAAGTCTTGCTCGCGTTCGTCGTAGGCCTCCCATTCCGCATCGGACGCGTCATCCCCCGGAGTCGGGAGGAGAGATGCGTCGTCGACCCAGAGGTAGGCCGCTGTGGGGGAAACGAAGAGCCGCGCGTACCCGTCTTCGATCACGCCCTGGGTCGAACAGGGCACCGGCGTGCGCGAGAGATCGCATCGGGTGACGGCGTGAAGGACGCGCGCTCGGCTCCGCGCGCGTTTGAAGATTCGGCGAGGCGACCAGGTCGCTTCAAAACGTCCTCGCTCGTTGCGAATGGCGGGCAGCGTCGCGTCCCAACGGTTGAGCGCGCGCATCGCGGCGATCTCTTCGGCTTCCATGCCCTCAAAGTCCTCAGGCTCAAATTGCTCTTCGAGCTGCAGGGAGTGCATCGTGTAGAGAAGCAGGTCGTTGCCGAGAAGGCGCGTCGCGTAGTTTTCGTCGCTGAAGTAGTCCTCGGAGCGCAGCCAAATCGCATCACCGCGGTCAATCGCGCCCTGATCGTCGATGTTGAAGAGATGCATCAGCGTGTACGCGCGATCGTCGGGACCTTGAACAAAGCCGACGACGACGGCGCGCCGGGCGGCCTCGTGCACCAGAAGCTCGTCGATCCACCCGTCGGCTTCCTCGTCCTCCATGACGCCCACGCGCCCGGTGACGGTCAGGGTCTCGGCGTCCACGGCGTAGAGCATGCCGCGTCGCAACACGAGGATGTGTTTGCCCATCGCCTTGACGATGTCGCCTTCGTCGATGCCGGCGATCTGGGTGGTGGTCACGCCGGTGTTGGATGCGCTGGAGCTCGTCGATGGACTGGCTGTGGGGGAAGAACCCGAACTGGAACCGAGAGCGCTGATCGACGTGGGCGCGCCACCCCCACCGACTCGCGGGGCCATGGCGGTTCGCCGCTGCTGCCCGCTCGCGAAGCGGCGAAGTTGCGCACGGTTTTGAAACGCGCGAAGACGCGGCCGAAAGTCGACGAGGGGCCGGCGGTCGTTCGCTCCCGGGATCGCAGCGAGGGACGAAAACGACGGCGGCTCGGAGCGCTCAGGCTCTTCGATCGTCCAGGCGCGCGGCGGGACTTCGACGCTGGCCGCTGATGCACTTTCAGGGGCCGAAACCGGTTCGGCCGCCGGTGCGCTGACGGGGTCACCCGGGTCGTCCGCTTCCTGGGAGGCCGACTGAGGCGGCGGCGTTGTTCCGCCGCACGCGCAGAAGAACCCAAGAATTTGGAGGGAGAGCGCCGATCGCAAGGTCCGCATGATGGGCAGACACTCTCAGGCTTCGAGAGCTTGGACAATAATCAGCCGAGGACCGTCGCGGCGTCGACCTCGTTGAGAAACTCCTCGAGGTTTGTGTAGCCGTCATCGTCGAGGTCACCGTTTTGGTCAGCGCGTTCCGGGTCGAGTCCGTGGGCGCGCTCCCAGGCGTCTGGCATTCCGTCCCTGTCGCTGTCCGGGTAGGGCGTTGAGCTCGGCGGGGCGGGAAAGGTGAACTCCGCGCGGTTGTATCCGTAGACGGTGCTCGTTCCCGCTTCGTACTCGCTGAGAAAGCGCTCGTCGACCGCGTCACGGTAGATCACGACAGCTCCGTTCTCATCGAGGGTGCGAAAGGCGCCGACCTCCACGGGCAGCGCGTCGCGGATTCGCTCGGGCGATCGTAGCGGTACAGGATGGGCGTGCCGGGGAAAGGCGGCGGACGCTTCCATGGCTGCGGGCGCGGGCGTGTCGTCGGCCTGAAAGACGCGCCACGTCGACCAGCCGGTGCCGTCTGCGAAGGAGACTTCGTTTCCGTCGGTGTAGACGCGTGCAGCCTCGGTGTTGTCGACCCCGAGGTGCACCTTGTGGCCAACCTGCGCAAGGTTTGGCGTGGTGTGCGGTCCGGCGACGTATGCGTTGTTGAGGTGGTTGAGCTCGAGGGCGTTGTGGACGTTCGTCAGGCGGAACTGCCAGTCGTAGACGAGGTTGTTGACGACCTCGTAGGACTGCGGTCCAGCAAGGTTGGGCACGCGGTGGGAGAGGTGCGTGTACATGTTGTTGTGCACCGTGGTCGTGCCCCCGGGACCGTTCACGGCGCCCATGATCGAGCCGTTCTTGGCCTGCCCCAAAAGGCTAAACTGGAGCGTGACGGCGTCCTGCGGCGGTGCGCCCTCAAAGGCGGTGATCGAGAGCGCCTGCTGTCCCCCGAAGGCGCTGGACACGTGGTCGACAATCACGTCGTGGGCGTCGCGAAAGGTGATCGCGCTGAAGCGTTCGGTCGCTTCCGTTCCCGCCGCGCGAACGCGAACGTAGCGCCAGATCATGTTGGAAACGCCGCTCGTGAAGATACTCCCGCGAATGGTGATGCCGCCTTCCGGCGCGCTCTGCCCGGCAACGGTTAGGTTCGAGAAGTCCGCAGACTCGAGGGCGAGGAGCGACGGCCACGGCGATTCCGAGGGGTCGATTTCGCCGTCACCATCGAGGTCGCCCAGCGTGATGATTCCGCTGACCCGAAAGACGAGGGTGCGAGGTTCCCGGCGCGTGAGGGCGTAGCGCAGCGTTCCTTCGACGGGCTGACCTTCCGCATCGCGCGCATCGTCGAGACGGGTGACTGGAATGACGATGCCGCCGCGGCCGCCGGTGACGTCAGCGCCCGCGCCAAACGCGGTCGGAAACGCTTTGAGAACGGTCGGCACCGCTGCATCGGTCGATGTCTCGCTGTCGCGGGCGGCGTCGGTTTCGCCGCTCGCATCGCGCGGTCCGGCGTCGCGTTCTTCGTCGCAGACGCACGCGCCGAACGCAGAACCGAACTCGTCGCAGATCTGGACGCCCGAACATCGACCGGCGCCGAGGCACGCGCTGGTTTCACCAGGGACGCACGCGCGGTCGTCGTCGTCTCCGCAGCTTGTGAGAGCGGCCAGCAGCACGAAGGAGGCAAGGGTTCGCATTGCCGCGAGTGTATCGGCGAGAGAATCGTCGTCCCGCGGAGGAATCGGTCGCTGGACGATTCTCAGGATCGGCGGCGGATTCGCGCGACGCCGAAGCCCGCGAAGAGGAGCCAGGTTGCGCCCCAGACGATGCGCCAGCGCGATCCCTCCGCGGGCTCAAATCGAAGCGTGATGTCGTGGCTTCCCGCGGGGACCGGAATCGCCCGCACGAGGGCGTTGGCGCGCCGGACGACGACCTCCTGCTCGCCGACCCAGGCGCGCCAGCCCGGGTACCACGCTTCGTTGATCACGACCCACCCGTCTCCCGGTGCGTCGATCTGAAAGCGTAGTTCGTCCTGCCCGACGCGAACGCGGGTGGCAGAGGCGAGCGCATCCCTCGGCTGGGGCGTTGCCCGTCCTTCACCTTCGAGCGCGCCTTCGAGCACGGCGATGGCGGCGGGCGCGTGCGTTCGAACCAGTGCGAGGGCGTCTTCGCGGCGCGGGACGTGAGCCGTCGCGTCGGGACCGACCCAATACGCGAAGGGGAGTGCGTCTTGAAGAACGCGTTTGTTCGGCGGGCCTTCAGTCCACGGTCGGGATTCGAGGCTCGGAAGAAAGCCGCGGCTGAATCCGTGAATGAAATGCGGTCCCTGGAGCGCGTAGCGAACGTTGTATTGCATGGCGAGCTCCGGCGTTTCCTGAAGTGCCGCGAGGACGCGTTCGAAGCTCTTGAGGGTGAGGGGATCCTGGTAGCCGCGAAACTCCCGGGCGCCGAGGCGTGTTCCCGAGCGACAGCTGAGGACGAACTCGTCCATGTAGCGAAAGTCGTGGTCGACGTTCGGCGGGAGGGGCGCGTCGATCGCGGGATGCGGACCGCCGCGGGTGTGACGTTCCGCGGGAAGGGCTGCGCTG
This sequence comes from Myxococcota bacterium, assembly GCA_039186435.1. GTDB lineage: Bacteria > Myxococcota_A > Polyangia > Polyangiales > Houyiibacteriaceae > JALVDI01. The sequence continues at coordinate 10,531 of JBCDAA010000204.1, read as the reverse complement.
ACGTCGTAGAGCAGGACGATGGCGAGGAGCGCGCCAACCCATGCGCGCGGAACCTGAGATCCGGCGAGGCTGAGGATGGCAACGCCGAGCGCGAGGGCGGCCGGACCACGCTGCTCGAACGCCGCGAGAACGCCGGCGACGAGCGCTGCGCCGCCGACGAGGAGGGCGGAAGGTGTTATCCGCTTCGCGAGTGCGGGAAGGCCGAACGCGGCGAGAATCGCGGCGACCGGGCCGAGCCACGCTTCGTAGCGGTGGGGCGAGCGAAAGAGATCGACGCCGGGCACCCAGCTGTAGGCGAGACGAAAGACGCTTCCACCGAGGGTGAGGAGCACCGCGAGGATGCCGACCGCCGCGATAGGTCCGGCGAGTTTTGGTCGCGCAACGATCGCAAAGGGCGCGAGCGCGAGGGGGAGCCATCCAACGTAGAGATGGTTGCCGGATCGCGCGCGGAAGAGCGCCCCAAGGTCGCCGACTTCGAGGGCACCGGACGCGATGGATTCGAAGCTTCGACCGGCCTGCACCGAGTGCTCGGCGAGGGTGAGCCCGGGAACGAAGACGACGCCCACCCAGCCGACAGCGAAGAGAATGGCGACCGCGCTTGCGCGACCGAGCGCGAGGGCGTCGTCCTTGCTGCGAATCTCGCTCCACGTTCGGATCAAGGCGTAGAGGAGCGTGAAGGTGGACGCCTGCCAGAGCGCGGGCGGTGAACCGACCCACGCGCAGCCCGCGAAGGCGAGCGCCGCAAGCGCACCATCGAACACGCGTCGCTCGGTGATCAGCCGCTCGACCGACCAGAGCATCAGCGGCGCCCACGCAAAGGCGGTGGTGAGGTTGAGCTCCCAGTTGTGCCGGAGAAAAGGCGCTGCCAGGAGGGTGACGGCGCCGAGAAGCGCGCCGCTCGACGTGGCGCCAAGGCGACGCAGCCACAGGAGGCCGAAGAAACCGGTGAGAGGAAACGCGAGGATCGTGCGGAGCTCTGCCCAGACGATCGCGGGGGAGGATCCGCCCAGCGCGCAGAGCGCCCAGTTCATCGGGTGGTAGGGCGCGGCTTGCGGGTCGGCGTAGTAGGGGTAGCCCGCGCGGTCGTAGGGGTTCCAGTAGGGGAGGTCGCCCTCGTGAAGGTTGCCGCAGAGGTAGACGAGGTCCGGCCAATACTGTTCGGGTACGTCCCACTCAAACCAGCGCGGCTCGCCCGTGAGCGCACCGACGAACCAGGGCGCAAACAGAAAGAGGGTCGAGGCGATCAAGGTGACAGCCGCGACCGCTCGATCGCGCATCACGGACCCCATAGCTCCATCGGCTGCGCGACGCCGACCTGCGTTGTGTGGCGATGGCGAAGGCCGCGCTCGCGGGCGAGCTCTCGAAGTTCGTCGGCGCGCCAGGAGTGCGTTCCGAAGAGCACGAAGTCGAAGTCAGCGCCCTCGTGATTGCGGGGATGAATCGTTTGAACCGGGCGCTCGACGTAGCCGAGGTAGGGATAGCGTAGTTCGATTTGCATCGGCCAGGGCGTGAGAACGACCGGGTCCCGGTCCTGCGCGAGAATCGGTGCGAAGCTCTGTTGGTGCGCTTCGATGGCGTCCGCGTAGGCGAAGGTTTGCTCCTCCGCATCGGGCTCGGTGGGCGCGTAGAGACCCGCGAAGCCAAGGGCGCACGCGGCAGCGACGACGAGCATTCGCGGAACCTGCCGCGCGTTCGGGAGTCGCTCGATGCCCCAAAGAAGCGCGGCGCCGAGGAGGACGACGATGCCCGGATGTGCGGGAAGGGCGTAGCGCTCGAGCCAGAACATCTTGCTGAAGAAGACGAAGTTCGCGAGCACCAGGAGCACGATCGCGACCACCGTGGCTTCGCGGGTCTTTGAGGCCTCCGCTTCGCTTTGGGGCCAGCTGCGCGCGAAGGCGAGGACGAGAAGGGCGCCCACCACCGCGATCCAGCGACCGTGCCAGAAAAGGAGCGAGGGCCAAACGGTGGCGAGGTTGTCGAGGCCGAGGGGGCGGTCCGCGAAGAGGTTCGCGTGGTGCGGAAAGACGAAGTAGCCCGCGTGCACCTTTTGCCAGACGAAGAAGCCCACTAGAGCGAGCACGGGAAGTGACGCGATCAGAAATCGTTTGAGGTGATGGCGACGACGTCCGCGAAGCGCCATCCAGAGTTCAGCGCCCGCGATCGCGGCGACGGAGAAGACGCCGGTCTCTTTGATCCAGACGGCGGCGCAGCCGAGGACGACCGCCCATCCGAGACGACCGCGCGCGTACGCGTAGAGGGACATCACCGCGAGGGCGGTGAGGGGGATCTCCGGCAAGAGGACGTTGCCGATGGAGAGAAAGAGCGGGGTGGTTGCGAGGAGGAGCGCTGCGCCAACACCCGTCCGGCGATCGAAGAGCGCGCTGCCGAGGAGGTAGGTGAAGACGAGCGCGAGCACGGTGAAGGGGAGCACCACGAGATGCCCGGTGGTCGGTTCCGGTCCGAAGGCGCGAAAGGCGGCGCCGGCGATCCAGTAGAGAAGGATCGGATGACCGCGGCTGTAGTCGTCGGGGAAGACGCCCGGGGTGACGGTGAGGTCGTTTTCGGCGACCCATTTGCTGCCGGGAACGTAGACGTCGGCTTCGTCCCACCAGTAGGGAAGGTCGAGGGGTCCTGGGCGCACGAGGGAGACCCACGCCGTCGCGGCGAGAAGCGCGAGCGCGAAGTGTCGAAGTTCCCGCGTGGCGTGGGGAGCCAAGGCGCGTTTGTGCCACGACGGGCGGCGGGGTGTACAGCGCGGTTGCTCAGCCCTGCGCCTGCGCTGCTTCCTCCACGGCCACGATCGCTTCGCTATAGAACTGCGGGTCGACCTCGCCCAGATAGAGCGGTGGTTTGCCGTCCGCGGCCATGCCGAAGAAGAGCTCGTTGTCTTGGAGGAGGGCCCACTCGTTGCTTTCCGGGGCGCGAAAACTTGTTCCGTCGATGCGAAATCCCAAGTCGCGAATCGAGCGGAGCACGGATGGGAGATCGCGGAGAGCGGCAACCCGCATCGAGGTGGCCTCCGCATGCTGCGGCCGATGAACCGGAAGTGCGAGCTGCATGCTTTCGGGATGAAGGGCGCGCCACTCGGCGAGGTTCTCCGCGCTCATGCGTGCGGGATGAAGGAGCCGCAGCCGCTGCTCCGCGTCGAGGACCGCGGGCTCTCCCCGCGAGGTTCGAAGCGTCTTGTCTTGAACCGAGAGCTGCGTTTTCGAGGTGAGGTCTTCCCAAATCGATTCCGCGTAGTCGGAGCCCTGCGCGAGATCACGAAGCTCCCTGCCGTTGAGGGTTCGCCCAGTTCGGAGCGCCTGCCGGAGCTTCTCTGGGACGTTTTGGCCGCCGCGGGAAATGGTCGCGGAAAAGGACTCCCATGCTTCTTTGACGATCGCGAAATAGTCCTCTCGATCGCCGGGGAGGAACTCGAGCGTCGCCGGCTGTCCCTCCTCGTCAACGAGCACTGCTCGACCCTCGACGAGACGAGCTTCGAGTAGCCGGGGACCCAGGTTAAATCGAGGAAGCGCTGCACTCTGCCAGATCACCCAAGGGCGCTGGTCGCTCGGTACCGATGGGAATCGAAAGATCTCGGCGAGGGAAGAGGTCTCATCGCTCACATGCATGGCTACCACGCGCGACGAATGACGAGAAGACGCGTGGGTTTGACCTCGTTCTTTCGATCGGTACTCCGGAGGGCGGATGCGAGGTGCTTGGCTTCGTGATAGGTCTTCGCCGTCCGTGCACGTTTTTGTCACCGGCATCGCGGGGTTTCTGGGGAGTCACCTCGCCGACCGTCTTCTCGAAGGCGGCCATCGCGTTTCGGGAAACGACACGCTCGTCGGTGGCTATCGCGACAACGTGCCGCCGGACGCGGTTTTCTACGAAGTCGACTGCTGCGATCTCGACGCGATGCGAAAGGCGGTGGAGGGTGTGGATGTCGTGGTCCACGCTGCCGCCGCCGCGTACGAAGGGCTCAGCGTTTTCAGCCCGACCCTCGTGACGCGAAACAACGTCCAGGCGTCCGTGGCGACGTTCACTGCCGCGATCAATCAGGGCGTGCGCCGGGTGGTCTATTGCTCGTCGATGTCGCGCTACGGGGACAACCCCGTGCCCTTCGTCGAGAGCATGCCGGTCAAGCCCTGCGACCCGTACGCGATCTCGAAGGTCGCCGCGGAGCAGCTGCTTCAAAACCTGGCGGCGGTTCACGGCTTTGAGCACGCGATCGCGATCCCCCACAACATCATTGGGCGTCGGCAGAAGTATGACGATCCCTTTCGCAACGTCGCGAGCATCTTTGCAAACCTGATGCTGCAGGGGCGACAGCCTTATATCTACGGCGACGGTGAGCAGATGCGCTGCTTCAGTCCGATCGACGACGTGGTGGACTGTCTTGTGCGCCTCGTGGTTGCAGACGATGTCGACGGACTGGTGGTGAACGTGGGCCCAGACGATGGGTTCATTACGATCAATCAGCTCGCCACGATGGTCGCGGCGGCGGCGGACTTCGATGCCCTCGATCCCGTGCGCGTACCGGCGCGGCCGTGCGAAGTTCGTCTCGCGACGTGCAGTGCAGACCTCGCGCGGGAGCGTCTTGGCTACGAGCCGCGAATCTCTCTCGAAGACGGGCTGGCGGACATCGTGCGCTACATTCGCGAGCGCGGAACGCGGCCTTTCGAGTATCACTTTCCCGTTGAAATCATCAGCGAGAAGACGCCGGCGACCTGGAAGGATGAGCTTTTCTGAGGCGCGGCGACGACGGCTTACGCGTCGTCTTCAGGCGTTCGTTGCACTGCTTGCGATCACCTTGAGCGCAAACAACCTGCTCCCTTATCTCGGTCTTCGCGACGACTCGTGCCAGACGATGTTCTCGTCGCTTCACTGGAGTGACGAGGGCAACAACCACCTTTATATGCCGCAGCACATGGTGAGCGATATCTGGAGCGGCTACGTCGACGTTTCGGCAACGCTCGATCCTCCGCCCGAGGGCTACGGCCGGGTGAAGGACCTGCACGACTGGCTCTCGCAAGAAAACCGCGTTCTCAACACCGAGGCGGTGCGGGTCGTGGTTCGCCAGATCTGCGATCGCGGTCATGCGGTGGCGCTGCGCTATCGGCGCTCGCCCGAAGGGCCTCTCGAAGAAGCAGCGAACGCGTGCGGCGAGCCGACCCTCTCTGAGCCGCATTGGTGGGTGCCGATTCGTCTCTACGAAACGGATTATGCGCGCTAGCGAAGCCGATCCGATTTCGCACGACGGTCGTCTCAAGGCGATCTTTGCGCTTCTTGTTCCGGCGTTCATCGGACACACGATTCAGCTCCTGTCGGAGGATGTGCCCTGGGCGCCGTGGGCGTGGCCGCGCTACTGGTGGACGCCCGGCTGGCATCTCTACCTGCCGCCCTGGGTGGTGATCGGGATCGCCGTTGCGCTTGCGGTGGCGGTGATCGGCGTGGGGGTTCGGCGCACGCGTCGCTGGGCCATCGCGCTCATCGTGCTCTACATCGCGCACTACCTCACCTACCCCTATCGGATTCGCAATCACATGACCTACATGCTCGCGAGTCTCAGCGCGATCGGTGGGGCGTGGCTGATCGGGCGGCTTTCAGGGGCGAAGCGCGCGTCACGGCTGGTCGATCGCTACGCGGCGGCGGCGGTCGCGACGGCGGTATGTGTCAGCTACTTCTTTGCGGGTCTTCACAAAACGAACGCTGGGTTTCTCCAGTTCAATGAGGTGAGCTCGGCGTACGAAGGCGTACAGACGTTTTGGGTGTATGGCGACCTTGGCGAAAAGGCGCCGACATGGGCGGTTGCGATCGCGATCTACGGAACGCTTGCGGTCGAGTACACCGTCCCCCTGATCGCGCGGCTGGTCCGTCCCGCGCGGGTGTTCATGATTCTGGCGCTGATGGCCTTTCACTTTCCGCACGTCGCGGTCATGAACGTCGCGGACTACCCGATGATCGCGAGCGCGTTTTATCCGGCGCTTTTTGATCGTGCCCATTGGCGGATTTTGGAGAGGGAGCTCTATCGACCGACGCGCTGGAACGTGGGCGGAGCGATCTTGGGAGCGGCCGCGCAGTGCTGGTGGATCCCGTGGATCGGCGGGCTTACGGTCTTCGGCATCCTCGTGTGCATGATCTGGGGCTGGGGTGCCGGGAGCATGCTGCGGATGACGTTCGTCCGAACACGCGAGGGGTCGGTGCAGCGGAGTTCCGGAAACGATTGAACAATCCGGTGGCGCGGACCCGAACGTTGAGGAGGCGGACCCTGCACTACGCTGCGCTTCATGATTGAAGATGCGTTCCGGCGAGCCCTGGCTGCCCTCTCACACGTTGCGAAGGGAGCCGAAGATCTGAGCCGGCCCCTGACCGAAGGAGCCGTCACGTCATTGGCGTCAGCGTTGGGTCAGGACGTGCCCGCGGACCTCCTTGCGATTCTGCGCATTCGAAACGGAGGGTGGCGCGTCTTCGAGTACGACGCGCTTCCGATCGATCAGATCCAGCGACGCTGGGAAGGGCTTGTCGCCCAGCTCGAGGAGGGAGCCTTCGAGGGGCATGAGGTCTTTGCGAGTGAAGCGGGGACGTACAAGGCCGTGAAATGGAGTCGCGGCTTTGTTCCCTTCGCGGAAGATGGCGGCGGCAATCTCTTGCTGGTCGATGTTGCGCCCGAGCCGAAGGGAAAGACCGGTCAAGTGCTTCGGTGGGAACGTCAGGGAGGTCCAGGTATGGGAAGCGCGCCGCGCACGCTGGGCGAGTATCTTCAGGACTACGCGGCGCTTCTGGAGAGCGGCGACTACGTCTTTGACGAGGAGGGTTTCTACGAAGACGGCCCCTTCGTAGATGCGATGTACCCTTGAGGTTCGGTCTGCTCGCTTGAAACGCGTCTTGCGCCAAAAGTGCGCGACGTACTCGATCGCGCCTTCGTCATCGCGGACGACGCCGAGAAGGAACGTGAAGTTGAAGGTCAGGCCTAGAGCCCGCGTCGGTGTCAAAGCACAGCCGAGTCAGGGAGCGATCGCCGCGTATCAACGATCATTAAGCCAGACTATTTTATTGACATGTCTCTGGCGCCGCGTATCGACGAGCATAAAGCCAGACTATTTTATTGACATGTCTCTGGCGAGCGGTTAGGTGTTGGGTATGCCGCAGCTTCGCTCGGAACACCTCGATGTCGATACGACGTCCTACTACCACCTGGTGTCGCGGTGTGTTCGCCGGGCGTTCTTGTGCGGCGAAGATCCTTACACCGGCCAGGACTTCGAGTATCGGCGCGAGTGGGTCGAGGCGCGACTCTTTGAGTTGACGCGGATTTTCGCGATCGATCTCCATGCGTTCGCGGTGATGTCGAATCACCTCCACATTGTGGTGCACGTCGATCGCGATCGGGCGGAACGGTGGAGCGACAGCGAGGTTGTCCGCCGCTACGGAAAGCTCTTCGGCCGCAAGCCGAAGGAGTTTGAGACGCTCCCCGCGCGGGAGAAAAAGGAGCGCGTCGCAGCATGGCGCGAACGTCTCTGGAGTCTCTCGTGGCTGATGCGGTGTTTGAACGAATCCATCGCGCGTCGCGCTAACGCGGAAGATGAATGCACGGGTCACTTCTGGGAGGGCCGCTTCAGGTGTCAGCCGCTTTTGGATGAAACCGCGCTGCTGACCTGCATGGCGTACGTGGATCTCAATCCTGTGCGCGCGGGAGCGGCGAAATCCCTGAAGGCCTCCAAGCACACGTCGGTTGCGAAACGGATCGCCCAGCTCGATGCCGCCATGAAGTCGGACGCATCGCCGGTCCCTTCAGGTCTCGCGCCTTTCGCAGATCAGGTGCCGTCGGGGTCGCGTCGCGTACGGATACCCATGCACCTGGTCGATTACCTCGAGCTCCTGACGTGGACAGGTCGTGAGGTGCGGACGCGCGGCCCGAGCGGAACGTTGAAACGGGTACCGTCGCCGCTTCGCGAGTTGGCGCTCGATCCGGAGTCATTTGTCGCGATGATGAGAAGTCACGGTCTGAAGTCCGCGAGCGTTCTGGGAAGCCTCGACGCGATCGAGTCGTTTGCGGACGGGCAGGGGAAGGCGTGGGTGCGCGGTACGCGGTTGGCGAAGGAGCTCGCGGCTCCGTAACGCGTTGCCTCCAAAAGCGAACTACGACCCCGGCGGAGCCTCGCGTGGAGTTTGTCGCCAAAGAACGTGCGCTCGTGATGCCGTTCTCGTGGGGGTGCGCTCGATTACACAGCGAGCCCATCGGACCTTCGCCGAGCTGCGAAGAAGTCGATGTGGATGCCGAGTCGAACAACCGAATCAGGTCGACTCCATCGGCCTCATTCGTTTCTGAGACTGACGCAGATCTGTCCGCTGACGGTTCTGCCGATTGTCCTTGTGTTTAAAAGCCAGGATAAAATATTGACATGCCGGCATGGCTGAATCCCGGCTGCTGAGAAGCCGCGCTTGCTGTCGAAGGCCCTGCGATCCTAGGGCAGTCGCACGGCGTCGTCTTCGACCTGAATCTCGCCGTCGATACCAACTCCAAACCGGAGCGGTCCGGGGCCGCGAACTTCGCCTGTCGGTGAGTTTGCGTAGCGATCGGTGTCGGCGATGAACATGAGTTCGTTGTTCTCGACGAGGGCGTCGTTGTCTCGAGCAAAGAGTGCTCGCGGGTTGTCCTCGCGGCATTCGATGATGTTGTCGCGAATCTCGACGGAGGTGGTATCGAGGTCGGCCGGGAACTTGAAGAGCGCCACATCGCGGACTGTGTCACGCGCATCAACGCGGTTGGCGTAGAAGGAGAAGCGCTCGTAGGGGCCGGTCCAGACGCCGCGACCGGGGTTCACGATCAGGTTGTGGTGCATCCACGCCGGTCCTGAAGCCCGGTCCGAGCCGAACTGCGTGAGCGTGTGACCAACGTCGTCGGTTGGTTCGAAGAGGAAGACATTGTGGTCGATCTCGACGTTGTTGCGCGGGAATTCGATCGAGTAGGAGCGCAGAAAAACGTTGTGGTGAATGTGGAAGGATCGCTCGTCGTCCGCGAGACGGCGGCCGCCCGCAAACTTTGGAATCGAGACGACGCCGTTCATGTAGTTGTGATCGATTTCGACGTTGCGGTTGTTCTCGAAGGGATATTCGATGGCGAAGTTCACTCGGATGTCGTTGTGGTGGATGCGGATGTCGTCTCCGCCACGGGCTTTGATGCCATAGACCTCGATGGAGCGGTCGCGGGTGAAGCGGTTGTTCCAAAACTCGTGGTCTGAGCCGTAGGAGTTGTAGATCGAGCCACCGCTCGCGGGGGAAAAGCGCCCGCCCGCATTGTGGAAGGTGCAGTCGTGGATGCGGAGGCCTGTCGCGACGAAGGTGCGTACGGCGCTCCAAACGAAGGTGTCGAAGGCGACGTTGGCGAACTCGACGTTTTCACACCCGAAGCAAAAGAATGCGCCGTGAACGGTGGGTCCGCGAAGGGTGATGCCGCGGAAGAGGAGGTCGCTCGTGCGTGCGGTGGGGCGCAGGAGATAGGCGCTGGGTGTTTCGTCATCCGCATCGATTCCGGTGCCGGGCAAATTGTCAGTGGGGGGCGTCCAGTCGGCACTCGCTTCGAGGATGGTGGTGGCGGGGTCACTGCCACAGATCGATGTGCCCGCCGGTGGCCGCAGGGGCTGCTCGAGGACATAGGTGCCCGGTGCGAGTGCGATGTCGCCGGTCTCTTCCGCGAGAGCGGTGCGTAGCTCAGCGACGTTCGATACCGCGCGGCCTTCGCAGGGAACCGGTTCGCCTGCGTCGGTGCGAACGTCGCCAATGGCCGCATCGGCGGCGGTGTCGGAGGCCGCGTCGGAAGCGGTGTCGGAGGCCGCGTCGGAAGCGGTGTCAGAGGCCGTGTCCGGGGCTGTGCCGGAGCCTGCGTCGCGAGTTCCCGCTGCGTCGACCATCGCCGAGTTGCCTCCGCACGCAACAAGTAGAAGGGGAGCGAGCACCCAGCGCAACATGGGAGGGAGTATAGGGCGCAAGGTCTTTCAGCGTTTTCGTTGATGCCATGCTGCAAAGAGTGCTCGGACCCCGTGAGCGCGCCGATACGAGAGTCACGAGAGTCATAAGCAGCCAGACTATTTTATTGACTCGCTCCAACTCGCTCCTTGCCCTCCCGTGAACGCTCCTTGCCCTCCCGTGAACGCGCTGATTCGAGAGCCATAATCAGCCAGACTATTTTGTTGACTCGCTCCAGCTTGCCCGTGAACGCGTCGATTCGGGAGCCATAATCAGCCAGACTGTTTTATTGACTCGTTACGCCAAGTCGGCAGCCATAATCAGCCAGACTGTTTATTGACTCGCTCCAATTCGCTCCTTGCCATAAACGTGCCGATTTGAGACGCCACGACCGGCCCAGTTCGGAGGTCATACAACCAGACTGTTTTGTTGAATCGCTCTAGCTATGGCCTAGATCGCTCTTTGCTTAAACTGACCCCGCGCGCGCTTGTTCTCGCCGCCCCTCGCGGCGTTGCTCGCCTTGAAATACCACTGGTATTCCATCGACTTCGCGCCTGGCGAGGAACGCCGAGCCCGGCGCGAT
>JBCDAA010000203.1:0-15909 GCA_039186435.1 Myxococcota bacterium | reverse complement strand
GCACCGAAGGCAAGAAGCAGGCGGGCATCTCGTTCCTGTTGATCGACATGAAGGCCGAAGGCGTCGAGGTGAAGCCGATGCTAACGCTCGGCGAGACCCCGGCGTTCTGCGACACGTTCTTCACGGACGTAAAGGTTCCGAAGGAAAACCTCCTCGGGCCGCTCAACGGTGGCTGGAACCTCGCCAAGGCGCTCCTGGGACATGAGCGAACAATGGTGGGGGCAGTGGGAATTGTGGAGCGGGGTCTTCGTCTCGCCCATCGCATTGCGGCGGAACAGGTCGGCGCCGACGGTCGTCCCCTCCGGGAAGACCCGCTGACGCGAACGCGTCTCGCCCAGCTGGAGATGCGACTTCGGGCGCACCGCATGGCGAACTACCGAACCCTCGCCCAGCAGGCGAAGGGCCATCACCCGGGCCCCGAGTCGTCCATTCTCAAGCTGGTGGGTTCGGTGCTCACGCAGCACGCCGATGAGCTCTCCATGGACCTGATGGGACAGGACCACCTCAGCTGGCTCAACGACGGCAGCGCCGTTCCGGACTTCGAGCGCTGGGTCCCCTCGAACTATTGCTACAACCGCGCGACGACGATCTACGCGGGCAGCAACGAGATTCAGAAGAACATCATCGCGAAGCTCATCCTCGGGCTTCCTAAGAAGTAGGTCACCATGGATTTCGATCTCAACGAAGACCAAAGCATGCTTTCGCGCACCGTCGCGGACTTCTGCAAGAAGGAGTCGACGGTCGAGCGCTTTCGAAAGAGTCGCGAGGCGGAGGAGAGCTGGGACCGTTCCGTCTGGAAGCAGATGGGCGAGCTCGGCTGGCTTTCGGTTCCCTTTCCAGAGTCGGTCGGCGGCTTCGGCGGGAACTTCGTCGACGCCGGCATCATCTTGGAGCAGCTCGGAAAAACGCTCGTGCCGGAGCCCTACCTCAGCTGCGTGATCCTCGGCGGCTACTCGCTTCTCCTCGGTGGTGACGACGCCCAGCAGAAGCGCTTTCTGACGCCGATGATCGAAGGCGAGAGCGCAGTGGCGCTCGCGTGGGCGGAGCGCGGCAGTCGCTTCGATCCGGCGCGTATTCAGACGACCGCGACCAAGACCGGCGAGGGCTGGCATCTCGTCGGGGAAAAGGTCTTCGTTCTCGACGGGCACGCGGCCGACCAGCTGGTGGTAAGCGCCCGGACGGGCGAAGACCTCGGCCTCTTCGTGGTCGAGGGAAGCGCGGTCACCAGACAGACACTGCGGCTGATGGACGGCCGGCGCGGGGCACACATCAAGCTCGACGTGACGGTGGACGCGGATCGACGTCTCGCGACCGAGGACGCTGCGGGCGTTCTTGCGCGCGTCCTCGACTACGGCGCGGCGGCGACGGTGGCGGAATCGGTCGGTGTCGCTCACTCGATGCTCGCGATGACCACCCAATATCTCAAAGAGCGCGAGCAGTTCGGCGTCAAAATCGGCAGCTTTCAGGCGCTCCAGCATCGCGCGGTCGACATGTTCGTGGAGGTCGAACTCCTTCGTTCGATCAACATCGAAGCCATGGTCCGCGCCGACGAAGACGGCATCGAGCGCGAGCGCGCGATCAGCGCGGCGAAGTTTCAGCTCGCGACCGGCGGTCAGGAAGTCTCTCGCGCGGCGGTCCAGCTTCACGGGGGCATCGGCGTGACCGACGAGCACGACATTGGGCTCTTCTTCAAACGGATGCAGGTGCTCACGACCGTGGCTGGCGACGAGGCGCATCACACCGCGCGCTACGCCCGCCTGATGGACGAGTGAAACCGATCGCGCGGCGTGCGACCTTCGCGGACCGCGCCGCCATTCTCGACATTCTCGGGGGCGCGTTCGAAGACGATCCCTTCGTGGGATGGGTCACGAGGCGTCGTCCGCGCGCTCGCCGGCGCTATCTCGAGCTTGTTCTCGACCGCCTCACGATGCCGCACGGGCACGTCTATCTGACCGACGTGAGCGTCTCGCTTTGGGTTCCGCCGGGTGCATGGGCGCTCACCCTTGGGCAGCAGCTGCGAATGCTGCCCGCGGTTGCCGGCATCGTCGGGATCGGGCGCCTCGGTCGCATGGCGCGGGCCTCGGAGGCGATCGAAGCAGAGCGACCGGGCGAGTATTGGTACCTCGCGCTCATCGCGACCCGGAAAGAAGCGCGGGGTTCCGGCGCGGGGAGCGCGGTGATGACGCCGGTTCTGGAGCGCTGCGACGAAGAGGCGCAAAAGGCGGTGCTCGAGACGAGTCATCCACCCAACCTCGCGTGGTACGGACGCTTCGGGTTTGAAACGGGGCGACGTCTCGACCTCGGAAGCAGCGCACCTCCCGTGTGGTCGCTGGTTCGAGCGCCAAAGACCTGAACGTCACATCGTCCTGCAGCGGCCCCCGACGCAGATTCCCCCGCTGCTCGAGCAGGCGCTTCCGTCGGTATCGCGTGAACACATGCGAACGTCACGCGGGTCGGATACCTCACGGCTCTCGCAGGTTTCCCCCGCGCAACGAAAAATGGACCGCATGCGCTCCTGCGTCGCCTCTTCGTCGCAGGTCGATTCGTAGTCGCACACCCCGAAGGCCGTGACCTCGTCGGCGCCGCAGCGAACATCGCTGTCGGGTTCTTGGCGACAGCTCTGCGTTTCAGTGCGATCCACGAAGACGCATGTGCCCTCGAGGCTGCAGGACCCTTCGGAGACGGTGCGCGTCTGCGTGCCCGTGCAGGCGGCCGGAGTGTTTGCGGCGCCGAACATGCACGGGCCGAAGTCGGTCACCATGGCCATACAGTCCGAGTCCTCGTCGCACCCACCACAGCCTTCGGGGCCGCAGGAGAGACCTCGGGCTTCGCAGGTGACGCCGCCGCAGGTTCCGTCTTCTTGGCAGCTGTCGCTGAGGGTGCACGGATCCCCGTCGTCACAAACGGTGTCTCCTGCCGGAACGAAGAGGCACCCGTCTCCGTCACACACGTCCGTGGTGCACGGATTGCCGTCGTCGCAGCGAACGCATTCGCCACCGCAGCAGGACTCGCCTTCGCCGCAGGTGCTTACGGCGACGCAGGTGTCCCCGTCGCAGCGTCCGACCTGGCAGAGGCCGGTGTCGGTGAGCGCCTCGGCGCAGCTTGCTTCCTCACACGCGGTGTAGATGCATCCACGAAGGTCGCGCGCGGGATCCTCCGGAACACAGGACCCACCGAGCGCGTCGACGCATAGTTCGTCGGCGGGCTGGTTCACGCAGAAGCCGTTGACGCACCGGTCGTCCGTACAGCCCACGAGATCGGCACACTCCTCGTTTCGAGCGCATCCGGCGTCGCTCTCTCCCGTTGCACCGTCGTCGTCCCCACACCCGAGAAGTGAGGTTGCGAAGAGGGACAACACGAGGGCCGGCGCTTTCATGACGACCTAGAAGCAGTTCCCTTCGCCGTCGCAGCACAGACCCGCGCCGTTGCACGTGTTGCCGGACGCACAGTCGGTCCCGTTGGGAAGATCGCAAGCCGCCTTTACATCGCTGCACGAGCCGCTGCCGCACTCCGGCATGTTCATCTCGCCGGTGCACGTGTTGGTCGGTGCACCGTCCGGTCGTTCGCACGCGGTCGCGGTCCCGCACGACGTGCCGTCGGTATCGCGGTTGCAGTTGCGCGACTCCATTCGCATGGTTGAGCCGCACGTCCCGCTGCCGCACTCGCGATCGGTGCAGGTACGCGTCTGCGTGCCGGTCTCGTCGCACGTGTCGCTAAAGCCCATGCACGCGCCGTAGTTCGTGCACGTGGTCCCGCCGTTGCACGTGTCGCCATCCGTGTCGCGGTTGCAGTTGCGCGACTCCGTGCGGGTGCTGGAATCGCAGCTTCCGCTGTCGCACTCGCGGTCGGTACACGTTCGCGTCTGAGTGCCGGTCTCGTCGCAGGTGTCACTAAAGCCCATGCAGCTGCCGTAGCCCCCGCAGGTCGTCCCTCCGTTGCAGGTGTCTCCGTCGGTGTCGCGGCTACAGTCGCGGGTTTCGACACGGTTGTTCGAGCGGCAGCTATCGGACGCACAAGTGCGGTCGGTACAGGTGCGCGACTGTGTTCCGGTCTCGTCGCACGAGTTGCGCGAGTCGAACATGCAGCTGCCAAACCCTGGGCAGGTCGTCCCACCGTCGCAATCCATGCCGGTGCGGGTTCGGTTGCAGTTGCGGGTGTCACGTCCGTCGCTCCCGTTGCGCCGCTCGCAGGTCGCGGCGTCGCAGCGAAGAATGGTTCGCGTTCGCGACTGCGTTGCGCTCTCGTCGCAGAATCCCGTGTAGTTGCAGGATCCAAAACTGGTCAACTCATCCGCCCCGCAGCGAACGTTGCTTCCCGCGGCCTGGTTGCAGTTTCGCGTGTCTGGTCGGTCGGTGAAGATGCACACGCGGTCAGCGTTGCAAGTCCCCGTCGTGATCGTCCGAGATTGCGTTCCGGTGCAAACCGCGGCCGTGTCGACCGCGCCAAACATGCAAGGGCCGAACGCCGTCATCGAGTCCGCGCAATCGTCGTCGTCGACGCATCCGACACACCCCGTCGGTCCACAGGTGAGGTCGCCCCCCATTTCTTCGCAGCTCGTTCCCACGCACTCGCCAGCGTCGTTGCAGATATCGCCAACCGTGCAGGCGTCGTCGTCGTTGCAGAGCAGCCCTGCGACCGCCGTGTGCGCGCATCCATCCGCGGTGCACGTGTCGTTGGTGCAAGGGTTGTTGTCGTCGCACGCCATGCAGGTTCCGTCGCCGCAGCAGACTTCGCCCGGCGCGCACGTGCTCTCCCCGCGACAGAGGTCCCCGTCGCAGGTTCCGACTTCGCAAAACTCTGGGTTGGTCTGTGTCTCCTCGCAGGTGGCCTCGTCGCACGCGCCGTAGACGCAGCCTCGGAGATCGCGGCTTCCGCTCTCAGGCGCGCAAACGCCGCCCGCTGCATCGATGCACGATGAATCCTGGGGGACGTTGCGGCACGTCCCGGCGTCACAGGAATCCTCGGTGCACTCGAAGCCGTCCTCGCATTCGCCGTCGCTGGTGCAGCCCCCCACCGTTGCGTCGCTTTGGCCAATGCCGGAGCGCGGCACGCTGCACGCCGCGATCAGCAGGCATCCTAAGGAAAGTCGAAGCGCCATTGAGGCGCAGGATAGCGCACTCAGCATCCAGGGTCGCCCGGGCAGCAGTTTCCGCCCCCGTCGCATGTCAGCGATGTGCCGCAGCTCTCACCGTCCGCGACGTTGCAGCTCCCGCTCGTTGTCACCATCTCGTTCGAATTGCACGTGCCCGAGCCGTTGCAGGTCGGATTGGTCGTTGTGGTGGTGGTCTCTCCGACGCAGCTCGTTGCATTCGGCCGCACGCACTCCGTCATGCTGGTACCCGTCCCGCACGAGGTTCCCGAAGAGATGTCGCACGATCGCGTCTCGTTGGGCTGCGGGTCGTTCATGCAGCTAGAGCTCCCACAGTTTCGTTCGACCACGGTGCGCGACTGCATGCCGGTACACGTGGTCCCGGACGCTCGCATACAGCTGCCCCACCCCCCGAACATCGTCGAACCGCAGGAATCGCCGTCGGTGTCTCGGTTGCAGTTTTGCGTATCCGTTCGGGATGTGACCTGGCACATGTCCGCGGAGCAGGTGCGGTCCATGCACGTCCGCGAGCGGGTTGCCATCTCGTCGCATACGTCCGTGTAGTTGCAGGCGCTGAAGCCTCCGCAGGTCGTGCCACCGTCGCACGTCTGTCCATCTCGCGAGCGGGTGCAGGGACCAACCTGCGTCTGCATTCCTGCCGCGCGGTTTGTGCACGCTCCGCTGCCGCACACGCGTTCGGTCACGGTCCGGGAGCGCGAGCCGGTCTCGTCGCAGAAGCCGCTATAGCTACAGCCGCTCCACGGGCCGAAGACGTCCCCGCCGCACTCGGCGCCGTCGGTGTCCCGCGTGCATGCTTGTGTGTCCGATGCGTTGTTGCCGTTGCGCGGCATGCACGTCGCCCCGTTGCAGCGGAAAATCGTGCGCGTCCGGGTTCGGCTCGCCGACTCGTCGCAGACCCCCGTGTAGTCGCAGGCGCCGAAGGCCGTCACCGTATCGGTGCGGCAGCGCACGTTGCTTCCGGACGGCTGGTTGCACCCTCGATCCTCGATTCGGTCGGTAAAAATGCACACGCTGTCGGAGTTGCACGTGCCGGTCGTGACCGTGCGTTGCTGGGTTCCGGTGCATACCGCCGCGGTGTTGGGGGCGCCGAACGCGCACGGGCTCCAGTCCGTGACCGAGTCGGCGCAGTCGGCGTCCGTGACGCAGCCGACGCAGCCGGTGGGCCCACATCGAAGCGTGTCGCCCATCTCTTCGCAGGTCGTTCCCACACAGCTTCCATCGTCGCCGCAAATGTCGCCGACCGTGCAGGCGTCATCATCGTTGCAGAGGAGTCCGACCACGGGTGTGTTGACGCACTCGTCGCCTTCGCAGGTGTCGGTGGTGCACGGGTTGTTGTCGTCACAGGCCCTGCAGGTCCCGTCGCCGCAGCACGACTCTCCCTCGGCGCAGGTGCTGACACCCACACAGAGCTCCCCGTCACAGGCGCCAACCTCGCAGAGCTCCGCGTTGGTTTGTGTCGCCTCGCAGGTCTCCGTGTCACAGGCCTCGTAAACGCAGCCCTCGAGGTCGGCGAGGCCACTCGTCGGCAGGCACATACCGCCGGGTTCCGCCGTGCAGTCCTCGTCCCGAGGGTTCACCTGACACGACCCGTCGGTACACCGGTTCTCGGTGCACGGAATGCCATCCTCGCACTCGCTGTTTCGAGTGCAGGTGTTCCCCGCTGCATCCCCCGACCCGATCCCCGAACGCGGAACACTGCATGCGGCGAGCAGCGCCAGCCCAAGCCAAACCCTAAGCCCCATCGCCTACAGCGTACCCCAGGCGAAGAGGAGGGTCGCGTGGCGTGATAGCGGGTGAAAGAAGCGCTCGCACTGTGAAGGGCTTGCGTTGGAGCGAAGGCTCCTCCGGGCGCAGACCCCTAAAAATCGGGGTTTTAGCGGCAGAAAGGGCGTCCGGGGTGCGGCTTTCGGGTCCATCGGCGACGAACGCGAAGAAAGCGGCGCACGCTCGGATGCATTGGGCCAGCCGCCGCGCGAGCTTGGGCCTCGGTCGTGATCGGGGCCGTGGGGCGATCGCGCCGTGGTCGATGGAGCCGAAGCGAGAGCCCCTGGCGAGCGAGGGCGTCCTGGCGCCACGGGTAGTGAGGCCGTGAATCCTCGCAGCCCGTCGAGAGATCGTCCGGACTACAGAACCAGCGAAAATGAAAATGGTCGTCGTGGGGATAGCTGGGCTGACAGGTCAACATCGCAAAGCGCTCGATGGCGGAGGCCGGACGTTCGGCCTCGCGGGCGTAGTCCAGGAGCAGCGTGCGCAGGTGTTCGACGACGAAGATACGCTGAAGGGGGGCTCCGCCGTCGTCCTCCTCTTCAATAAGTGCTTCCACAAGTCGCCAGGTACGCGGGAGATCGATCCGGAGGGGAACGTCGTCGTCCGGATCTCGAAGGTCGCGGTAGTCGGTGCCCAACCCCTCCGGGTCGAGGGGAGCTCCCACCGAGGGATGAGGTTCTCCGTCTTCGTTCAAGAGGTAAAAGAGCACGTCCGCGTCGCGACCCGCGCGATGCGAGCCGTGGTGGGGGATCGGGCCACCCTCCACGAGTCCGATGTCGTTGATGGTGAGTTCGCCGCCGGGAAGGGCTTCGTGCACGACGCGCGCCGCACGAATTAACTGCTGAATGGTTTCGACGGTGCCGTAGCGCGCGTCGTTGCTGCGCCGAGCGTTGAATCGAAAGCCCGGTCCCTCGTGCGGGATGGGGATCGCACCTTCGACCGAGCCGTCGTTGGGTCCGCGAACCGAGCGGCTGCGCGACGGGCCGAGCGCCATGATCGCAGTGATGTCGCCGTTCCCCGCCGGTTCGGCTGCCGGTTCTTCGCCTGCCGGTTCTTCGCCTGCCGGTTCTGCGGCTGCCGGTTCTTCGGGTAACTCTTCTTCGGTCCCTTCGGGGGCCGCTTCGGCTTGCTCGACTGAAGCAGTCGCCGGCTCCGGGACGGTCGCGGCTTCGCTGCCGCACGCGATCAGGAGAGCGCCAAGGAGACCGTATGCACGCATGCCTTCACCAGGAGATCCGTGAGCGCTTCCTTGGACACGTCGCGATGCTCGAGCCAATCGAGACTCGCCGCCTCGACCAGCCCGATGTACCCGCGAAGCGCCGTGCGAAGCATGGGCGGGCCACTTCCGACGCGCCTGAGCATTCGATCCAGGATCGCGCGGCGGGTGCGCTCGACCACCGCTTGCACCTCCGCGTCCTGGGCCATCGCTCCACGCATGAGGAACGAGTACGAGGCGCTGCGCTCTTCCACGAAGGTGAGGTAGCGCTGGATGGAAGTCCGAACCGCGTCGAGGTCCGGCTCGCTTTGGGTCGCCGGTTCCACATCCGTTTCGGCGAGCAGCTGCTGGGCGGCACGATCGACCGCCGCGAGGTAGAAGCCGCGCTTCCCCTGAAAGTAGTGGTAGAGGAGACCCTTCGAAATTCCGGCGGCTTGCGCGATCTCATCGATGGAGATCTCGTCGTAGGGGCGGTTCGAAAAGAGCTCGAGGGCGAGCTCGAGAAGCTGGGCTCGCCGCTCTTCCACGGAGAGTCGATGGCGCTTGGCCGTCACCTTTCCTTCGTAGCACGAGCCTCTATTGACTTTCGTTCAATAAGACCTATCCTCGCTATTGAATCATGTTCAACAACGGCGCCACAGGCGCCCTCCCAACCCATAGGAGCGGACATGCAAACCACAGCGACTCGAAGGCCCGTGACGCCGCGAAAGATGCGGCTGCCATTCGATCCCGACACGATTCCGAAGCGCTGGTACGGCGGCAACGCGGTGGCGACCCACGTGGTCAACGGCGTCAGCTTGCTCTTCCCTGCCGGGGAGCGTTTTTTTGTTCGAAGCGTTCGGCGGTACTTCAAAAACGTTTCCGACGACCCGGTGCTGACCAAGCAAATCCGCGGATTCTTCGGGCAGGAAGGCAAGCACGCCCACGAGCACGAGCGCCATCGAAAGATGCTCGAGGCACAGGGTTACGAGGTCCGCGAGTTTCTCGATGCGTTCGAGCGCTCGCTTCGTTTTCTGGAGGAGCTGGCGCCTGACGCGCTGAACCTCTCGGCGACGGCAGCGGCCGAACACTTCACGGCGATCATGGCGGAGAACGCCTTCGACGACATCGAGCTCTTCGAGCACGTCGATCCGGTCATGCGTGATCTCCTCTTGTGGCATGCCGCCGAAGAGATCGAACACAAGGCGGTGGCGTTCGATGTGCTCAAGCGGGTCGCACCCAACCACGCGTTGCGCGTTGCTGGGATGGCGATTGCAGCGGTGTTCTTGGCGTATTGGTGGCAGCGCGGCACGCGGATGCTTCTCGCGCAGGAGAACCTCTCGCCACAGGAGCGTGCGCGCGAAGCGCAGTCGATGAAGACGTACCGCGAGGAACATGGAAAGGGTCGAACGATTTTGCGGGATGTGTTCCTGCGCGGGATCCGCGAGTACCTCGAGCGCGATTTCCACCCGTGGAACAACGAGGCGTCCGCGCTTGTGAAGGAGTACCTCGCGGACCTCGACGCCCGGCTCTGACCTCCTCGGGAACTTTCGTTCGAGCGAAGTGTCGGACGACCCATGCGGTGGGTCGCCCTCATCGCGGCGGGGTGGGCGAACCTCGCCGCTGCTCAGACCTGTATTCCTGCGGACCTTCCGGAGGCGTGCGGCGCGGCTGAAGGCACGGCCACTGAAAGCGCGTCGTCGGAAAGCGCGTCGGAGGAAAGCGCGGCTCAGCGAGCCTCTGTCGACGGGGACGTCGAGCTCGATGCGCTTCGACGGCAGGTCGGATCCTCGGTCCTGCACGAGCAAGCGGTGGTGAGCGAGCGTGAGCGACGCTTTCGTCGGCCGCGCGGACGTCGGGGAGCGCGACTTCCTCCGCCCGACGACGGCTCACCTCGTGCGTGGACGGCGGAGCAACAGGCGAGAGTCGACGCGGCGCAGGCGTTTCTTTGCCGGGCGCCGAACGCACCCGATTCCGTCGAGGTGCGTTACCGGCTGGCGGTCGAGTTCTACCGCGCCAACCGCTTCGAGACTGCGGCCTACCACCTGCAGCGCGTCGCGCGCTCGTCCACGCGCGTTGCGCACCATGCGGCCTACATCCTTCTGGACACACTTAGCGTGCTTTTGCAGCGAGAGGATGCGTGCAGACAAACTCTCGAAACCTCCGTCGAGGAGTTGGTGGACCTCTGCGCTTCGGGAGAACGATCGGAGCTCTGCGATGTGTTGCCCCGTGTTCGCTGTCAGGTACGGCGTCGCTCCGCGGAGAGACTTGGGAACTCCGGTCGGCACCAGGACGCCGCAGAGATCTACCTCGCGGACGCTTCGAGCTGCGACGCTGGCGATGAGTATCTCTACAACGCCGCGGTGCATTTGGAGGACTCGGGTCAGTTGCTACGGGCGATCGAGGTTCGGCGCGAACTGATGGTTCGCTACCCGGAGTCGCAGCTTGGCAAGCGGGCGATTTGGAGGGTCGCGACCAACTACGACCAGCTCGGAATGGCGCCCGAAGCTGCCGCGCACTACGTCGAGTTCGCTCGCCGCTTTCCCGGGGAAGGGCACGAGTGCGACGCGGCGGATCCGCGCTGCCCGAACGCGCGTCTCGGTCTTGAACGCGCGCTGTCGATTCGGGTAGCGCTTCGCGATGACCGCGCGGCGGCCCAGATCGCGTCCGACTACGCGTCCTACTACGCGCGTCGCGTTCCCGAGCGCACCGCGCGAGTCGCCCTAGCGGCCGCGCGAATTCAACCTCGCCCGGAGCGATCGTATCGTCGCCTCCTTCGCGGGGGCTCGCTCCCTTTCGATGTGGAGCTCGAGGCGCGTTTGGCTCTCGCTCGCTCTGCCGAGGACTTTGCGCTCATTCGTCAGCGCTGGAACGCGCGTCCCTCCGAGGTTGCCGAGGACGGTGCGCTTCGCGACGTGGCCGGCGAGGCGAGCTTTCGCGAGGCCGAAGCACAAAGCGATGCCCGACTTCGTTCCTTCGCGCGGCTCGCCCGGAGCCCCGCTCGGTTGCGAGACACGCTTCGCGAGGTTGAAGCGGCGTATGCGCAAGTCGCCGCGACCGAGAGCGTTCAGTGGACGATCGCCGCGGCCCGTCGGCTGGGGGAGCTCTACCGACGAGCGAGTGCGGTCGCCGGGCTCGAGGCCCTTCGTCTGACCGCGCGGGAGCGTTTTGAGTTTTGCTTTCAGACCGCCGTCCTCACCCGCGTCTTTGGGGATGACTCCGAAGCGTGCGCCGCGCAGCTCGATGCGCTCGACGAGGAACCCGCGCCGGCTGAGCTGGTGGGCGCTCCGCAGATTCAGAGCGAGAGCGTGCGGCCGCAGCCCGTGCGCGAGACTCGCTAGCTCTTCTTTTTCTTCTGGCGGGCGAAGAAGGCTTGGACCGCCGCGATGTTGGTCGGTGATCCGTAGCGCGCTTCGAGAACTTCGTCTTCGGCTTGCCGCGCTTCGTCGATGGTTCCGGCTTCGCCTTGACGGAGCAGCGCCTTGGCGTGGACGAGCGCATCCAAGGGTGCGGTCGCCATGTCTTTGGCGATGGCGTGAACTTCATCGAGCAACGCCGCGCTGTCGAAGACACGCGTGACGAGGCCCCACGCCTGTGCGGTTTCGGCGTCGATAGGGCGCGCCCGAAGGATCAGTTCCGCGGCGCGCTGTCGTCCGATCAAGCGCGGGAGTGTCCAGGAGCTTCCGAACTCTTGCACGAGACCGAGCTGCACAAAGGGGACGCCAAAGGTGGCGCGTTTGGCGGCGTAGACCGTGTCGAAATGCGGGAGCATCGTGACGCCCATTCCGACCGCGGGCCCCTGAATCGCTGCGAGAAGCGGCTTTCGTACCGCACGAAGCGCCCAGGGAAGGGCGGACACCGTTTTCCCGTCTTCGAACTTCCCTTGGGCGACGGCGAGAAAGAGCGAGACGTCGGCGCCTCCCGAAAACACGCTGCCGTTGGCGGTGACGACGACGACGTGAACCTTGTCGCTCTCGTCGGCGTCGCGCAGCGCGTCCATCAACGCTGTCGCGAGGGCGGCGTTGAAGGCGTTTTTCTTTTCGGGTCGATTGAGGGTGAGGGTGCGCACCGCCCCCTCATCGGTGACCTGAACGAGTTCGCTCATCTATACGGTGAAGACGCCACGCAACCCAACGACCACCGCAGCCTTCGCGGCATCGACGTCGAGACCGGCGTGGGCGCGGAGAGACTCCCACGCCATCCAGCTCGACTGCGCCTGTGCGGCGGCGACTCGGGCGTCGCGCTCCTCTTCTGGGAGCTTCGCGATTTCTTGACGAAAGAGGTGCGCCAACTGTCGTTGCTTGACATGTCGCACCTCATCGAGTCCCTCCGCCATCGCCGTCGAGTGAGCGGCGACATGGCGGGCTGCTCGGCGGACGGGCGTGATCTCTTCGAAGAACGCGGCGCGTCGATCGACGAACACCGTGAGACGTTCGAGGAGCGTGCCGTCTTCCGGAAGCGTGATGGGAATGAGAGGAGCGATCCGATCGGACTGCAGCTTCATCGCGTGCTGCATCACGCCTTCCATGTCCTTGAAGTGATGGAAGACGAGGCGTAGGGAAACGCCAGCCCGGTCGGCAACGGCGGCGGCGGTCGGTTGAAGATGCCCTTCTCGTATCAAGTCGAGCATCGCCTTGGCACAAGCCAAGCGAGAACGTTCGCCGCGAAGCGTACGGCCGTCTTTCTTCTTCGGAGTACTTGCTGCGCGATTCACCCTCATAGTTTTCCGGGAGCGGCGCGGCATCGCAAGGCATCATTTGCGGATCGTGACAATCGCGCTGTGGCGAATCAGCGCATCTGCCGCAAACGGGGGAGAACGTGATGGGTTTGGAGGAGGCGTTGTCCCTTCCCGGCGATCTCCTTCTCTGGAGTCTCGCTGTCACCTTCGTTGCCGCCTTTGTGCAGGGAACCATTGGGTTTGGTCACGCAGTTGTTGCGGTACCCATTCTTGCACTCGTGGACTCAAGACTCGCTCCGGTACCGCAGCTCCTCCAAATGGTGCCCCTCACGGTTCTCGTCTTTTGGCGCGAACGCGAACACGCAGATTTGCACGGCGCGCTGTGGACGACGATCGGAAGGCTTCCTGGAACCGCGATGGGCGTGCTTCTTCTGAAGGTGGCAACGCAGCGGATGCTCGACCTCTTGATCGGTGGTCTTGTGTTGATCGCAGTCGGGGGACTCACAGGTGGACGCGCGATTCCGCGAACGCGAATCACGGAGTTTGTGGCGGGTTTGTTGAGCGGTGGCGCGGCGGTGATCTCTTCGATCGGCGGTCCTCCGATCGCACTTCTCTACAAAGACGCGAAGGGCGCGACGGTCCGCGCGACACTCTCTGCCATTCTTGCGATCGGTCTGGTCGTGACCATCAGCGCGCGGGCGGTGGCGGGGGAGATTTCCTCCCTCGAGGTTGGACTTGGCCTGCTGACGATTCCCGCGGTGGGTCTCGGCGTGTGGGCGAGCCGCTTCGCGGCCGCGAAGATCGAGGGCCGTCCGCTTCAGGTTTCGATTCTGGTGGTGTCCGCTGCCTCCGCGATCGCACTGATTGCACGCGCGCTTTTTCACTAGAGAGAGCGACCTTTCGTTGGCTTCACCGAATGGGAAATCGTCCGAGATGCCCGGTATGCTGTGGGCATGCGTCGCAGCGTTCTTTTTCTCTTCGTGCTTTCTCTTGCTGCCTGTGGTGATGACGGCACGCCCGTTCGTACGTGTGCGACCTCGGCGGAGTGCGCGCCCGACGAAACCTGTGTCGACGACCGCTGCGTGCCGCGCACCGGTGGGACGGATGCCGGCACCGACGTGGGACGTGACACCACTCCCCCAGCGACCCTCGATTCCGTGCGCCTCGATCCGCCGATGGCGATGTTGAACGCTTCCCTCGGCGAGCGGCCGACGCAGGCGTTTACGCTGGTGGGCGTATTCAGCGACGGGGAGGAGCGACCGGTGACGGCTCCGCGTTTTTCGCTCGCGGAGCTTGCGATCGGCGACATTGATGAGGCGAGTGGCGCCTTTACGGCCAACGGTGTGGTGGGTGGAACGACGACGGTGACTGCGGCGGTGGACGCGGCGGGGGGAGCGCTGGAGGCCACCGCGACGATCAGCGTGATCTACACGAGCGAGATTCTCGGGGACGGGGTGCCCGCGGATGTCGAGACTCGTTTCGCCACGCCGGTCGCCGACGACGCACGGCGCGCGCAGCTCGCGTACCCCCTCGATGGCGTCGTGATGCCGCAGAACGTGTTTCCGGCCGACGTGCAGTGGCTCCTGGGTGCGGCCGGCGACGTCTTTCGGGTCGAGATGACCAAGCCGCACTTCACGCTAACTGCGTTTGTGCTTCACAGCGGCGCCGGCTTTGGCAACCACTGGCTCGTCGACGCCGCGTCGTGGCGAGCGCTTGCCCAGACCGACCCGGACGATCCCGCGTCGCTTCGCGTGGATCGCTGGGAAGCGGCCAGCGGGGAGGCGGTGTCCGGCACGGCGGTTGGAATGACCTTCGCGCGGGCCGCGCTAACGGGCAGCGTTTACTACTGGGACATTCAGCGCGGGCGCATTGTGCGCATCGATGACGGAACCGCGATGCCGAACGACTTCATGCCGAACCCGCCGGCGGCGAACGACGGCAACCGGTGCGTGGGTTGTCATGTGGTGTCCAACAGTGGGCGCTACATGGCGGGTCGTCTCGGGGGCGGCGAGAACATCGGCGCGGTCTTTGACCTTACGGTCGATCTAACGGGCGACCCGCCGCCGGTGGAGTTTCCGATTGGGCCGACGTCATCGCGCTGGTGGTTTGCGTCCTGGAGTCCGGACGACACAAGGCTGGTGGTGAGTCAGGACGAAGGCGGCGCGCGCAGCCTTGGGTTTCTCGATCCCTTCACAGGTGCGCAAATCGTTCCGACCGGGACCATGCCAACAAACGTGACCCATCCCGCGTGGTCTCCGGACGGCGCACAGATCGCGTACGTCGGAAATGTGAACCAGTGGGGCGGCGCGTTCACGGCGGGGGACATCTTCACCCTCGATGTTACGGGTCCGGATGTGGTGGGTGCGAATCGCGCGATTCACACCGGCGCATCGCTCGCGGCGTCGAGTCCGGCTGGCGTTGCGGACTCCTATCCGACGTGGACCCCCGACTCGGCGCGGATCGCGTTTTCGCATGGCAGTGGCACCCGCAGTGAGGACCAGCAGGCCGCGCTCTACATGATGAATCGTGACGGAACGAACGTCGTGCGCCTGGACCGGACAAACGGCGGCGATACGACGAACTTTCAGCCGCGCTTTTCGCCCTTCGACCAGGGGGGCTTCTTTTGGGTGTCGTTCCTGTCGCGGCGTGACTACGGCAACGCGGAGGTCGGTACGCGGGGCGCGGCACTTCAGCAGATTTGGGTCGCGGCGATCCGAAAGGATGCGGGGGACGGGGAGGACCCGGGTGCGGTTCCGTATTGGCTGGCCGGGCAGCGAACGACCTCGCGGAACATCAGCGCGTATTGGGCGCCTCGGCCGTGCAGGGACGACGGGGAGAGCTGCACGGTCGGAAGCGAGTGCTGCGGAGGCGACTGCCGCCCCGGCGCGGACGGCGCGCTCGTGTGCTCGCCGCCGCCGCCGGAGCGATGTCGGATGGACGGCGAGACGTGCTCGACGAGTGCGGACTGCTGCGAGGGGTTGGAGTGCTTCGGACGGGTTTGTATTCGGCCTCCAGGCTGAGTTGATCGGTTCGGGGGTTCGATTCTTCGGTTCGGTTCGGTTCGGTTCGGTTCGGTTCGGTTCGGTTCGGTTCGGTTCGGTTCGGTTCGGTTCGGTTCGGTTCGCGATCTTGAGCGGCCGGTCGGGAGCGGGGCAGGGG
>JBCDAA010000202.1:0-15974 GCA_039186435.1 Myxococcota bacterium | reverse complement strand
CGTCGCGGACGAACTGACTTAGATCGACCGCGGAGAGCGACACGGTCGCCTGACGCGCGTCGACCTTGGCGAGATCCAAGAGCTGATTGATGAGGCGAAGCAGGCGCCGCGCATTGTTCTCGATCGTCTCGAGCGCAATCCGGCGACCGTCGTTCGAAAGGCTTCCACGCTGGAGCGATTCAAGCGGGGAGACGATGAGCGTCAGCGGCGTTCGAAGTTCATGCGACACATTGGCGAAGAAGTCGCTCTTTGCCTGGTCCATCGCCTGGAGCTCGTCGAGCGTCTGCTGAAGCTGTTTGGTCGCAACGCCGAGTTCCCGAGTGCGTTCTTCAACGCGATCTTCGACCTCGGACTTCGCTTCGACGATTTCGGCAAACCGCAGCTCGTTTTCGCGCACGCTGCGCGATAACGCGCTTCGGTGTTCGTCGATGTCCTCAAGCCTACTTGAGAGCTCCTGTTGCTGGCGAAAAACGACGGCGCTAGCGAGCGACGCGACCGCGCAGGCTGTTCCAAGCGCAGCAGCGATGGGAACCCCTCCGCCGAGGGCATTGGCGAGCGCGACCCCTGCAGTTCCGAACGCGATAGGCACCGGCCAAAGCGGCATCCGCTTCTTCCCGGGGAACCACTCGATATCGAACTCGCATGCGTCGTTGCCATCGCACGCACAGCGCGTTTGGATGACCCGCGCGTGAGGTAGGCCGAAGAGAACAGGGATAGCCTCCAGTTGCGCGCCAGCGAACTCGCAGAAGTAACGTGTCTTTGGCGGGCCGATCTCCGGCTTCAGTGCAACACGAACCCTTCCTCGCTGTTCTGACTCCCAAACGAGGGAGATGTCTCTCGCCTTGTTATAGCGAGGCGACGATCCGAGGATTCTCTCAAAGGTCGACGCTGTGTTCCCAAAGGTTCGCACCAGCGGATAGATAGGACCGAGATACCTCGGCGACACCGATGCGGCGCCGGCTCGAGCAATCAGCTCTGGGCCGGTAATCTGGACCAGCTTGTCCATCACACGTTCCGCGAAATCAAACGTTACCCAGGCGCGCTTTTTGACCAGCTTCCTCAGATCGATTCCCCAGGGGCGAATCGCTTCGTCGACGCGTTCGGCCCCTACGAACTGATCCGCCAGATCGATGAGGGTGAACAGCCCCCAAGCCTGCAGCTCCAGGCCGAGTACATCTTCTTCGCGGAGCTCTTCGTCGCGGAAGAAGGGGGTAGTGCTGCTGTCCATCGCCCTTGTAACTATGCGGCAGTAGACGATGCTACTTCAACTCGTCCACCATCTCCTTGAACTCCTCGGGTGTGAACGACAGCTCAGGAAAGCGGGGCGCGAGGTCTCGAGCTTTCTCGAAGTACTCGACGAGACCACGTTGGGTATCTGTCCAGGCGTCAAACCTCTGCGCGATGTACTCACGTAGGGCAGGCGTGAACACGCCGTCGACGCGGATGCTCCACTCAAGCTCCCCGGGAGTTCCAGGATCACAGCCGTGATATGCGGCTTGGTCGAACCAAGCGGCGTGAGTTTCGAGGTAGCTCTTACTCTCCAACGATTCATCATAGGTGAAAAAGTTCTTCCGAGGGTTGCTGCGAAACCACAGGAACTCTTGGTACGGAACCGGGCCGCGATGAATCGGTTCCTCCGCACCGGTGTCGTCGAACACGATGAACGTTCGACCAAACTGTTCAAAGGGTAGCCCTTCGACCCATTTCATCAGTTCCGGAAAGTACTCCGCGGTTGGGGTGACGATGCAGCCCTCATCCAGGTGCAGCGTCGTGTAGGCAGTCGGCAGCTTTAGGGTCAGCGTCTGCAAGTCCGAGAGCGCGGGCCTACTTTTGTCGAGTCGTAGGTCGGGGAGCGACGGGAAGAACCGATTAATTGTCCCGCCTACGATGCCATCGTTGACGCCGTGTTCCGCCTGCACTCTCCGAATACCTTCCTCGATTTTTGCGTCGAGGGACCGCAGCGTGTCGACATCGACAAACTCTTCTGCATCGATCCATCGCCATCCCATCGAAAACACCTTTCTTGCCGTCAGATCGACGGCGACTTGACTACGGCTTCAAGGCTCCTGGAACGATTCCGAAACACCCAACGAGCGCCCACGCTTTCCTCGTAGCGCTCATCAAGAAGTGGGCGGACGTGGGACCGCACCTCTTGGAGTCGATACCAGGGGACGTCTGGGAACATGTGATGCTCCACATGAAGATTGAAGTTCAGCGCGACGAGGTACGATACGAGGGGTGGGTATTGGCACGACCGTGCAATGCGCCACTGCTCCCATACGGGCAGACGCCTTTCGAGGGTGAGGCGATCGAGGTGGTGCGGCAGGTTGATCAGTTCGGTAATGGAGAGATAAGCCACCGCAGCGGGCCATAGCTGGATGTTGATGACTTCCGGCAGTGCGAAGTGCGCGGTGGCAAGAGCGCAAACGACGAATGCGAGCGACGCTGCGCTCTTCGCGGCTTTGTTGCGGTTCAGCGTGCCTTCGCGGAGCATCCGCAGCGGATAGAGTGTAAGTACGATCTGCTGCTGGAGCGCGACAAAGGGCAGCCATGACCGCCAGAGCACACGGGTAAGGGAGGAGATTCGTTCGCCTTGGCGCCAGCGATGGACGATCGCTGCGGCCGGGTCGTTCTCTGCGCTCCCCGCCCAGACATGGTGCTGCTGGTGGATGAACTTCCACGAGTAGAAAGGCATGACGCAGAGCACACCCATCACATGGCCAACCGCGATGTTTGCGACGGCGCTCTTGCTGAACGACCCGTGCCCGCAATCATGCAGCACTGCGAATGCCTGAAATGCCGCGAGCGCCACGACGACTTGTCCAAGCACGCGAATCGCAAGCTGTGGGGACGTGGTCAGCCACAATCCTGTGGTGACGGTCGTCGCTACCAACGCAACTGTGGCGATCGCTGCGAGGCTCGACGGAGGACGATGAACCCTCTCGCGAACTTTTCGGTAGTTGTCGCGGCCGAAGTCGGCGTGCTCGGTCATGCTTGCCCGACGGCTTCCTGAAGTAGGACGGATCGGCTCAGCCGTCCTGCCGCGATCTCGCCGTAGCGCTCGCGGATGAAGTAGTAGTACCGGTGAAGGCCAGCGCGATGCAGGCCGTGGAGTCGGACGTCGGCTTCGAGCCGGTAGCCAACTCTCGTGAACTCCCCCGCATCCACTCCGTGCGGCAAGATGAGGAAGCGGTCTTCGGTCGCAGCCTCAGTGGGCGCGTTTGCAACAAAGCTTGCTGCAAGTCGGAGCGCGTCGCCTTGGTAGCGTGTGTGGAGTGGAATGACCCACGTCGCGTTCAGCATCCACGTGAGGTTGAAGCCCGGGTCCGCATGTTCCTCGACGAGCGCTGCGATCGGGTAGCCCTTACGCGTGATGACGTAGTTGGCGCGGCTCCGTTGAACTCCCCCGTTTCGATATTCGCGGGTTGTGTTGGGAAGACTGAGTTCGCCCTCTCGCATGGAAAGGACTGCTGTGCAGAGCGGCCCCATGAGTCGTTCTGCCCCCCTCTGAATGATTCCCTCGTCGCGTTGGGTTGCCTTTCGCAGTTTCAGATCGGAGTTGGAGCAGAGAGGAGGGGCGGGGGTGCCACCACGTCGAATCCACAAACCGACAGTGCACACCCCCATCGCTTCGGGAGTGCCGTTGAGGGCGAGAAATCGCTCGAAAAAGCCTGTCACACGCGAGTTGTCTGCTTTCACAAACGCGGCGATGTACTGGCCATCCGCCCTCGGTAGTACGTAGTCAAGATGCGCTCGATGTAACACGCCTGGGTCGCGATGCCGGCGGCCAGGAGCCGCGACCATGTGCTGGATTACCCACGTCTTTTCCCACCCTCGGACGGCCGAGACGGCGGCAACCGGTTTGTCGTCCTGTTCCTGAACGATGGTCCTGCACAGGGCTGTCTTGTGCATTCTCGTCCAGGTAGCGCCGGCGGCTTCCAAAACGGGCGGCAAGTTTCGGTCCATGTGCGGACCGAAGAGCCCTACCCGTTGGTAGAGGTCAACGAACTCGTCAAAGTTAGCCCCATCGTCGACAGAGAGATCGGGATAGGTGAGTCGCGCGATGAGGTCGACCATCGCGGGCGAGTCATGAGACGGGTTCGCGCGCATAGCGCCCCGACAGATCCCCCGGACTTCGTCGACGTTTCGAATCTCAAGATCACCCACATTGATGGCGGACCCACGCCATCGAATCTTCGCCCGTTCTAGGACAAGGCCTGTCCAGAGGACGTCTTCGGCTGGCACCGTTCGGAAGCTCAGTCCGCTGAACGAAAGGTCTAGCACTTCGCGGCGAATCAGGTCCCCGGTCGCTGCGTTGTATCCTTCAAAACCTACGGCGAGCTCGTTGGGGACTCGCGCTCTCGATTGATGACGGCGTCGCCTCCGACTTACCAGCAGCGGGTAGGTGACAGCGACCGCGTCCGATGAGGAGCGACCAAGGGTTCGGACATCCATCGCGTAGTTGGATGCGAACAGCTCGAAGCTCATTCTCAGTCTGGGTGAGATGAGCGGTGTCTTGGTCTCCACCACGAGACTATCTGAATCGAGTGTCGTGATTTGCCCGGTGTGGGTGTGGCCTTCAGGCAGTTCGATCTCGACTGGGACTCCCATAAGGTTGACCAGGGAGAGGAGCTTCTTGATCCGTTCGGGGTCGCTGAGTCGGTCAGACGGCGTAAGTGGCGCCGAGGTGGGGGTCTCGAGAACGACGCGCATCCGGAACCGGCGGTAGCCCTCGGGCGTTCGCCACGGAATCGTCTCGATGATGGTTGCGTTAGCACGGCGAAGGAGCTTGCGTTCTCCCCAAAGCTCTGTGCTCTCGAGTTGGGTCCCAGGTGGGATCGCGTGCCCGGCATCGATCGCGCACCCTCGCGGGGAGAGATCGACGACGGGAAATACATGGAGGTCGAAGTCTTCAAGTCCATTCGGCACCACCAGGACTCGAGGTTCTCGGGTGGTTCGACGAGGTGTCATGCGCCGTGTTGGAAGAGCGTGGACAGTGGCGGTCCGGATGGGAAAGGTGATCTCTCCATTGCCGACGTTCAGCTCCGTCGCACGAATTAGAAAGCCGCTCTTGCCAGTGACGACAACTCTTCCCCGAGGAAACGCCGAAGGGAGACCTTCGGTGGCGATGGGGGAGAGGCGGACTCGTCGTGCCGCACCGTGGCCAACGACATCTGCAAGGTAGGTTTCGAGCTTGGCCTGATTATGACCCAAATCAAGAACAGCGGAGCGAAGGGCTTTCGCCGCCCGCTCGATAGCCTGACTGTTCTTCGCCACCCCGTGAAGATACTGCCCGTGTGCAGGTTCTGCACACCGATTAGAGAACAATCTCGCCCGATTTTCTGTCGGCGGCAGTTCGAGCAGTGCTCGTCTGGACGCCGTTTCGCCGCTAGTTCATGCCGGCTTGCTGGCGGAGCTGCTGCTGAATCTTCTGCATCAGCTCGGGCGGGATCTGGCCGCCCCCTGGACCGCCAAGGCCGCCGCCGCCCGGAAGCTGGAGGCCCCCCGGGCCACCGAGGCCGCCCGGAGCCATCGTCGGAGGTTCGCTGCCTGGCTCGGGCGCCTGAAAGGTCTCCGCCGTTGGGCGCATTCGGTCCGCGAGATACTGCGAGATGACGTAGATGGTGGGATCGCCTTGGCGCTGAAGGTAGCGCTCGCTGTTCTCTCGCTCCGCGCCCACCTGAAGCACGATGGTTTCCATCGGGACACTCGGCGCCGCTTCGGGTTCGCCTTCGGGGGTGTCGCCCTCGGCCGTTTCACCGTCCGCGCCTTCGGTCTCCGCGCCCTCGGTCTCCGCGCTTTCGGTCTCCGCGCCCTCGGTCTCCGCGCCTTCCGGACGCACGAGGATCGTGACTGTGCCCGCGGGCTCTGCGAGGCCGGCGTCCGCTGCCGACATTCCCTGCTCCGCAAAGTTCACCGCGCGCATGCGCGCAATCGAAGAGACCACCGACTGAACCTTGGTCGGCCCAAAGCGCTCGATCTCGTCCTGGCCTTCTGCGGGCGTCCACTCGTCCGACGCGTTCCGCGAGAACTCCCAGTTGCCGTTCTCGCTCGCGAAACGCACCGTCGCGACGCGTTCCGGCGGCTCGTTGACCACGCGGCGATTGCGCCAGTCCTTGAGCTCCTTGTTGAACGCGAACTTGATCGAGCCCGCCACCGTGACGACGACGTCCTGTCCATCCAAGCGGACCATGGTGTTGCGGCTTCGGTACGCGCCGATGATCAGCGTGGCGACCGTATCGCCCCCCGCTTTGACCTCGACCTTGATGCCGTTGTCGCCCACTTCGAGACGCTCGTGGTTGTCCGGATTGGACGCGGCGACGCCCTGCACGTCCAGGTCCGCAAGCTTGGTCAATGCGGTTCCCACCGCGTCTTGATCCGCGTCGGCCTCGACGGGCGCCGTGACCTGCCAGCGGTCTCCCTGCTTGGTTAGCGTGACGGTCTCCGGTTCCCCGCCTTCTTCGGGCGAAGGACGCACGATGGTGAGCTCGGTGACGGCATCCGCGTCGATCGTCGGCAGTTCCGGCACCTCGGCGTCGGTGCTGCCCTCGTCGCTGGCGTTGCGTTTGTTGACGATCATAACCGCGACGCCGATGAGCACGAGAAAGGCGACGCCCGCAATGACAATTCGGTTGTTCATGGAAGGACCTAGAGCTTGAGGTTTCGGCGCTTCGCGTTTCGCTGACGCCAGCGAATCACACCAAAGAGCGCGAAGATGAAAGGAATGCCGAGGGTGTTGAGCCAGCGGTAGGCCGACTTCTTCGAGTCCCACGCTTCGAGCGCGGCTTTGCGCTCTTCCAGCGCTTCATCGCGCTCGTCGACGCTCTCCTGCGCCGCGTTGAGGTCACCTCCCTCGGCGGCTTCGCGAGCCTGTTCCTCGGCCTCGAACGCCGCGTCCTGCGCCTGGGTCACCGCCGCGGGAATCTCGAGGGCCGGGTCTTCGATGTTCTTTGCGCGAATCGCGATGAGGTCGGACTCGGCGGCAAGCCAGTCGATGGCGTTGAGCGCGAACGCAAGGCCGCCGCTCAGCTGGCGCGGACCCTGCTGTCCCTGCGGAAGGAACTCGTCGCGCATGAACGCCGCGGTGCCCGCCACAAGGACGCGAACTTCGTCCTCGGACTGCGCCGGCGCTTCCACCGCGGGGGCCTCACCGCTCGTGCTCGCCGCAAAGGCGCTCGGAAGCGATCCTTCAATGCCCACCATGAGCGGGAAGGGTCCAGCGTCGCCGGTCATTCGCCACTCGCGCGGATGCCGCGGACGAAGGCTCACGCTGCCGCCGGTGTCGCGCCAGCTGTTGTCGCTCGAGCGCGCGAGGACGTCGACGTTCACGCCTTCCGGCGCCGAGGTCAGCGTCAGGCTCGACGTGAAGGGAAGGACCGCCGTCGGAATTCGAAAGAGCGCCGGATGCTCCATCTGCTCGTCGGTGAACGTGGCGATCGGCACCGCGGGGTAGGGCACCGCAACCTGCAGACCCATCGGTCCGCGCATCGGCGCACGGCTGCACTGCCAGTCGAGAACGACGTCGGACTGAACCGTCGCGCCGTAGGTGGTGAGCAGCTGGTTGATCCCGCTGTCGATCGCCTCGGTGCTCGGGTCCGGACCTTCGATGTTGAGCTTTGTGCTGCCGCCGAACACGCCGAGGGAGCCACCGTGCATGACGAACTGGTTGATGCGCTGGAGCTCCACTTCGCTGAAGGGGGTCGCCGGCGCCACCACAAGAAGCGCGGCAAGCTCGCGGTCGATCTCCTCGCTCGCGCTCACGCCGCGCAGCTCGTAGGTCGGCAGGGAGTCGCGAAGGCCGCTGAGACCTTCCTCGAGGCTCGGGCCATCATGCCCGGTCACCACGCCGATTGGGCGACGGTCGCCGACCATCTCCTTGATGGCCATCGTGATCGTGTACTCGAGGCCAGACTGGTCCTGAATGACGGGGATCGTCTTGGTCTCGCCGAGGTACTCGATGGCGAGTCCGCGGTAGCCCTCAACGACGCTCACCGCATCGTTTTCGATCTTCTGGTGAGGCACGGCTTGAATGCCGTCGGCCTCCGCCGCTTCGCGATCTTCATCTTCCTCCGGGCTGATGAAGCGCACCACGACGTTCCCGCCGCTCGCCGCTTCGTACTCCGAAAGGATGTCGCGCACGTATTGCTCCGTGGCGTTGAAGGGAGGCGGAAGGTTCTCGGTGAAATACGCGCGGATCTCCATCCGATCGTCGAGGTCCGCAACGAGATCGCGCGAGCCGTCCGAGAGGCTCCACAGACGGTTGTCCGTCACGTCCCAACGGCCAACGTTGAGGAACGTGAAGATGAAGTTGAGGGCACCGACGATGCCGATGCTCAGGATGAGAAGGCCTAGGGACGACGCTGCGCCCGTGTTTCGTTTCTCCGCCATGTCTTAGCTCCAGCGACGGCTTTCGAGGGCCCGGAATGCGATCATGAGAGCGATCGCAGCAACCGAGACGAAGAAGAAGACATCACGCACCGCGATCACACCGCGGCGCATGCTTTCGACGTGAAAGTCGAACGAGATGAGTTCGAAGAAGTTGGCCGCTCCCGCCGGAAAGAAGGGGAGGAACTTGTCGACCATGAAAAAGAACATCGAGATGCCGAGCGCGGAGAAGAGCGCGACCAGCTGATTGCTCGTGAACGCCGAGGTCGTGAGACCAATTCCGAGAAGCGCGCCGCCCTGAAAGAGCAGTCCGACGTAGCCGGCAAAGACCGGGCCCCAGTCGAGGTTGCCGAGGTTCGCAACGCTGAAGCAGTAGGGCAGGGTGAGCAGAAGCATCACCGCGTAGAGGCCCATCACGCCGAGGTACTTGCCGAGGATCACCTGCGCGTCCGTGACGGGCATCGTGATCAGCAGCTCGATCGTCCCGGTGCGCTTCTCTTCCGCGAGGAGGCCCATCGTGAGAGCCGGCAGCGCGAAGTAGTTGATCAGCGCGAGGTAACGGAACATCTCGCGCATGGTCGCGCGTCCGAAAAGAAAGAACGTTTCCCAAAAGAGAAACCCGAGGAGCAGCAGCACGATCCCGAGCACGATGTAGGCGATGGGACCGTTGAAGTAGCTTCGAAACTGCCGCCCGGCGATGGTGAGAACGTTCTGGTTCATCACTCTTCCTCCCGCTTGGCGTCGCGCGCCTTTTTCTTTTCGCGCGCTTCTTGGATTTTCTGTTCGCGGCTCGACTTCTTTTTCTGCGTCGGCGCCGCGTCTCCGGTGGTCAAGTCACGGAAGACCTTGTCGAGGGTCTCCGCGCGTTTTTCGAGACCGAGAAGGACGAGCTGATTCTCCACGGCTGCGCGAAAGATCGCTGCGCGAAGGTCGCTCGAGTCTTTCGGTCGAAGCGTGAAAAGGAGCTCGTTCTTGGCATCGGCGTCACGCTGCCGTACCTGAGCGACGCCGCTCACCTTGCCGAGGATGTCCCGGGCCTTCTTGGCGTGCTCGCTGTTCTTGGCGCCGCCATCGGTCGCTTGAACCGTGACGATGTAGCTCGCCTTGCCGGTGCGTTCCCGAAGCTCGTCGGGGGTGTCGTCGGCGACGAGCTTGCCCTTGCTGATGATGAGCACGCGGTCACAGGTCACCTGCACTTCGCCGAGGTCGTGCGTCGAGAGGATGACGGTGCGCTCACGACCGATGTCCTTGATGAGGTCGCGAATCTCGGACGCCTGGTTCGGGTCGAGACCGCTCATCGGCTCGTCGAGGATCAGCACCGGCGGCTCGTGAACCAGCGACTGGGCGATTCCCACACGCTGGCGAAACCCCTTCGAGAGCGCGCGAATCTCCTTGGCGATCACATCGCCAAGCGCCGTCTGCTCCACCGCCTTCTTGATCCGCTTGCGCGCCTCCGCGCCCTTGTAGCCGCGCATCTGCGCGACGAACTCGAGGTACTCCAGCACGAGCATCTCCGTGTAGAGCGGAGTGCTTTCCGGGAGGTACCCGATCGCGGTGCGAACGCTCATGGGGTCGTCGAAGATGTCGGCTCCGTTGACCTTCGCGGTTCCCTGGGAAGGCGCGATGAAGGTCGTCAGGATCTTCATCGTCGTGGTCTTGCCAGCTCCGTTCGGCCCGAGGAAGCCCACGACTTCCCCCTTTCGAACCTCGAAACTGACGTCTTTTAGTGCGTGCACGGTCCCGTACGTCTTGGACAGGTCCCGAGCCTCGATCATCACGTCACTCATCCGGCGTTGCCTCGTTGAGTCGTGCGCAAGGGAAGCCCCCTGCACGGGCGGCTGAGATGTAGTCGGCCGATGGCCATAGTCAACCCTGGTGCGGCCCCCTAACGCTTTGGCACCGCTCGTATTTCCGTGGGGCGGCCTTCCCTGTGCGAAACCGCACGCGGCACGCCTTGGCCCAGGAGCGAAAGACCCAGTCGCGAAGAAAACCCACGGCCCTGGGCTTCTCTCGGCTTGGCACAAAAATGGCAGTGATTTGCCTGGTTTTCGAGGTTGTGCGCCTCGGTCCGTTAGACTTGTGACGTCAGCATTGGACCAGAACCGAATATTTCGGGGCGTCGGAGCGACGATCCGGGGGACGGATCGAGTGGGTTCCGACC
Source organism: Myxococcota bacterium (assembly GCA_039186435.1). Taxonomy (GTDB): domain Bacteria; phylum Myxococcota_A; class Polyangia; order Polyangiales; family Houyiibacteriaceae; genus JALVDI01. The sequence goes on along the minus strand of JBCDAA010000202.1, from coordinate 5,428 downwards.
ACTTGGGGAGTTAGGGAGCAGGGAAGAATGAAACGCAGGCATCTCGTTGCCGTTGCCCTCTTGGTGGCATGTGGGCGTAGTCCTCTTGATACGTTCGACAGTGGTCCGGAAGTCGATGGCGGAATCGACTCTGGCTTTGATGGCGGTTTTGACGGCGGGGAGTGCGTCAGCGATGTCGACTGCGACGACGGGCTGATCTGCAACGGCGCGGAGACCTGCAGCGCGGGAAGCTGTCTCCCTGGTGCACCCGTTCGCTGCGACGATGGCGTTCGCTGCACCGCGGACCGCTGCGTCGAGGCGATCGGCGGATGTGAGTTCGTGCCCGACAGCGAGCGCTGCGGAATCGGCGAGATCTGTTCGCCGGTTGACGACTGCATCCGTCGCGAATGCATGTCGCCCCTGGACTGTGATGATGGGTTTGTCTGCAACGGACGCGAGGACTGTGTGGACGGTCTTTGCGTTGCGGGCCCGCGTCTCGATTGCGATGACGGAATCGGATGCACCGTCGACGAGTGCAGCGAAGCGATCGGCGGATGCAACAACACGCCCTCCGACCTTGCCTGCGACGACGGTCTCTTCTGCACGGGCGAGGAAGTCTGCGTGGTCGGCGCCGGCTGCGTGCCCGCCGGGCCTCCCTCCTGCGACGACGGCGATTTCTGCACGACGGATCTCTGCGACGAGGCGTCGCGAAGCTGTCGAAGCGTGCCCCGCGATGGGGATTCGGACGGCGTGGCGGATGTGCGCTGCGGCGGGGAGGACTGCGACGACACGAACCCGCGAGTGCGTCCCGGACTGCCCGAGACCTGCGGCGACGGTTTCGACAACGACTGCAACGGCCGCGTGGACTGCGAAGACGGCGCGTGCTCGCGCGATCCCGTCTGCATGATGTGCGAGCCGATCAGCCGCGTGGAGCGCTTCTGTGCGGACGGCCGCGACGACGACTGCGACGGCCGCTTTGATTGCGCCGACCCGGACTGCGCTGGCAGCGACGCCTGCGTCGAGTGTTTTCCCGAGACGGGGATGTTCTGTGCGGACGGAGCCGACAACGACTGCGACGGAGCGGTCGACTGCGACGACATCGACTGCGCGGGGCTTCCGTTCTGTGACTGCCGTCCCGACGGTCCCTTTGAGTTTCGCTGCGACGACGGAGTCGACAACGACTGCGACGGCTTCATCGACTGCGCGGACGCCGAGTGTGGCGGCGATCCCGCCTGCGGCTGCGTTCCGATGGGGCGCACCGAGTTCGAGTGCCGCAACGGCGTGGACGAAGATTGCGACGGTCTCATGGACTGCGCGGACCCCGACTGCCGCGCGAATCCCGCGTGCGTCGTGTGCGAGCCGATCTCGCTGATCGAGATCTTCTGCGACAACGGCATCGACGACGACTGCGACGGATTGATCGACTGCGCGGACGTGCCCTGTTCGTCCACGCCCGAGTGCACGGGCTGCCTCGACGCTGAGCTTCGCTGCTTCGATGGCGAAGACGACGACTGCGATGGGCTCATCGACTGCGAAGATCCGGACTGCCGCGGGATCCCGGAGTGCGGGGGCTGCGCGCCCTTCGAGGTGGACTGCCGCAACGGCGTCGACGACGACTGCGATCGCCGCTTCGACTGCGACGATCCGGATTGCGCGATGGATCCGAGCTGCGTGTGCGCGCCGACGGAGACCTTTTGCCGGGACTTCGTGGACAACGATTGCGACGGCCTTCTCGACTGCGCGGACCCAGACTGCACCGGCCGCCCCGAGTGCCGCATGTGCCTGCCGACGGAGGTGAACTGTCGCGACGGAGACGACGAGGACTGCGATGGTTTCGTCGACTGCGAGGACTTCGACTGCTTCGGGCTGCCGGAGTGCGAGGAGTGTGAACCCTTCGAGGTCGACTGCTTCGACATGCGTGACAACGACTGTGATGGCCGCGTTGATTGTGACGATCCGGAGTGCGCTGGCGCGCCGGGGTGTGGCGCGTGCACGGTGCGCGAGTTCTCCTGCAGTGACGGGCGGGACGACGACTGCGACGGCCGCATCGACTGCGACGACCGCGACTGCCGCGCGGATCCCTTCTGCATGGTGTGCGCGCCGCGCGAGGTGAACTGCCGCGACGGAATCGACAACGACTGCGACGGTCCGATCGACTGCGAGGACTTTGACTGTCGCACTGACAGCACCTGCTGCACGCCTTCCCCAGAGGTATGTGGCGACGGAGAGGACAACGACTGCGACACGCTGGTCGATTGCCTCGACCCCGACTGCGTGTCGGAGCCGGCCTGCTGCATTCCGCGTCCGGAGCGCTGCGGCGACGGAGTCGACAACGACTGCGACGGCCTTGCGGACTGTGGCGACGACGATTGCTCCGGCGATCCGCGCTGCTGCGTGCCGCGACCGGAGGCGTGTCGAAACTCGGTCGACGACGACTGCGACGGCATCGTGGACTGCGACGACCCCGACTGCGCGGGAGATCCGGGGTGCAGCGTCTGTCTGCCCTTTGAGCTCTGCAACAACGCGGTCGACGACGACTGTGACGGACAGGCGGACTGCGACGACTTCGAGTGCTTCCTGGAGCCGAGCTGCTCCGGCATGTGCGTCGACGAAGAATGCCGCAACGGTCGCGACGACGACTGCGACGGGATCGTGGATTGCGCGGACGACGACTGCTTCGGCAGCCCGCTCTGCTCGATCTGCGTACCGGAGATCTGCAACATTCCCCTCGACGAGGACTGCGACGGTCTCATCGACTGCGAAGATCCCGATTGCGCGGGCGACCCAGCCTGCACCCCGGTGTGCCTGCCGAACGAAGCGAGCTGCATCAACGGCAACGACGACGACTGCAACGGATTGACGGACTGCGAAGATCCCGCCTGCAGCGGTGACCCGGGCTGTTGTGTGCCGACGGGGGGCGAGCGCTGCCGCGACGGGGTCGACAACGACTGCAACGGCCTGGTCGACTGCGCCGACCCGGTCTGCCGTCCGCGTCCGGTGTGTGACGGCGTAATGATGAACGAGCTCGGTCCGGCGATGTGCACCGACGGGGTCGACAACGACGGCGACACTCGCACGGACTGCGCGGACACGGACTGCTCGCCCTTCGGTCCGGGAAGTGAGTGCTGCGACGGGACGGACGACGACGGCGACGGCCTGGTGGACGTGTTCACCTGCCGATGCTTTAGCGACGCGGATTGCGTCGGTGTCGGCGACCTCGACCAGGTTTGCTACACGGGTAGTTTCAGCGTCTGTGCACCGCGCTGCGACTTCTTCGGAGGGGATGCATTCTGCGAGACGATCATCGCGGGAAGCACCTGTCAGTTCGTGGGACCCCAGCAGGGCGAATGTCTGCCCTGATCCGTTGAAAACGCCTGTCGGGTGGCGAAGTTCGCGATCTGGCCTACCGTTTCGAGGTGGGCCTCGATGGGCGGACGACCGCACTGGTGATCGCGTTTGCGCTCCTTGGCGCATGCGCTGACGTTCCCAAAACCTCATCGCGTCAGGAGGCGGTCGTTTACGGCGTGGACGACCGCACCGACGTCTTCGCGCATCCGAGCATGTTCTGGCGCGACCTCGCGGAGCGGTCGATCGTGGCGCTGGTGGACGAAGGCGATCTCGACGAGAGCGATCCCGAAAACGTCCAGGTCCTCGGCTCGACCCTCGGCGTCGCGCGCGGGCTTTGCGAAGGGGAGCGCTTTCGCGATCAGCCGACCGGCGCAAACTGCTCGGGAACGTTGATCGACTTCGACCTCGTGCTCACCGCTGGGCACTGCGTGGAAGACACCTTTGAGTGCGCGGAGACGCGGTTCGTCTTTGACTATTTCTACGAAGCGGACGGGCGCCTCGCGACGATCGAATCCAGCGATGTCTATCGCTGCGGCGAGCTCGTGGTGAGCGTCGACGATGGCTCGCTCGACTATGCGGTCGTCCGGCTGGATCGCCCCGTGGATGCAGCGCGCCGGCCTGCAGCCGTTCGCATGGGCGACATGGCGCTCCCGGTGGATACCGACTTGGTCGTGATGGGTTTTGGAAGCGGGCTGCCGCTCAAGATCGACGATGGCGGCAAAGTGCTCGCACCGAACGCGGCCGACCGAGAGTGGTTTGGGGCGAATCTCGACACCTTTGGCGGTAACTCGGGCTCGGGGGTGTTCAACGACGCAGGCGAAGTGGTGGGCATCCTCGTGCGAGGCGAGCGCGACTACGAGTCTCGCGGTCCCTGCGACGTCGTTCGGGTGCTCCCGAATGACCCCGACGACGGCGCCCAGGAAGAGTGCACCTACGTCGCGCGCGCCATCGAAGGCCTTTGCGAGGTCGACACGACCAGCGCGCTTTGCGACGGGGACGGCGTCTGCCGCGTCTGCCGCGGCGGTACGGATTGTCCCGGTGAGCTTCGCTGCAATCGCGGCGCATGCCTTGCCCGCTGTGGGTCTGCGCGCTCCTGCCCGGACGGATTTTCCTGCGGCGGTGGGCTCTGCCAGCCGGCGCCCACGTTCGAGTGCGACGGCACCGATGTGATGCGCCTTCGATGCGGCCGACCTGACGGGGTGATCGAGAGCTGCGATGGCTTCTGCGTCGGCGCGGCCTGCGTGGATGCGTTGGCGGGCAACACCTGCGCGACGGCGATCGAGATCGAACCCGTGAGCCAGGTAGTGGAAGGGACCAACGGCTCGCTGACGACCGGTAACTACGAGGGCAGCTGCTCGGGCTCGAGCTTGGAAACGGTCTACCGTTTCGAGGTGGACGGGCTGACGTCCTTTCGGGCGTACGCGACGGGTTTCGACACCACGCTCTATCTCCGGCGCGAGTGCGAGGATCCCGCGAGTGAGATCGCGTGCGACGACGATGGCGGCGCAGGCTTCGACTCGTTGATCGAGCGGGACCTCGAAGCGGGAACCTACTTCCTCTTCATGGACGGCTTCGGCAGCTCGGCGGGCGACTACGAGCTCACGCTTACGTTCCTTTCGCTCGGGGTGGACGCGGGTTTCGACGCGGGTTTCGATGCGGGGGTGGATGCAGGCTTCGATGCCGGTCTTGACGCGGGCCTCGATGGCGGTTTTGACGCGGGCGTGCCTCGACCGGATGCAGGCCGACCCGATAGCGGAGTCGTCCGCCGCGATGCGGGCCCCGGTCGCCGAGACGCGGGTGTTCCCCGAGTCGATGCCGCCGTGGACGCGGGCTTCTTCGAAGAGCCCGAGCTCGTCACCTTTGGATGGTGCAATTGCGCGGTCGGTCCTGGTGTCGTCGCTCCCGAGGGGGACTCGGCGCCCTGGGCGGCGATCGTGTTCGTCGCTGCGGTGGTACTTCGCCGTCGACGGCTACCGCGCGCGTAGCACGACAGCGGCAGCGCCGACGCCCGCCTTTCGGGCGGGATCGGTGAGCAGGTTGGCGATCACCGCAGGCGGCGTTTGCGGGTCGCCCTGAAGCACCGCCGAGACGCGTCCGACGG
>JBCDAA010000201.1:0-15977 GCA_039186435.1 Myxococcota bacterium | reverse complement strand
GCAGCTCACGGAAGCGCTGCAGCGCATCGCCGACGAGGAACCCCAGCGTTGGCAGCGGATCATCGACGCGCACGCGGCGCTCCTCAAACGCTGGGCGCTCGATTCGGCGGTGCTCTTCGACGCGATCGCCGACCGCGTTACCTTTCGCACCTCCCGCGGCAACCTGACGCTTCCCGCGTATCTTAAGGCGAGCGGCGGCACGATCTACTACTTCGCGCATGAAGATCAGGCGCGCGCGATGGCGCTCCTCCTCGAATCAGCCCGTCGTCCCGTCATCGACGCGCAGTGGTTTGCGGAGGCGCCCTTTCTAAAGTGCTACGCCGAGGTTCGCGGCGTTCCGATCGTCGAAGAGGCGAACCAGCCGGGCGCGGGTCTCCTCCAGCGAGTTCGCCCGAGCGCCGCCGAGCAGCGGCTTCTCGACGAGCTTCGCGAGCAAGACCTCGAGGTCGTCGCCGCGCGCTTCGCACCCGTCGAGGTTCCCGCGCTGGTGATCACTCCGCGGCGAATGCGCCTCGCTAAGGACGCCGCTCAGGACGCTGACGATACCGCGCCAAGCGATCCGATGGCGACCCTCCTCGGCGACTACGCAAAACGAGCGCCCGCGCTCAAACGCGTTCTGCACGTCAACCTCGACAACCCCTTTGTGCAGCAGCTTGTTCTGCGCGAGTCGGCGCCTCGACTTCCCGCACTCGCGATCCTCAAAGCCATGGCGCGTCTTCTCGGCGGCGATCGCCTCGAACCGCACGAGCTCATCGCATCCGCGCAGACAGCGACCACCGCGCTCGGGGATCTTCTTGGCGCGCCCCCGCCTCGACCCGAAACGCGGCCCCTTCACGCGAGCTGGCTCGAAGCCGAAGCGGGCCTCGCCCCGCTCAAGGCGCGCTTGGTCGCCGAACGCTGCCGTACCTTCGAAGCGCTCGCTGCGGCGAACGCCAAGGACCTCGCCGCCGCCGTCGATCTCCCGCCGGTCGTCGTCGAAGCCCTCATCCGCCTCGCGTCATCCGTCGACGCCGAGGGTGCATCCGGGTAGGCCGGTGCTGCCCGTAATGTTGCCGTAGGGATCCGCCACGGACTCGAAGACGGGGTCGTCCGTTTCGAGAGGCGCAGTGTACGAGTCGAGGGTAATCGCGCCGATGTCGGTGGTCGGCGGCGTGTCCCAGTCGGTGCACCAGATGCCGTCCGATTGCTCGATCGAAAGATAGGTCGAGCTCGTCGCATCGGTGAACGAAAAGAGCGAGTCGATGTCGGTGTCGTCCGCGCCGAGAAGTCGCGCAACGCCGCTCGCGAAACTGCTCCCGGTACCCTGGCGCGTGAGGTAGACGACCTTTTCGCAGCCGAGGTTTTGCAGCACGAGGGTTGGCTGCAGATCGGACCAGCCGCCGGCGGAAACGTTGTCGCCCGGGAGTTCGAGGGCGCGCGCAAGGCCAGGCTCCGCCGGCGAGAACGCGAGGACCTCACGCCAGGTCGCCTCGCCGAGGGAGAGCGCTTTGCTCGTCTTGAGATCCGGATAGCCGTTCGGGTTGCCGGTCACGAGGTTGAGGTCGCTCGTCTGGCCCCAGTAGCCGAAGCGAATGTCGTCGAAGTCTACGCTGAAGGTGTGCTCGTCGGCCTGGAGGTAATCGGCGCGCGCCGCCTCCCAGGCGGTCACGGCATCGCCGACCATCACGGACGTCGACACGAGCACGCGGAGTTCACCGCCGACCGGATCGTCCGCGCGGGTCGGAAAGCTCTCCTCGTCGGCGCGCACCGCCGCGCGGTAGTCGGTCACCATCGTGCGAAAGACCTCGCCGCAGGTGCTCTCGCCACTCGGAAGCTCGGCGACCATCGGCCAGAGCATGCCGCGACCCGGACTCGCGCAATCGCTCAGCCAGCTTTCCATCGCGTCCTGATCCACCGGCTCGTAGGCCGCGTAGAAGCTCGCGATGCGCCCAAGAAGCTGCGCAAACGCAGGAAAGGAAAGAACACCCGGGCGGAGAAGGATGGTGTCATCGGTCACCTCAAAGCTCGCCGCCGAAGCGAGCGCACCAACGATGTCGCGCGCGTGAAAGACCGGGTTCGGCGAATCCGCGAGAAGCTGCAGGACCTCCGGGTTCACGAGACTGCGCAAATCGTCCGAACTCAGGATTGCCTCAAGGGCATCGACCGCTTCCGAGGGGCTCGTGTCGAGGAGCGCGGCGATGCCTTCGTCCTGCACGCGCATGATGATGTCCGCGAGGACGCCGAAGGAGAGTGCTTCCTCGCTCTCGAGAAGAACCTCGAGGTAGCCGAGGATGGACTTGAACATCAGCGCCGCGCGGTTGGCTCGCTCGAGGGGATCACAGGGGCCGTCGCCGCAGGTCTCGATCAGCGGGTTCATCGCAACGCTCTCGAGAAAGAAGAGCGTGATGCTGCCGGAGCTGCCACCCGCGCCGCCGACGGGAACGCCGTAGTGCTCGATGATGCGCGAGAGGGATCCGAAGTGCGCGGTGATTCGAGGACCGTTGCCGCGAATGCCCACGCAGATCTCGGGCGGATCCGCGGGACCGGCATCGGGCGCGACATCGGTCCCCGCATCGGTGGGAACGTCGGAGTCCACCGCCCCGTCGACGCCCATCGCATCCACGCCGGCGTCCCCCGGATCGCCGTCGTCATCCCCACACCCAAACACCGCCGAAAGAACAAGAAACGAAATCGCAACGCGCATCCGGGCAGCGTAACGCGTCTACTCTTCAGGCTGCGAGGTTTTGTCGTCGTAGCCGTTGTCGGCGTGCCAGGTCGCGAGGGCGTTTCGGGGGTACTCGTCGTAGCGCTCGTCGTCCGGTCCTGCGTCGACCGGCACCCAGGACGCGCGCGAACCCAGCATCATGTGCACGCGGCGCGGCGGCGCGGGAAGCGGCGTGTCGATCGCACTCGCGACGGGATGCACCAGATCCGGCCAGCGCGAGTGCTGCGCATAGAGATGCGAGCCACATTCACCACAGAAATAGCGCCGGTGCTCGCTGCGGGTGCCGTCCTCTTTGACGGCTTGATAGACCTTCAGGTGGGCTTCGCCGTCGACCTCGAGCGTTCGCGCATCGCCGCCCAGGTTGATCATGAAGCCGCCGCTACCGGTCTTGCGACAGATGGAGCAATAGCAGCGCTGGTAGGGCCATGGCTCGCGACTCTCGAGGGAGAACCGAACTTTGCCGCAATGACAGGAACCCTCGAGACGCATGACCTAGATCAGCTCGCTCGGCGGCGGAGGCGGAACGCTGTGGCGAACTTCCTCTTCGTCGTCACTCTCGACGTCCTTGGCGGAGGTGGTCGTCGCATCGTCGACGATTTCGAGCGCTCGCGCCGCACGCGCATCCCGCTGCGTGAGCGACTGATTGTCGACTACCTGCACGGTGTTGAGGCGGTGCAGATACTCCAGCTCGAGCTCCCCCGTACTCGGCAGCATGAAGACGCCGTAGAGGCGCGCGATCGCACGAAGCCGCTCGATGGTGTCGAGGGGAACGTGGCATTGCGCGTGGGTCAGCACGTAAAGAATCGGCGTGCGGCGTTCGCGGCGATGAAGACGCTGGAGCTCGTTGGCGAGCATGCCAAAGACCTTGGCGTAGTTGCGTCCGCGTTCCCCCTTGAAGCAGAGCACATAAGGAACGCTGATGCCGCCCGTGTCGCTTCGACCGTGACGCGCGTGCTGAACCTCGTAAAGGCGCGAGTCGAAGAAGCGAAAGTAAACGTCCTCTCCCTGGAGGAGGAGCTTCTTGATCAGTGTCAGCGCGAGCCCGCGCGCAAAGACCGAACGCTGCCCGCGCATCGACGCCGACGCGTCCACCATGATGTAGTGAAGGCGCCGGTCCTCCTCGTGCTGCTTTTCCCGGGCGTAGTAGAACACCTCGTTTTCCGCGAAACGGCGGTCGAAAAGCTCCTCGTCGAAGGCGAGCTCACTGAGGACGAGCGAGTCGATGGTCCCGCGACGCTCGACGCCGGAGTACCCGTCGACGGAGAACATCTGCTGCCCGCTCGCGCGCTTCGTCTCCAGCACGCTCGGCAGAAGATCGAGGGAGAAGTTCACGACGTCGTTCGCTTCCGGGGACTCGAAGACGTTCAAGAGGTCGAGCATCTCCATCGCGCCCGCGGCGGACGCTTCGGCTCCGAACATGCCGAGAAGGCGAAGGGTGTCGAGATCGATTTGCTCGATCGCCGTGATCAAACGAATGCGCTCCCGCGCCACGTGCTGAATGAACCCGAGATCGTCTCCGCGGTCGTGCCGCCCAAAAAGATCCGCGAGCTGCGGATCGAGATCGCGATAGACCTCCGGATCCATCGGCAGGATGGTGGGAATGCCCGCACTCAGCTGGTGCCCGCGGTAACGCTCGAAGAGCGGTCCGAGCACCTTCAAGAGCAGCACCGCGATCAACTCATCGCTGAGGCGCCACTGCCGCGCCTTTTCGAGAACTTCGCTGGCGCCGATCTCTTGGAGCGTTTCGGTATAGGCCTGCAGCGCGCCGCCGACTGGACCTGGAAGCTGAAGGCGCTGGAGCAGAGGCCGCGGTCCCACGGGAACGCTTGTGGGATCGACGATCGTGAGCATGCCGATGTCGTGCACCGCCCAGAAGGGAACGGGCAGGCCGACGCGCATCAGGGAGTTGCGCCAATGGGCGGCCCGCATCGCCAACATCGGGTTGTCGTTTCGAACGACGCTTAGCGCCAAGGAGCCGATGTCTCGGGCCGACGGTGAGTCCGCGAGATGAGCCGCGAGAGGCACGGCCCTGTATACACCGTCCCTTTGGGCGCATGAACGCACCAAACAAATGCATCAAGAATGCAGCTAACGGTGTACGTTCGTGATATTCTTCACAGGCGTCAGCAAGGGTGGGTGGTGCGACTCGAAGTTTCGCGCCTATGGGTTCTTGCGCGCTTGTGAGCATGTTCAAGAACCGGAGGGAGGCTTCGAATTTTCCGTTCGCTCCTCGATGTCGGCGAATCGCGACTGCGGCCTAAAGTTTCCGCGAAGACGTCCGATCCGTTCGTTGGGCGAGTGTCTCTTCCACGGATCATCGCAGTGGGTCTTTTGCTTTGCGCGGGCGTTGCCGAAGCGCAGCGGCTGCACGCCTACGGACCGGCGGGAAGCCCGACCGAGCGTCGTTGCTTTTTGATCGTGGAAGACGCCAGCGGAGGCTGCGCGTCCTGGGACGAGCTGGAAGTCGAAGGCGCAGGCGTCGAGGTTGAGCTCGGTCAACGCCACGGGGAGTGCGTGCGGGAAGTCTGGATACGCAGCGACACGCCGCAGCCCTCCGCCACCCTTCAGGTTCGCGGACCGGACCTTTCCCTTCAGGGGGAGGTCGCCCTCGGGGAAGAAAACAACCTACGCGTTCGAGCGACCCGAAGGGGATCGCGGGTGCAGGTGCGCGTTCCTGGGCCGCCGGCAGAGGTGCACGCATACTGGGCCGGCGGCAGCACGCCCCTCGAGCAGGTTCGGCCGGGACGCTACCGCGGCAACGTTCCACGGTCCGGAATCGTCGCCGTTCGCGCGCGACGAGGCGATCGCGTCGGCGCCCACGTCGTCGGCCGGGCGGAAGGTCGAAGCGTTCTCATCGTACGTTCCGAGCTGAGCGTTCCGGCGGGAGGTTCCCCGCGCTCGGCTGCGTTCGTCGTGGTCACCGATCGCCAAGGACGACCTTCGCGAAACGTGCCCCTTCAGGTGCGAAGCGAGCGCGGCGCTCTCGAGTGGCTTCGCTGGCAAGGCCCTGGGCTCGCAGCGGTCGGCCTGAGTGCCCCGCGAGACGCCGCGACCGTCGACCTCGAGGTCCGCTCCCGGGAAGCCCACGCGTTCGCGCAGCTTCCGGTGGCCGCCGGATGGCCCACGCAGGGCGCCGTCGTGGCGCAGGAAGCGACCGTCGGCGAGTCGCTCGTGGCGCAGCTTTCCGCCACCGATGTCCTCGGGGAGCCGCTCGTTGGCGATCGCGTCCGGATTCGCTGCGACGCGGAGGATTGCATCGCGGACCGCGCAGGATCGCTCCGAATCGTCCTCCAAGCCGAAGTCGATGGACGCTGGGTTCCCCTCGACGTGGTGAGCGTCGAGGTTCACGAGGCACCAACGCTCGCGCCCGCTGATCTTGCCCTCGAACGAGGGGTGCACCTCGGCGCACGCGTGGGACTTGGCCTCGACGGATTCCGCCGCGTCACCGGCTTCGTTGGCGCCGAACTTTCGCTCGCGCTCGTACCCCGTTTCTGGATCGGCCTAAGCGCGACCTACTGCGCAACGCGACTGAGCGCATCGAGTGCCACCGACGACGCGCAAGCGCGCGCCTCCCAGCACGGCAGTAGCGTCGAGCTCTTCGCCGACGTGGGCTTGCTTCGGTGGCTCTTTGTACGCGCGGGCGGCGGCATCTCCTTCACGCGAACCCGCATGACCGTCGAAGGGGACAACGCGCGGGAATACGACACCCGCGGCCTTCTTCATCTCGGCCTCGCCAACAAACACACCTTCGGGCGCTTTTGGCTTGGTGGATTTGCCGGCGCCCGAGTCGCGTTCGCCCAGCGCTCCGTCTTCGAGGAACCGACGCTTCGCTTCATGCTGGAGGTTCGCGGTGGTTGGACTCGCTGACCGCGCGCTTCGAACCTCCCTCGTCCTAACGCTCCTTGTTGCTTGCGGCGACGGGTCCCCCGCTGCGCAACCCAGTGCCGATCCGGAGGACCCGGTCGCGGAAGTTCGGGAAACGGAAGGGGACGTGCGCTGGCAGAGCCTTGGCGCAGCGTGGCTTCCCGCCGACGTCGGACAGGTGCTCTCCGAGGGAGACGCGGTTCAGACCATGGAGGAGGCGACGACGCTCCTTCGGTTTTGGTCGGACGGCGCTCACCTTCGCCTCGAGCCGGAGACCACGCTTCGCGTCTCGGCGCTTCAAGAGTCGACCGCGCGTGTCGAACAGCGGGCGGGACGTCTGGTCGCGCGCCTGGAAGCCGGCGCGCCTCGCCGAATGGAGGTTGCCGTTCCTCCCGGCACGCTCGTGCTTACGAGGGAGAGCCCCGACGAAACCGTCGAGGCACACCTCAACGTTCAAGACTCCGAAACCGACATCGAAATGCTCGCGGGCGAAGGGCGCTTCGAGCCCGCCACCGGCGCACCGATCGCCATCGCCGAGTCGCACTACCTCGTCGTTCAAGAGGATGGCGCCCTCATGGAGGAGGGAACGATCGGCGATCCCGTGGTCGTCACAAGCCCCGAACCCGACGCGGAGATCGCCACCCGCACCCAGGTAGAGTTCGCGTGGGAAGCCCACCCCGAAGCCGAAGGGTACGTGCTTTCACTCCGCTCGGAGGAACGCGAGCGCGCGGTGGAAGTCACCACGACCGAAGCGGCGGTGGAAGTTCCGAGCGGTCGCTACGAATGGCGCGTCCGAGCCGTTCGCGGCGAGTCGCAGTTTCGATGGAGCGAAGCGCGCCCCATCACGGTGCGCTTTGATCGCACACCGCCCCGTCTCTCGGTGAGCGCGCCAGCGCCCGGCGCCCAGATTCGCGGAGGTTCGCTCGTGGTTCGCGGCCGGACCGAAGCCGGCGCCGTGGTCACGGTCGATGGCCGACCCGCAACGGTGGCTGCCGATGGGACCTTTCGGGCGCGACACTCGATCGCACGCGGCCTCGCCAACATCGTGGTCGAAGCGCGGGACGATCTTGGCAATCGCCGCGTCGTGCTGCGCCAGGTGACCCGGCGATGAAGCGGCGTTCGATCCTTCGCCGGGTCATCGTGGTGGTGCTCGGCGCCGGGCTGGTGTCGCTTGTCGTGAGCGCACTGGCGGTGCTCAGCGCGGTTCATTCCGACCAGGAGGCCTTCCTCGTCGACAGCGCGCTCCATCAAGGGGAACTTCTTCGCGAACGCGTGGACGGTCGCGTGGAGACCATTCGCACGCAGCTTCGCTCGCTCATCGCCAGTGAACAGCTTGCGGTGACGGGCCTCGTCGCAATGGGCGTCGAGAGCGTGCGCGTCCTTTCGGAAGGCGAGGTTGTGCTCGATGCCTCCCGAAGCGAAGAGGCGTCCGCCCTGCTTCGCGTGGGCGACATGCTTCCCAGTGGCACGCAGCTCATCGTTGCCGAAGAAAACGACTCCCGGCGCGCGGAAGCGATTCTCGATCTCTCGGAAGAACTCGCGGTGCCACCGCAGTGGCGCGCACACCTCGTGCCCCAGCCCCATCGATCCCGCATCGATGTTCGCGCGTCGCGTTTGGAGGAGGGGATTCAGGTGCGCGCCCCGAGTGCTCGCGCCTCGGTTGCCGTGCTCATCGAAGCGCCTCTGGCACCTGTGCAGCAGGCGGCCATCGCGACCGCCGCGCGCACCGCCATGTGGTCCCTCCTTGCGGTCATTCCTCTCTTCTTCCTCGCCATTCTTCTCGGCTTTGCGGTTACCCGACCCATTCGCGGACTCGTCGATGCGGTCGAGACAGCGGGAGACCAGCCGGTGAGACTGCCCGACCTGCCGGCCGACGAGATCGGCGAGCTCGGCGATGCGATCGCAGCGATGTCCGCGCGGCTTCACGAGGACGCGCGGGCGCTGCGAGCGGCGGTGGGCTACGGACGGCAGCCCGAGCGCTGGGCGGATCCGCGCGAGGTGCTTCACGCGCTTGAAGAGACCCTCCGCGAGGTGTTTCACGAAGGCGAATGGCGTGTGGTGGAGGGCTCGACACTCGAGCACGGCGACGTCGAAGTCGAACTCGCGACGTTGGCGCGAGCGGCGATCAAGCGCGCGGACCCCTCCCGCGAGGTATCGGCGACGGAGCTCCCGGAAGGAAAGACCGCGATCGTGCTGCGGAACGGCCCGCAGGTGTACGGCGTGGCGCTCGGGGCGGGCGGGTCGGCGGACCACGGAGAGCTGCTCTGCCAAACCGCGGTCGCTTCGATTCGAAACACGGAGCTCATGCAGGCGGCGATGACCAACGAAAAGCTCGCGATGCTGGGACGTCTTTCGGCCGGCGTCGCGCACGAGGTCGCCAACCCCCTCGCTTACGTTCTGGCCAACCTCGAATCCCTCGCGGAGGAACTCTCCGGCGAGCACGCGCAAATGGCGGAGGACGCACGCTCCGGCGCACAGCGGATCGCGAAGATCGTGCGGGACCTCCGTCCGCTCTCGCGCGGAATGACCGAATCTCTTCTCGAGGACATCGACCTCGCCGAGCTCGCCAAGGAAACGATCGGAGTCGCGCGACCGCGGCATCTCGACGTGCAGCTGAGCTTTCGCTCGATGGTGACCCTTCCCGTTCGCTGCGATCGGGGCCGCATCGAACAAGCGCTCCTCAACCTGGTGGTCAACGCGATGGACGCCGCCTCCGGGTCGGGCGCTCGGGTGACGGTGACGACCAAGCGCAGCGGCGACGAGGCGATCGTCTGCGTCATCGACAATGGACCGGGCGTGCCCATGGCGGTTCGCAACCGGCTCTTCGAAGCGTTCTTCACAACCAAGGGAAGCGAAGGCACCGGCCTCGGACTTTTTCTCTCGCGTTCCTTCGTGCTCGCGCAGGGAGGGGACATCCGCCTGGTGGAGAGCAACCCGGGGCGCACGGTGTTTGAGCTTGCTCTGCCGCTACGCCTAGGGGTTCGCAGCGATCCTCCGCCGCCCTTGGCCCGTCGCTTTCTCGTTGTGGACGACGAGGAAATGATCGTGCGCGCGCTTGGGCGGCTCCTCTCGCGGCACGGCGACGTGGTGCTCACCACCGACCCTCACGAAGCTCTCGCCCGGGCGTCGATCGAGCATTTCGACCTGGTGCTCTGCGACCTTCACATGCCCGAGATGAGCGGCGCCGAGTTCGTCCGGCAGCTGGCCGAACGCTCGCCCGAGGCGGCGAGCCGAGTGGTGATTCTGACCGGCTCCCAGGGTTATGCGCCAGACGGAATTCGCGTCCTTCCGAAACCTGTGGAGCGCGCGGTTCTCGATCGCTTGGTGCGCTCCCTGGACGGAGCCGCGCTCCCCGCGTGACCGCTACGGAAGCTCGCACACGAAAGGCTGCGAGCTTCGACACTGTTCGTCGTTCCACTGGCCGTTCGCGGCGTTCACTTCCCGGCAGTCCTCGCTGAAGGAGCCGTTGTCCGGTTGGCCCGACGACCAGTTGCACTCGACGCCCATGCAGGTGCACATGGCGGAGCGATCACAGTCGGCGATCAGCGTGTCGCTTTGGTCCCGCCACTCACCCTCGCGGCCCGCGTCGGTTCCGTCGATCCAGTAGGCGCTCGGGTCAAAGCGCATCAGGCCCATCACGATCTCGCGCGACTCCTCGGCCGTCCGCGGATTCGCCAAGGTCGCACCGCGCGCCTCGCACTCGCGCTGCGCCTGAGCCCACGACACCGTCTGCGTGCAGAAGATGTAGCGACCGATCTGTAGGCAATCGGGTCCGGCGTCGATTCCCGCGTCGAACCCTGCATCGAACCCCGCGTCGAACCCTGCATCGAACCCCGCGTCGAATCCGCCGTCGAATCCGCCGTCGACCTCTGCGTCGCGCATGCCTCCCTCGGCACCAGCATCGAGCACCCCGTCGCGAACGCGGAGGCGTGGACTCGCACGATAGCTGGACGTTTCGCACTGCAGGCTCACGCGATACGAGCCTGGCGGCAGCGGTGAGGTCGCGCGAAACGAGAGCCAGTCTGCCCCACGCTCGAGTAGCTCCGCTGGCGTGTCGTCGATCATCACCGTGACCGGTCGCTGCTCGAGCACCATCCCGCGCACCTTGATCAGCGCGCGCGGCGGAATCCCTTGAACGGAGAGGGGCGTATCCCACTCCGCTGCAGAGATCTCGCTGGGGCTCAACCGAACGTCGGGACCACAAGCGAGCAGAAGCGCGGCGACCAGAAACCGCATCAACCCGAAAATTCGCGCGAAGGCGCTTGGATCTTTAGGCGCAAGGGTGCGTAAATCCCGGCGTGCAGCGCTCGGCCGCCGTCGGATTTGTTTTTGCGCTGACCCCCCTCGCCGCATTTTCAATCCAGCATCCTTCGCAGGCTCAGGCCCTCCTCGAGGCCAGCCACGCCGCGGTGGCTCTTTCATTGTACATGTTATGTGCAATTTTGCTCGCCGCCTACGCCTGGCGGGGGTCCGGGCCGTGGGCGCTGGGGTTCGCGGCGATCCCGCTGCTGCCGGCATTGGTGTGGAGCGACCTCGCTCCCCACGCCGCGCTTGGCGTCGCTGGTCTCCTCACGGGGGCCCTCGCGTCGTGGAGCTGGACGAATCGGGAGGTTCGCCTCACAGGGTGGACGGCGGCTAGCTGGCTTGTCGCGATCACGCTCGCAACGCTTGCGTTCCGGGCGCCCCTTTCCCCGCTGGTCGTGATCGCCGCGCTCGTGGGCACCTTTGCGGCGCGGCGGGATCGCGTGCTCCTCACGAGCCTCGCAACAAGCGCGATCGTCGTCGCCGCGGCTCACCTGAGCGGGCTTTCGATGCAGCCAGGCGAGCTAGACCTTCGAGAGCTCGACGACCGACTGCTCGAGAGCGCGAGCGAGCTCCAGGCCACGCTGATCTTTCTGGCCGCACCAACCCTCGCCTTCGTGGGGATCCTCTTTCGTTCACCGGAAGAGGACGGGAAGGATCGATTTCGAAGGGGGCACGTGGCGATCGCGAGCGTCTTGCTCGTGCTCCTCGCCGGCGCGTTTCCCCTCTCGCACGCGCAGCGGCTCGACCGAATCGCAACCGTCGCAGCCAGCTGGATTCCAACGATTCCCCCCAACGCGACGCTCCCGCGAATCGACGGCAATTCCGAACCCGCCACAGCGCGCGGACCCGTCGTTGTGGTGGGGGATGAGATTCGAAGAGGCGCCGCGGTGCTCGGTCCGCGTGCGCTTCTTCGCGATCCGGATCGGCTTCGCGGCGCGTTCGACGGCGACGCGCTCACGCTCCTGCTTTCCGAGGACCTGCGCGCGTCCGAGCTCTACGGCCTGCTTCATGCGGCCGCCCGGGAAGAGCCGCTTTCGGTTCAGCTCCTCGTCGCGGGTGACCCTCGCCCCCTCCATGGCCCCCTCGCGTCCCTTCGACCGGCGTCCGGCCTCTCGGTGACCTATCGCCAAACCGCCGCGGAGACTCACGTGCACATCGCTCGCGAGGCGACGCTCCTTCGGCGCGGGTCGGAGGTGCGCCCCGTCTCTCTCGGGGATTTGGCAAGCGTTGAGAATGCGTCGCTCAGCGCCGACGGAGAGGTGGACATCCTCCTCGTACTGGAGTCGATCGCGGCGCTGCCTGGCGACGTTGTTCTGACACGCGAAGCCGGCGCACGCCCCACACGGACCGCCATCGACGCCAACGTGCGTGCGCACGTACCGGCGCTTCAACGCTGCTATGACGCCTCGCTCGCACGCGCCGAAGACCTCAGCGGTCGCCTTCTCCTCGAGATCCGAATCGACGCAGCCGGCCAGAGTCGCGCTGCGGTTCTTCAAGGACTCGACGAACGACTCGACGCCTGCGTGGTTACGATCGTGGAGGGTTGGACCTTTCCAGCGGGAAACCCGGCGACGATTCGCTACCCGTTCCTCTTCACGCAGCCGCAGGATTCTCGCTGAGCGCCCGACACGCTTCGAACACCGCCGCGACGGGATCCTGGTGCTCCGCGTGCCACTGACGATCCCCCACGGCGATCTCAACGCGCGTGCGACCTTCCAGCGGCTCGACCGTGACGTTCCACCGTTCGTCCGGCCGCGCATTTCCTGCTTCACGAAGCGTGGCGAGAAGGTCTTCCCGCGGAAACATGCGTCGAAAGGTTACGGTCACGTTGGTCATACGATCGGCTCTCGTATCGTTAGCGCTTGAGGAAGCGCAACTATTCCGCAGATTCGATGCGCGCTGTTTCCTTTTGGGAGGTCTATGCCTAGACCTCCCCTCGTCGGGAGTGAATCCCTCCGGGTCCTCCAATGACGCTTCGCGCCTCGCTGCGCTCGGAGCGAACCTGGCGGATTCGGCAGACTGAGTCGGTGATGAGAGCCGTGCGTTACGCCGTTACGCGTCCGCGACGCTACTGCGCGAACTTGCCGCTCTGAAAGACGTGGCCGAGTAGCTGCTCCACGCGACCGATCGCCTCGCGGGCCGGCTGCGTTCCGATCGCCTGAAGCGCGGCTTTGATCTCGTTCAGCGCCTTGAGGTGACTGAAGAGCTGAATGTCGCTCATCGGACGATCGCTGGTGAGGAGATCGCGAATGCGGTTGATCTCTTCGATGAGCGCGTCGAGACCGACGTCGGCGGCGCCAAAACGCCGCGCCTCCGGATGCTCGCGGTACCAGGCCTCAAGCACCGGACCCACGACGCCCTCCAGAATCTCGGCCTGATCGAGGTTGTTCCAGATGTGTCGCAGGATGAAAAAATCGCTCGGGTCTGCCTGCGGACGCCCGTCGAGAAGCGCGCTCGCGGCGAAGAGCTTGAGCATCTTGATCGCACGCCGGTCGGAGAGGCTCACGCCTTCGCTGCGGATCTGAAAGACCAGGCCCTTGTAGGCCGCGAGGAACTCCTCCGAGAAACGCATTCGCGGCGCAAAGTTCGCGTGCACGCTGTGAAGATCCTGGCTCGTCAGCACCGGCTGAAGCTTGTCGTACTGGCCGGTGAGCTTGCTGACCTCGTGCTCGACGCCTTTGAGGAGAAGGTCGTGAAAGTGATAGCTGTCGAGGTTGTCGCTGCGGACGCGAAGCAGAAAGCGATCGAAGACCGCCATGAGATCTTCGTCGTTCGGAACCTCGTTGCTCGCCCCGAAGGCGCTGACGAGAGGCACCCGAATGACCGAGCCACCGACCGTGTAGATTCGCTCGTTCAACACGCTCAGCAGCGAGTTGAGAATCGCGGAGTTGGCTTTGAAGACCTCGTCGAGAAAGACGATCTCCGCTTCGGGGAGCATTCCGGTCGTGCGGCGCTTGTACTCGCCCCCGCGAAAGGCCGCGATGTCGATGGGCCCGAAGATCTCGTTCGGCTCCGTGAAGCGCGTGAGGAGGTATTCGAAGTAGGTCGCCTGCACGAGCTTGGAGAAAAGCCGCACGAGCGCGGACTTCGCGGTGCCAGGGGGACCGATCAGCACCATGTGCTCGCCGGCGAGGGCGGCGACGAGCATCAGTCGCACCGTTTCCGTCTTGCCGAGAAAGGTTCCTTCCAAGGTGCGGGCGACTTGCTGGAGCTTGCGAGCGATCTGAACGTCGGGAGACACGGAGTACCTATTGAGCGGCCGAGGATAACGAAAGAGGTTGGGCGCGATCGAGCACAGAAAGCGCAAATTCAACGGCGTCATCGCCGGCCTGCTGGCGACGGAGACGCGCGCGGTCGAGCACCCGATCGAGGTCGGGCGCCGCGAGATCCAAGAGGCTGCGGAGCGGCCCCTCGTGATCGACAAGGGCGGGAAGCACCGCCGCAAAGAGCTCTTCGTCGCCGACCGCGGGTTCGCTTCGGGGCTTATGACCCGCGCGCTCGTCGAGGACCTCGAGGAGCTGAAGCTCGGCGAGAAACGCGAGCGCGACGTAGAGATACTCCGGCGGCGGCCCGAGGGCGTGAATCTCCCTCAGCGCAAATCCGAAGGGCTGTGCGACGCCGCCGGTTCCCTTTTTGACGATGGCCTGCACGACGCCGTGGCGAAGACCCGCGTCCGAGAGCACCGCGAGCGTCGCCGTTCCAAAGGTAAGGCGCGGCGTGAGCTCAAAGCGCAGGAGCTGCGTCACCGGCGAACGCGCGAGAAGGGCGTCGAGGAGCGGTTGAAGCTCGAGGTCGAGTTCTTTGTCGCTCACCAGATCGAGAAGACCACGCCGCTTGTGCTCCTGGCGAACAAAGCGAAGGCGCGGCATGGCGACGACGTTCGCGGGCGGCGGGCGGCCATAAAACCGGTAGGTGTACGCCCAGTTCTTCACCACGGTGTCGACGCGCTGAAAACCGAGGCCGCGATCGAGAAGGACGTGACGATGGAGCGCCTCGCTGCGCGTGCGCGGCGGCGGAATCAGCTCGATGAGCGCTTTCGTCCACGCGATCACGGTCTGCCGCGAACCGCGCGCAAAGGCGCGATCGAGAAGCGGATCGGTGAGACCGCCAAGGTTGTGAATGGCCATCGCCGTGGCCATCGCGCCGATGTCGGGGGTCGCGAGAGCGGCGACCGGCGCGATCTCCGACGCCGCGCGGAGGGTTTCCCGCTGCAGGTCGTGCTCGACCTCCGTGTCGACCGGGCGGGTGAGGGCAAAGGTCTCGACAAGCCCCGGCGGGAGCGCGCGCACGGCTTGGGCTTCGCCGCCTTTGAGAAGCGGCCGGAGAAATCCGCCGGCGAATTCCTCGAAGAGCTCTCCGATTTTGGTGGCCTCCTCGGCCATTAGGATTCGTTTTCTTCCTCGGCGGGGAGCTTCTTTCCGGGAATGCCCCAGAGCGGAAAGCGACGCGGCTTTTCGTAGCGCAGCAGCGGAAGCTCCGGTTCGTCGTCGACCGGGCGATCGGCGCTGATCGGAACCGCGGCGACGTCGCGAAGGACTTTGCGAGACACCGGCCCAAAAGCACCCGCCGTGACAACGCGCGGCTCGGGCTGATCCGCGTCGAAGAAGACGTAGCCATCGCCGCGATCGCGAACGAGCTCCTGAAGCACCGTCGGACTCACGGCCGGCACGAGGGTCAGTCCCGCCGGGACGTAGATTCGCGGCGCAACCTCCGAGTAGAAGGTGCCGAGGGGAACGCCTTCGATGCCGCTCGAGTCGACGAGGTAAAAGCGATCTTCGCCGACCGCGATGCGAAGCGCGGCGAGGGTGTTGGGCGGAAGCGCGTAGAGAAGGCGCGAGAGCCACTCCCGCTGGGCCATCGGAACCACCGTTGCGGTCACCGCGCGCCACGGATCGTTGCTCATCGCAAGACGAAGGGGCAGCGACATGCCGAGACGACGTTCGGCACTGGTGCCCTCGGAGGGTCGGGTCGAGATGTCTTCCTCGAGGTCGACGTTGGTCCGCACGAGCGAACGCACCGGCGCGAAGGGCGGCAGCGGATGCACCACGAGCACCTCACCGTCGCCGCGAAAAAGATGGAGCGTGTCGTCGTCGAAAAGCGACTG
>JBCDAA010000200.1:0-16025 GCA_039186435.1 Myxococcota bacterium | reverse complement strand
TGCCGATCCGCACCACACCTTCGGGAGGTGCCGGCGGGGCCTCGACGGTCATCGGAATGCTCCCGCCTTCTTCCCGCATGACGTTGTACGCCGTGTCGCCAAGGACGCGGGGCAAAAGCTCTTCGCCGATCGCAAAGGAGGAAGGGGTGAAAAACGTATCCTCGATGAGCGCCATGTCCTCGCGGAGGGGGAGCACATAGGCGAAGCGAAGCCCGCGGTCTTGCGGCACGTCGAAGTCCATAAGCATCGCGACGTCCGGCGTAAAGACGGCTTCTTCGGTGCGGACGAAGAAGCCCCGGAAATGCTGAACAAGGCCGCGTGAAGAGGCGTGGGGAACGGGGCGGGAATCGAAGGCCCAGGTTCCTTCGAGCATGCCCGCGCTCGTTTCGAGGTGAACCTTGTCGCCAACGCGCGTCAGAGCACGTCCTTCCACGCCGAGGTGCAGCGAAACGTTGGGTGCGCCTTCCAGAATTTCGAGGGCCTTCGCGTAAAAGGCTTCTCCCGGAATGTGCACGTAGGGATGGCGCGGGCTTTGGCGCTCGACCACGCCTCCATAGCGAAGCTGCCAGCGCGACCAGCGATGCGCGATGCACTCGTCGAAGGGGTGCGACCGGACGCGGAAGCTGCACCAGGTGCGGTCGCTGCCGTAGCCTTCGCGGGGATCGACGAGCTGGATCGGCTGACGAATGCCGGCTTCGACGAGATGGACCGCGAGCGAGAGTCCGGCGCAGCCTGCACCGACGATCAAGAGGCTCAACGAACAACCTTGGTGAGCGACGCGAGCGTTTCCTCGAAGGCGCTCGTTTCGTGGCGATCCTGCCGGAGAAACGCTTCGATGGAGTCGATGCGCCGAAGGGCGTCGTCGAGGCGCCGGTCGCTTCCCTTTTTGTATGCGCCGAGGGACACGAGATCGCGCTTGGATTCGTAGATGGCGAGGTGCCCTCGGAGCTTGCGCGCGGCGTCCTGATGCGCGTCTTCGGTGACGGCGTCCATGACGCGAGAGAGCGACTGCAGAATGTCGATGGCCGGCCAGCGGCCGCGCGCCCCGAGCTGACGATCGAGGATGATGTGGCCGTCGAGAATGCCGCGCACTTCGTCGGCAATGGGCTCCTCCATGTCGCCGCCCTCGACGAGCACCGTGTAGAAGCCGGTGATGGATCCGCGCTCTGCCTGGCCGCTTCGTTCGAGGAGGCCCGGCAAGGACGCAAAGACGCTTGGCGGATAGCCGCGCCTGGCAGGAGGTTCACCCGCGGCAAGCCCGACTTCGCGTCCGGCGCGCGCAAAGCGGGTGACGCTGTCCATCAAGAGGACGACGCGCTTTCCCTGGTCGCGAAACCACTCCGCGATGCTCGTCGCAACGTGGGCGCTCTTCAGACGGATCAGTGCAGGCGTGTCGCTCGTGGCGCAGACCACCACGCCGCGTTTTTGTCCTTCGACGCCGAGGCTGTCCTCGAGAAACTCGCGTACCTCACGTCCGCGCTCTCCGATGAGGCACACCACGAAGACGTCCGCGTCCGCCTGTCGCGCGATCTGTCCGAGAAGGGTGCTCTTTCCAACGCCGCTTCCAGCGAAGAGTCCCACGCGCTGTCCTTCGCCGACGGTGAGGAGTCCGTCGATGGCGCGAACGCCCATGGCGAGGTGGGCTTCGATGCGAGGCCGGGTCATCGGGTTGGGCGGCCGGCGAATCACCGGCCAGCGCTCGCCACCGATGGCGCCTTTCCCGTCGAGGGGTCGCCCGAGGCCATCCACCACGCGTCCGAGAAGGGCTTCGGAGCACTCGATCGCGAGAGGCTCGCCGGTCGGGCGGACCGCGTCGTCGGGACCGACGCCGGATGCATCGCCAAGGGGCATCAACGTCGCGTCGTCGTCGACGAAGCCCACGACTTCGGCCTGCAGCGGCGGGCCGCTCCGGCGATCGATGGTGACGAGCTCGCCGACTTTGACGCCCGGAATGGACGCGCGAATGGAGAGGCCCACGAGCGCGCGGACGCGTCCTTCGACCTCTACGGTCTCCGCGCGTTTGAGACGTGCGAGGAGCGAGTCGACGTCCATTGCCCCAAGCGTAGTACATCGCTTGGCAAATCCCGACTTCCACGCAGGATGCCTCCCTTCGTCTCGGGGACCGCCCCTCTCTGAGCTGCCACGTGGGAGCAAGCTCCTCTCCGAGGTGTCGCGGCCGGTGATCGTGCGCGTGCACGCGGGAGCCGCCCGCTAGTCGAAGAGGCCCTTGAGCTTGTCCAAAAAGCTCGCCCGCTGCGGATGCGTCTCGGTGCCCATCTCGTCGGCGAGCGCCTCGATCAAGCGGCGCTGCTCTCGCGTGATCTTCTCGGGGACCTCGATGGTGATCGTCACCATCTGGTCGCCCTTGCCCATCCCGCCGTACACCGGGATGCCCTTGCCTCGCAGGCGAAAGACCTTGCCCGACTGCGTGCCGGGCGGGAGTTTCATGTGGACCTTTCCCTCGAGCGTTGGAATCTCGAGAGTGGTTCCGAGCACCGCCTGGGGAAAGCTCACCGGTACTTCGCAGAGGACATCCGCTCCGTCGCGCTCGAAGAGCGGGTGCTCCTTCACGTGAATCGTGATGTGGAGATCCCCTTGGCCGTCGGGCCCGATTTCCCCCGCGCCGCGTACGGTTCGCACCGCGCCGTTCGCGACGCCCGCCGGGATGCGCACTTCGAGCTCGTGATCCTCGAGAACGACCCCGTGTCCGGAGCATGTGGTGCACGGCGTCTCGATTCGCTTGCCCGTGCCGTTGCAGGTGGCGCAGACGCGTGACGCGGCGAAGAAGCCACGTTGAAAACGAACTTCGCCGGTTCCGTTGCACTGCCCGCACTGCCGAACGGGCGTGCCGGGCTCGGCGCCGACTCCGTTGCATCGTTTGCACGGTGCGGGTCGCTGAACAGCGATGGTTTTTGCCGCACCGAGCGCCGCTTCCTCGAAGCGAACCTCGAGATCGACCTCAAGATCGCGCCCCCCACGCCGACGTCGCCGGCGTCCGCCGAAGAGATCGCCGAGGAGCCCTTCGAGGACATCGCCGAAGGAGCCGAAGTCAGCGGGGTCGAAACCGCCGGGCCCTTGTTGCTCAAAGGCGGCGTGACCAAAGCGATCGAAACGCTTTCGTTGCTCCGGATCACTGAGAACGCGGTACGCCTCGGTCGCTTCCTTGAACTTGTCTTCGGCGGTCGGGTCGTCCTGATTTCGATCCGGGTGAAAGCGGCGGGCCAGCTCGCGGTAGGCCTTCTTGAGTTCGTCGGGGCTCGCATCGCGCGCCACGCCGAGGACCTCGTAGTAGTCCCGCTTCACGGGCGGAGCATGAGGCGAGGCGGCGATTCAGGCAACCTCTGCGCTGGAGTTCGGAGGCGATCGATGGCAGGAGCTACGGATGCGCCTCGAGGTGGATGACGTGCTGGCGGGAAGCCGCCTCGATCGCTTTTTGGTCGCGCGGGTTCCGCACATGAGTCGAGCGAAAGCGAAGCGCTTCGTTGTGGAGGGGTGGGTTCGCGTCAACGGACGACACCCAAAGAAGGGGCAGTCACTCGCGCTCGGAGACATCGTTCATCTCGAGCGCCTGCCTGATCCACCGGACTTTCGAGCGATTCCGGAAGACGCGCCCCTCGAGGTTCTTCACGAAGACGAGTCCTGCGTGGTGGTGAATAAGGCGCCGGGCATTCCGACGCACCCGCTTCGCGCAGACGAGCTTGGAACCCTCGCGAATCGTCTCGTGCACCGGTACCCGGAAATGGCGGAGGTTGGCTATCGGCGCCGGGAGCCAGGGGTGCTTCATCGTCTCGACACCGGCACGTCCGGCGTGCTGATCGCGGCGAGGACGACCGAGGCGTTCGAGGTGCTTCGGGAATTGCTTCGCGGCGAGCAGATCACGAAGCGCTATGCGGCGCTTTGCGATGGGTTGGTCCACGCGCCGCAGCGAATCGACTTTCCGATTGCGCAGCGGGACGCGCGGAGCATGCGGGTCTGCCGTGACGTCGCCGAGGAAGAGCGCCTCGGCGGCCAGCGTGCGGTGACTGAGATTCTCAAGGCCGAGCCGCTTGGCAGCTGCAGTCTGATCACCGCCCAAGCCGACAGCGCGCGCCGCCATCAGCTTCGCGTGCATCTCGCCGCAATTGGCCACCCGCTCCTCGGCGATGAGCTCTACGGCGGTCCGCCGGGTCTTTCCCGGCATGCCCTGCACGCGTCGCGACTCCGCGTCGAAGCTCCCTGGGGGACGATCGACATCAGCGCGCCGCTTCCATCCGACATGCAGGCGCTCCTTCGCTGAGGCAGGTGCCGAAGGTACGACGAAGCGCGTCTGCTGCATCCGGCGTGAGGGGCGCGAGAGGTCGCTCCGGCCGCGGCGACGAGCGGTTCCACGGTGCGCCGGTCACCATGACCGAAAGCACCGGTGCATCGATCGGACGCACGGAGTGCCACGCGTTGGGATCCGTCATTTCGTACTCAAACGGAGCGCTCGCGACGATTCGACTCACCGGGGTCGCGCGCTCTATCCCAGCGCCCACGCTCATTTCATAGCGGCCTCGCAAGACGGCCATCGCGGACGGCCAGGGATGCGGATGAAAGAGCGCCTCACCGGGATCGCAGGGATGAATTCGATGCAGAAAGACGCGGCCGTCGCCAAACGCGCGGAAGAGTCGCTCCACCCGTGGAGGGTGGTAGTCGATGTGAAGGCTGTCCCAGGTCCGGTCGTCAAGGAGTGCCGGAAGTGCAGCCAGCGCCTGATGAAGTTGGTCGAGCATGAACTCAACCTGGGGTCGCGTGAAAGGGCGTCTAGCTGTCGTCCAACTCCGACGACAGCTACAACAAGGGCGTGAACGATCTCGAAGAGGCGCTCGCTTCCCTCGGACTCACCGGCCACGAGGCCCGCGTGTTTGCGGTTCTCGTCCGTCAGTCGCCGGCGTCCGCGTCGCAGGTGGCCAAGACAACCGGGATCTCGCGCAGCAGCGTCTACACCACCCTCGACGCGCTGGTGGCCAAGGGACTCGTCGGCGTGTCGTACCAAAACGAGGTGAAGCAGTTCGCGGCGGCAGGACACGACGCGTTGATGGATCTCATGCGGCGCGAGCGTGAGCTCGCCACCGCTCGTGTTGCGACTGCTGAAGAGCTACGCGGGCAGTTCGCCAGCGCGCCGATCGCGGCTGTGCCGCGGATCATCTTCTTCGAAGGGGCGGAGGGACTTCAGCGCGTGTATCTGCAGATGCTTCGCGAGGCACGGGGGCCGGGTCCAATGCGCATTCTCCGGGATGAGTTTGTATGGCGCTTGGCCTGGTCTTTTGTGCATGAGGATCCGTGGCGGGCAAAGGTGCGCGATCTCAAAGCGCGCTCTGGTCTCGAGACGCGACTCCTGGTCAACGGTTCCGCTCTCGAACGAGAGAAAGCAGCGCACTACGAAACCCGCCGCGGGACGAAGACCCGCTACCTGCCCGAGGAGGTCCGGCTACGGCGCATGGCCTGCTACGTCTTGGACGACGTCGTTTCGCTGCTCTCCTTCGACGACCAGGCGATGGTGGGCATCCGAATCGCGAATCGCGTTTTCGCCGAGGGCTTTCGAACCGTTTTCGACGCCCTCTGGTCGACGGCTCAGGACTCGTCCCAGGTATCCGGCTCGAGCGGTGGGAGATGAGGGTCCCGAAGTGAGCGCAGTCGAGTATAGAGGGATCGGCGCTTCGTGGGATCGGCGATCGTCGTCAACAGGCGCTCGACCGATTCGGCGGCCCGACGGTTGTAAGGTCCCGTTGGGAAGTTCTTGAGATAACGAAGGAAACACTCGACACGCTCCTCCGGCTGCGCGATCGCAAGGGCTTCACGAGCGCACCGCGCCCACTCCGCGCCCTCGATCGCTTCGTCCCGCGCAGCCATCCCAACCGTCGGGTAGTACGTAGGGGGGCGAAAAAGGTTCCCTTACGCCTGTCGCACATCGCACGAGGGGCGACCTGGACCTTCTGCGCACCAAAGTCGAGGCGCTGTTCGCGCGTGAGCCGCGCGTTCCTATCGCCGCGCGAAGAGCTTTTGAATCTTGGTCTGACCATCGACTAGGAAGTCGTGAAAACGCTGCGGGGCGGCGCGCTTCATTCGCCACATCATGCGCCCGTCGCGCATCGGCACGATGTAGAGCTCACGCTCGTCCATCGCACGAAGGGCCGATTGAGCGACCTCCTTGGCCTGGACCTTCGAGCGGTCCATCCACTTCCCGACGAGGTGCTTCATCTTGGGATCCTCCTCGCCACGGGAGTTCTCCATGATGTTCGTTCGAAAGAAGGTTGGGCAGAGCACGCCCACGTGTACGCCGTGGGGTTTGTACTCGGCGTAGAGCGTTTCCGAGAGTCCGACGACCCCGACCTTGGTGACGTTGTAGGCCGTCATATTCGGCGCGCGAAGAAGGCCCGCTGCGCTGGCGACGTTGAGAATATGACCCGAGCCGCGCTTGCGCATCGCGGGGAGAAATGCGCGGCAGCCGTAGATCACGCCCCAAAGGTTGATGCCGACGATCCACTCCCAATCCTCGAGGGAGATGGACTCGAACCCGCCGCCCACCGCGACTCCCGCGTTGTTGCAGAGAAGGTCGATGGGTCCGAGATGCAGCTCCGCCAACTCTGCGAGTTCGCGTACCTCGTCAACGCGCGAGACGTCGCAGACTGCGCTGTGAACTTCCGCGCCTTGGCGACGGAGTTTGTCCGCGGTTTCCGCGAGGTTCTCCTCGTGAATGTCGGAGATCACGAGACGTCCTCCGCGGCTGGCGATCTCATCGGCGAGCGCTCGGCCAAGGCCGCTTCCAGCGCCGGTCACAACGGCAGAGAAGTTCGAGGGCAACGTCATGGGCGACTCCTATTGAATGCAGTTCAGTAGTCGCCTCGGTGTCTCGGTGCAAGTGCAGCGCTCGGCCTCGGAGTCGCCAACGAAGAGTCCTGAATCTCCCTCCGAACAGCGAGGGCCGAACGGCTGGCGGAGGCGAGGTGACTGTGAAACGGTTCGCCGCGCGCTCGCCGCGAGACTTCACGATGCACCAACAGACCGGCGTCTTCTTCGTCTGTATCGGCGTGATCCTCCTCATGACGATCATCGTGGGAGGAATCATCGCGTTCAGCATCACGGGGAAGGCGAGCGTGACGCGGAACGCGCAGGACCGCTGGGCGCAGGTGGTGCACCAGCTCGGCGGGCACCTCTTCGATCACAACGGGCCGCTCGGTACGCCCCGCTTCAAGATTGGCTCGGCGCTCTTGCTGGCGACAAATCTCGTGGGTGTGGATCGGAGTATTGAGTCGCTGATTCAGCCGATCGATCCGTCCAACGAGTGGAAGACCTACCTCGTCGTTCAGGCAACGCGTCAAACGCCGAGTTTCGAGCTGCGGTGGGGCCGTCACGGCGGCGGCGTAGCGACGGGCGATCCCGGGTTCGATGCGACCTGGACGCTTCGACCGCTCAAAGGAACGTCGACGGCGCAGCTCTTTCCCCTCTTCGATCGCGAAGTGCTGCAGGCCCTCGGCGCCTTGGCGGGTCCGACGCAGATCTACTCTGGGGGCGAGAATATTCACGCGGTGCGACCTGGGGTTGACCCAAACCCGGACTCGCTTGCGGCCCTGGTGTTTGTGTGTCGCCGCCTTGCGGGGGACGCGTAAATGACTCGGGTTGCGATCGTGGGCGGCGGACCTGCGGGAAGCTCCTTTGCGCTGCGACTTCTCGAGGCGGGCGTGTCCCCCGGCGACATCACGATCTTTGATCGGGCGAACTTTCCCCGGCCGAAGCTTTGCGGTGGAGCGCTAACGGCGCGAGGCGGCGAAGAGCTTGCCGCGCTTGGGGTCGAGCCTTGTGCGACGACCCGAACTCTCGAGTTTCGTTCCGCGCTTGGGCGTTTTCGGGTTCGCGAGCGCGGGCCGCAGTGGCTCTTCGATCGCGCCGAACTCGACAACCGTCTTCTCCGTCGCTGTCAGGACGAGGGCATCCGCGTTCGCGAAGGCTGTGCGATTCAACGCATCGAAGGCGGACCGCCGTGGCGCCTCGTGTGGAACGGCGGAAGCGAATCCGCGGACTGGCTAGTTGGTGCAGACGGCGCGCGGGGTGTCGTGGGTCGCGCGCTTGGACTCGGTGACACCCGCGTGGGTCGTCTCGTTGAGGCGTACTACGAAGGCGGGCCGCTGCGGCGAGACGTTCTCTACTTCGACTTCGATCCGATCTTGGACGGCATTCCGGGATACGCCTGGATCTTTCCCACCCCGGACTCGGACCGGTGGAAGATCGGCGTCATGGACGGCCGCGGTATGGCTCCGGGGCGCGACCTTCGGGTATGGACGGATGCGTTCGCTGAGCGGAACGGGTTTCGCCGCGTCGACGCAAAGATCGCCGGTTGGCCGGAGCGCTACTTTTCCCCGTCGACGGTCGCGCATCGCAAAGGTGTGCTCCTGACGGGCGAAGCCTGGGGCATCGATCCGCTGCTCGGGGAAGGCATCGCGCCTGCGCTCGAGATGTCCCGGTACGCTGCGCCGCGTCTCAAGCGCGCGCTCAAGTCGCAAGTGATTCCGAACTACGAAGCCGACTTTCTTCGCGATCCCGCCGGGCGAAATCTTCGCTTTCAGTATCGCTTGGCGAACCTTCTCTACGGGCCCTCGCACCGCCGCTGGATGCGCGTGTTTTTCGGCCATCGGCACATGAAGGCCCTCGCCGCTCGCGGGACCGAAGCCTACGGTCGCCTTGAGCACCACACCTGGAAACTCGCGGGAAGCTATCTGCTCCAGACCCTGCGGGACGGCCTTCCGTCCAACGCGCCGATCCTTCGTAGCGAAGGACGCTTTTCGGCATAGAGAAGAGCGTGAACATCGACGTCATCATTCCAGCGCTCAACGAAGAAGAGGCGCTTCCGCGTGTTTTGGCCGCGATTCCAAGGCCTCCGGTGCGCCGTATCGTCGTGGCGGACAACGGCTCGACCGACCGGACTGCGGAGGTTGCGATGGAAGCGGGCGCCGAAGTTGTCCGTGAACCCGAGCGCGGGTATGGCGCGGCCTGCCTTCGGGCGATGGCGCACCTTGCGGACGATCCGCCTGAGGTCGTGGTCTTTCTCGATGGTGACTACTCGGACTACCCCGAGGAGCTTCCGAGCGTGGTTGCGCCGATTCGGGAGGGGCGTGCGGAGCTCGTGATCGGGTCCCGCACGCGCGGCCGTTCTACCGGAGGACTCACGCCGCAGCAAAAGGTCGGCAACGCCATCGCGTGTCGGGCGCTACGCCTCCTTTACGGCGCTCGCTACACCGATCTCGGGCCCTTTCGAGCGATCACCTGGTCTGCGCTTCAGCGCCTTCAAATGAACGACCGCAACTACGGCTGGACCGTTGAAATGCAGATCAAAGCCGCGAAGCTGCGGGTGCCGCATGCGGAGGTTCCCGTGTCGTATCGGGAGCGCATCGGCGAGAGCAAAGTGAGCGGAACGCTGCGCGGAACCCTCGGCGCGAGTCGAAAGATCCTCTGGCTTCTGGCGAGGCACACCCGATGAGTCTTGCGATCGCCATCTTTGGAAAAGTTCCGGCGCCGGGAAAGGTAAAGACGCGCCTCGCGCCTGCCCTTGGCGAGGAAGGCGCCGCGGCGCTCTATGACGCGATGCTGGCCGATACCGTCCTCAAGATACGAAGCCTCGCGGCGCCCCTCGAGCTGTGGCTCACCGAGGAAAGCCCTGCGCTATCGGAACGTTTCGACGTACAGGTTCGGGTTCAACGAGGGGGCGATCTCGGTGCACGAATGACGCACGCGTTCGAGACGCTGCTCGCCGAGCACGACGCCGCGATCATCGTGGGGAGCGACATTCCAACGCTGCCCACGCACCAGATTCAATCCGCCATGACGAAGCTCGCGTCCGGGGAAAATGTGCTCGGACCCACCCGGGACGGCGGCTACTACCTCATCGGCGCGCGCACTCCTCCCTCGTTTGCGGACGTGCGCTGGTCCACGGAACACGCCCTCGCAGACACGCAGGCAACCTTTTCGGCGACCCTTCTCGACCCGTGGTTTGATGTCGACATTCCGCCGGACCTGGTGATTCTCCGCGCCCATCTCCAGCTCTGGCCCGAATTGGCGCCGAACACGGCCAAGCTGCTCGCGCGCATGTGAGTTCCTTGGCAGCGGCGGTGACAGGCGCGACAATCTCCGTCCATGAAGGAGAAACTCTCCAAGCTGGTGCAGAAATCCCCCGCGGGAACCATTCTTTTTCGCGACGGGGACGCGGGCGACGACATGTACGTCATCCAGCAGGGAAGAGTTCGCATCTACACCGAGGTACGCGCGCAGGAGAAGCAGCTCGCGATACTCGGGCCCGGAGATTTCTTCGGGGAGATGGCGCTTCTCAACAACAAGCCGCGAACGGCGAGCGCATCAATTCTTGAAGACGCGACGCTGCTGCGTATCGATGCGCAGACCTTCGGCAGCATGATCGTGAGCAACACGGAAATCGCAGTGCGGTTGATCCGAAAGCTCGCGCGTCGTCTCGACAGCGCGAACACGCTGATCGATCTGCTGATGCATCGCGATCCCAAAGCTCGCGTCATCTTGGGTCTTGCCCACGAAGCGGAGTTCAACGGCCAAACCGCCGAGGATGGATCGGTGATCGTCCCCCTCGACATCGGCGGCCTTTCGAAACACATCGGGCTCACCGACGACGAGGTCAACGCGGTTCTGCGACGCCTCGACCGCCTTCAGATCGTCCAGCAAACGGAGAGTGGGTTTCGCATCCCGGACGTGATGCGCCTACACGAGTTTCTAGAGTTCCTGCAGATGCGCGAGAAGTTCGGCGACGTGTAGCCGGTTCCTATCTAGCGAATGATGTGATCGCGAGGGGGCGCGCCGGGCGCAAGCTCAGGGGCCGTCGCGCGCGCCGTGGTGCCCTCGCTTTCTTCGAGGCGGTTGGTTCCGGCGGCGACGCGATACGAGGTCGCTCGCATCTGGCTTTCTTCGCCCGCGAAGACCCCGTCGACGATCCAATAGTCCGCGGTGACCGCGTCGCGCGTGATGTCCAGCACGATGTAGCCGCGCATGCGAAAGTTTACGTAGCGAATGTGTGGGTTCGCCTCGAGCGCAGACATTTCGAGAGCCATTCCGATCACGCCGGGCGCGCCGGGGGACGTCACGCTGCTCGCGACAAACTCAACGCCGAGGGAGCCGCTGCTCGTCGCTGCGTCGTAGACCTCCGCGTCGTGAGGATCGCGCGTGAGCTCCATCGCCCAGTGCGAGTGAATGTCGCCGGTGAGCACCACGACGTTGTCTTCGATGGACTCAAACGCATCAAACATTCGCGCGCGAGCCGGCGTATACCCATCCCACTGGTCGAGGTTGATGGGAATGAACCCCTCTTCTTCGTCGGTGCTGTCCCAGTTGCCGAGCATCACCTGCTGGCCGATGACCCGCCACGGCGCAGCGCCCGCCTCCATTCGTTCGGCAAACCACGCTTCCTGGTCCGCTCCGAGAAGCGTGCGCGTGTCGTCGTTGCGCATCGCCGCGCTCACCTGCTCGTCGCGACCCCACACCCGGGTGTCGAGCATGATGAGCTGCATGAGATCGCCGTACTCGAAGGAACGCCAAATGCGGAGCTCCTCTTGTTCACGGATCGGCATCCACTCGATGTACGCCTGATACGCCGCCGCAATGCGCTCCGTCCACACACCTTCGACGCCGGGCGTGTGATTCTCTGCGCCGCCGCGCCACGCGTTGTTGGCCGTTTCGTGATCATCCCAAATGCACACGAAAGGATGCTGCTGGTGCACCGCCTGAAGGTCCGGGTCGAGGCGGTAGACCTGGTAGCGCGTCCGGTAGTCGCTGAGGGTGAGGATCTCGGTGGGCGGATCGTACTGACGAAAGCCGCCAAACTCTCCGTCGCCGTACTCGTAGATGTAGTCGCCAAGGTGAAGAATGCCGTCGAGGTCGGCTTGCTCGGCGAGGTGCCGGTACACGTGAAAGTACCCGTGGGCATAGCTCGAGCAGCTCACGATCCCGAAGCGCAGGCGATCGATCGAGCCCGCGGGAGCCGTGCGCGTTCGGCCGATCGGCGAGGACTCCGCCCCCATCGCAAACTGGTAGTAGTAAGTGGTGCCCGGATCGAGACCGACGACGTCGACTTTGACCGTCCAGTCGCGATCGGCGCCGGTCGTGAACGTTCCTGTTTGAACCACGTCCGCGAGGCCCGCATCGCGAGCGACCGTCCAGTCGACGTCGAGGGTTTCGGGGGGCGTTTCCGGGAGGTAGCGCGTCCAAAGGATCACCGCGTCAGCGAGGGGGTCGCCGCTTGCGACACCGAACCCAAAGCCGAAGGGAATGTCGGGGACGGGAACGGGGCCTGCGTCGAAGCCCGCGTCAAATCCCGCGTCGAAGCCCGCGTCCGCAACCGCCGCATCGGTTCCGGCGTCCGCGGGACCCGCGTCGGCGATACCGTCATCGTCACCGCATCCGAGGGCGACGACGCCAACCCCCAAACCCGTCTTCTTCAGCCATTCCCGTCGCCCAACCATGCCAAGCCTCCTTCGCTCGGCGAGGTGGTCAGGGCGTCCAGGCCAGTACGTCCTCGAGGGCCTGCTTGATGCGTGGCCAACCGCTTTCGCCGATCGAGTTCGTTTCTTCGTAATGCGCTCCAGGCGCCTCGTCCACGTAGGGGCGCGAGGTCGCCAACTTAAAATCGAACTCGGGGATAAAGTATCCGATCTGATCGTTGGCGAGGCCGATCACCCAACGCTGGGACGCGTCCTCTCTCATGAGGTCACGAAGGTAGGGCCCTTCCGGCGAGCCGCTGAGGTCGGGCGCGTTTTCACGAGCGGTGTCGACAACCGGTGTTCCCTCGGGCGTGAACGATCCGTCGTAGCCCCCTACGAAGAGCGCCGGGTCTAGCTCGCCTGGAATGAGCAGCATCGACGCGCGCCCGATGTCGAGGACGGCGACCTCCGTGATGATATCCGGTTCGTTCATCCCAGGGATCAGCGTCCCGGTCTCGTTCCAGTTGAAGGTGGAGCGCGGAAAGAGATCGAAGAGCAGCGCGGAGTGAAAGCGCCGATTCTCGACGTCGAGCACCACCTGGCGATAGCGAAAGCCGAGAGGCGCCTCGTCCTCGGTCGTCGAGCCGCCGTCTTCGCCGAGCGCGCGCAACACGAGATAGCCTACCTGTTCCCCGATGGTCTGGGCCGTTTCGAACCCGCTTCGTGGGAGCTCCTCTCCCGCCCAGGTTTCGGCGTTCATTCGCTCGTTGCCGATCTGGGTACCGATCGCGCCGTTGACGAAGAGGGTCATCCCGCCCACGCCTTCGACCTCGCCTTCCGGTCCGGTGACGCCGTCTTCGACAGCCTCGCGAAGCCAGTGCACGTAATCGCTCGACAGGAGCTGGTTGCGGCTTCCGATGTACTGGGGATGCGAAGCCCAGTTAACCAGCGTTGTGAGGGTGGAGGCGTCGCTCTCGCGCTCAAAGCGCATGATACGAACTTCGTCGTCGATGATATTCGGATCTCGAGAATCGCTGACGTAGCGCCGGACGCCGCCGGGCATGTCGCGCAAACGAAAATCGGCGTACTGCACGTTGGCCGGCTCGAGGGCCGCCACCGCATCGCGAATGGCGAGGGCCGCCTGCTCGCGAATGAACGCGTTGTAGTCCGGATCGATGCCGCTCGCGATGAACTCGACACCCCAAAGGCCCATCGTGTCGCGGGCCTCGTGGGTGTGCGTCGATGCGACGGTGAGGTAGTCGATCTCGAGATCGCTCACCGCTTCACGAATCTCGAGCACCTCGTCGTAGAAAAACCCGATGCAGTCGATGGACGCGATCGCGATCGTGGTGTCACCGCTGCGGACGGCCATCGCGCGAACCCACTGCGGGTCGGACACGCCGTTTGCTGCTCGGCCGTTGCTGAAGCCAGCAACCCAGACGCCGTCAAAACGGCCGTTGCCGTTTCGGTCCGCGAACTCGTCCCCGTCGAAGGGATCGAAGTTCCCGTCGCCGTCGACGTCCACCGTTTGAACGTCCTCTTCGTCGAGGTTGGGCGTGATGTCGCGCATCGCCGCGCCGACCAGGAGCGCGCCTTCGCCGGCCGCGCAGTCCTCGGCCCCCGGGCAAAAGCCTTCGTCGAGGGGGAGCGGCATGGCGGCGTCTTCCGCGACCGCGACGTCCGAACCCGCATCCACAACGACATCGACGCCCGCGTCTTCGGCGGGGGTGCTGTCGTCTCCACAGGCTCCGAGCAAGAGAGCCACGCAAATCCATCGGCGCACCTCCGTATCGTGGCACGAGATGCCAGGTCGGGGCTGACACTTGCTTCGCGTCTTTGGAGCGTCTTCTACGCGTCTTCGGCGCCGACGAGCTTGCGCAGCGACCGGCCAAGGGTGTCCGCAGTGCAGGGCTTTTGCAGGAGGGTCGCACCACGCTGTTTGAGGGCCACGCCCTCCAGATCACTCCAGTGTCCGGAGAACACGAGCACCGGCAAATCCGCGCGAATCCCGCGCAGGCGAGGAAGAATGTCGAGCGCGGTCGTTCCGTCGAGATGCAGGTCGATGATCGCCACATCGAAGGCGTTGGGGTCGGCGCGAAACGCGTTCAGCGCTTCCTCAGGATCGTCAAAGCTGATGCCTTCGTAGCCGAGTGCTTTGAGCTGTCGCTGGGTGGATCGAAGAACGAGGGGTTCGTCGTCCAGCACGAGTACGCGACGTCCCGCTCGACCCACGCCGCGCATCGGTGTCGGCGACCCGTGCTGCTCTTCCGTTTGAGGTCGCGGCGCGGCGATCGGGAGGTAGATCGAAAACGTACTTCCCTGATCGAGCTCCGAGCGCACGTGAAAGGTGCCGCCGTGGCGTTGAATGGTCGCGAATGCGGTGGCCAGTCCAAGCCCGGTGCCGTGGGTGTGATCCTTGGTAGTGAAGAAGGGATCAAAGACCCGGCGGCGGGTCTCTTCGTCCATGCCCATGCCGTTGTCGATCACGTCGATGCGAATCCGGTCGGACGGCCCGGGCATTCCGCGCGCGTTCGAGGAGCGCCCCACCCGGCGCGCCTCGATGCGAAGATGACCTCCCCGGGGCATCGCGTCCCTCGCGTTGATGCAGAGGTTCATCAGCACCTGCTGCAGCTCCGCGGTACTCCCCCAGACCATCAGTCCGCTGTCGACGCTGATGTGCAAGCGGATGGTGCTCGTCAGAAGCCGCCGGCAAAGATGGGCGGTGTCGCGAACCAGCGCATCCACGGAAACCAATCCCATCGCGTCATCGGTCGGACGAGAGAGCGAAAGAATCTTCTGCGTGAGCTGCACCGCCTGTTGTGCGGCAGCGAGTCCGTCTTCTGCAGCACCACCGGCCTCTTCACCAGGGAGCACTTTGTCGAGGGGCAGCTGGCGGAGATGCTCGAGACTTGTGACCAGCACCATGAGGAGGTTGTTGAAATCGTGCGCGATGCCGGCGGTCATGCGACCGACCGTTTCCATGCGCCGAAGATGCTCGAGGTGTTCCTCCGCCGGGTCCGAGTAGGTGAAGAGCATCACGCAGTCGGCGCCGAGCTGCACGCGGTCGCCAAAGCGGAGCGGCGAGCGTTTGGTAATTCGCTGACCGTTGATCAGCGTTCCGTTTCGCGATCCCAGATCCTGAATGACAAAGGTGTCGCCCAGCTGCTTGATGGCCGCGTGCATTCGACTGACGCCGGGCTGATCCGCGAGGGTGATCGTCGCCTCGGGAGAGCGCCCAATGGTGGCGTCGTCATCGACCGAGAACGCGCGTCCAAAGAGCGGGCCGGCGAGGATGACCAGTCGCCCTTCGCGCGTGGACGGCTGCTCGGCTGTCTCATGGCTGTCGGTGCGTTCCCCCTTCAAATCGCCTCCAACCCACTCTCCGCTTCAAGAATACTGCAAAATTACATTGGATGCACAAGGGTTTCCACGCAGAAAACGCTGCATCCGGGAGTGGTACTGTTCGCCATGGACGCGCTGCGCACGCCGGACGACCGTTTCTCGTCCCTCGAAGACTGGCCCTTTGCCCCACAATACCTCGAGTCGTTTCCGCATGGAAAGCGACGTCACGACAAC
>JBCDAA010000199.1:0-16043 GCA_039186435.1 Myxococcota bacterium | reverse complement strand
TCGACGGTCTGCTCGGCGGCGTCTCCCTCGAACGCGTAGTCCCCTTCGTCGGTCAGGAGCGTGCCGCCGTAGGCATGAAGAAGCGCCGCGACGTAGTAGGCGTTCTCTGCCTCCAAAACGAGCGGGTAGCGATCGCCGACGTCTGTCGCGAGGAGCGCCTCCAAGCTCTCGGGGTGCTCGATGAGATCGCGGTTGAGATAGAGCGCGGCGCACTTTACCGAGAGTGGGATGCCCCAGCGCTCTCCTTCGTAGTCGAGGGCGGCGAGATATGCGTCGTCGATCGGCAGCGACGTCTCCACCGGCTGAATCAGCCGGGCGCCAACGTAGTTTGCGAGGCGTTCGTGCGCGTCGATGAAAACGTCCGGGCCGCGCCCGGTGGGAATGGCGGACTCGAGCTTGGCGAGGTAGGCGCCGAAGGCAACGGCGAGGAGTTCGACCTCATAGCGTCCCTCGGATTGCCGTTCGAAGGCGCGAACCGCTTCGCGGAGCGCTTCCTCTTCGGCGCCGGTGTAGGCGTGCCAAAGCTGGAGCTCGGTCGCGTCGGTTTGTGCGGACGTCGCGGCTGCGCCCGAGACTGCATACACGCAAAGCGCTCGGACGAACCAGGACCTCATGGATCGAGTTCGACAGGTGGGCCGAGCACACGGCCGGATGGGGGATCAAAAAGATGAATGAGGGCGGGTGCGAGCGTGAGCGACGAGCCCGGCGCGGGCGTCGTGCTCCCATCGAGGCGCGCGACAAAGGGGGTGCGTCCCAGCCGGCCGTGGGCATAGGTTTCAAAGCCCATGGCTTCGACGACCTCGACCTCGATCTTCAGTGATCCGTCGTCGTCGAGGCGCAGATCTTGCGGACGGATTCCAACCTCGACTTCGCCCCGATGCGCCACCATTCCAAGGTTTGCGTCCCCGACCTGGAGGCCCTTGTCGGTCGCGTTCCCGGGCAGAAAGTTCATGGAGGGACTGCCCATGAACGCGCCAACAAAACGCGTCGCTGGCCGGTTGTAGAGCGCGAGGGGCGGACCCATTTGTTCGACGCGACCCTCGTTGAGGATCACGAGGCGATCGGCGAGGGTCATCGCTTCGACCTGGTCGTGGGTCACGTACACCATCGTTGCGCCAAGATCCGCGTGCAGCTTTTTGATCTCGATGCGAACTTCGGTGCGAAGGGCCGCGTCGAGGTTCGAAAGCGGTTCGTCAAAAAGAAAGAGCTGGGGACGGCGGGCGATCGCGCGACCCATCGCAACGCGCTGCCGCTGTCCTCCCGAAAGCTGTCGCGGGTAGCGGTCGAGGAGCGCGCCAAGGCCGAGCGATTCCGCGACCTCGTTCACGCGCGCGGTGATCGTTGCCGGGTCGGTCTTTCGAAGCGAGAGTCCAAACGCGAGGTTCTTGCGGACGGTCAGGTGCGGGTAGAGCGCGTAGCTCTGAAAGACCATTGCGATGTCTCGGTCTTTCGGCGGCAAGCGCGTGACATCGCGATCGCCGATGTGCACCTCGCCGGCGGTTGGCATCTCGAGCCCCGCGATCGTGCGGAGAAGGGTGCTCTTACCGCATCCGGAGGGGCCGACGAGAACCACGAACTCGCCGTCCTCCGCTTCGATGTCCACGCCGCGAAGGACGGTCGTTTCCCCAAACGACTTCTGAATTCCTCGGAGTGACAGCGACGCCACGGCGCGGAAGAGTGGCTCACTGATGAGTTACGATCAACGGAGCACGGTCAAAGGGGACGGAAATCCCCGCGAAGCTCAACCTCGGTAAGCGAGGGAGCTCAACCCCGGTAGGCCCTTTTGCGCCTGCCAGGCTCAACCCCGGTAGGACCGATCCAGGTGGATTCGTTTGGAAATTCAGTGGCTCAGCCGGCCTGGGTCGGCTAACTGAGGGCCATGGGTTGGCCGAAGCGATGCTGGGGGACAGGGTCGAGGGCCGCGCTGCTTTCGCTGGTTCTGGCTTGCTCCGGGGACAGCGGTGGCGAGGCGGGCGATCCCTGCCTGACCACCTTTGACTGCTCCGACGACCTGATTTGCTTCGAAACTCGAAGCCGCGGACCCGAGTGCATGGTGCCCTGCCTGGAGACGGATCGCCTCTGCATGGACGGCTCAGTCTGCCTCGCCGGACCGAGCGGACAGCGCGTTTGTTATGTCGGCGGCGACGTGTCCGTAGGCGAAGCCTGCGCGAACAGCGGTGACTGCGAACTCGGCGCGGTGTGCATCGCGAGCGACATGACCGAGTGCCAGCTCGCCTGCGACACCCGCGCGCCGAGTTGCCTCGAAGGACAAAGCTGCATTCCGCTCATGGAGCCGGCGGGCTATTGCGGCGCGAGCACGTCCGAATGACCTATCGCGCGTCTCTTCCAGTGCGTTTTGGCCACGAGGACCACGCGGGCATCGTTTACTTCCCTCGCTTCCTGCACTTCTTTCATTGCGCCTTCGAGGACTTCTTTGGCGCGCAGGGACATCCCTACAAGAAGGTGCTCGACAAGGATGGGTTTGGCTGGCCGGCGGTGCATGTCGATGTCGACTTTCGAAGCCCGCTGCGTTTTGGGGATGTGTTCGACATCGACGTCTGGGTGCACGAGCTTGGGACCAAGAGCGCGACCTTCGCGTACCGGGGGTCGTGCAAGGGGCGCCCCGTCGCGGACGCGCGCATCACCGTCGCGTGCATCGACCTCAAGAGTTTTCGCGCAGTGCCAATTCCGCCGCTCTATCGCGAGATTTTCGAAGCGCACCGCGAGCCGCCGGCCGACCTGCCCTGAACTGCATCCTGGTGTTCAGACTGCGCAACGTCGAGCTATGGGAACATCTCCGCCGGAGTGCTGTCTTACTGCTATGCCCAAGTTGAGCCCGCAGCAGCGCCGTCTCATTCGCCGGAAAACCCGCGTACCCGACCATGATCCCGCGAGCGAAAGCGACGAGCTCAACATCGTTCCCTTTCTCGACGTGGTCGTGAATCTCATCATGTTCTTGCTGATGACGATGACGGTGGTGCTTTCGACGCACGAGGTCGCCGCCCAGCTGCCGAGTCTGCGTCCAAACGGGCCCCCGGGCCCGGTCGAGTGGCGGGCGACGGTCGTCCTCCTGGACTCCGGCGAGGTTGCCGTCGTCGACAACGCCGGGACGCTTCAGCCTGGGTGCCGAGAGCACGGAGCCGCCGCGACGGTTCCGCGCGTCGGTGGAGAGCCCGACTGGCTCGCGCTCCGAACCTGCGCGGAGGTGCTGCACGGCGCGCATCCCGACGTCACGAAGGTGCGGGTGACGGCCGATCCCAGTGTTCCTCTCGCGTCGGTGATTCGAGCGATGGACGCGATGCGTGGAAGCGAAGCTCAGCCGCTCTTCCCGGACGTCCAACTCGCCGCCGGCATTCGCTAGGTCGCGGTAGAGCGCTGGCTGATCCTCTTCACCTGGGGAGGGCGAGGCTTCTTCACTTTGGGGAGGGGACGGAGTTCTTCACTCGCGCGTTGGGAGTCTGGACTACGCGAGTAAGAACACGACCACGACGATCACGGCGGCGGAAGTCAGGTTGAGCCACAACCCGGTCCGCATCATCGTTCGCTGCGTCACCGTCCCCGTTCCGTAGGCGATCGCGTTCGGGCCCGTCGCGATGGGCAGCATGAACGCGCAGCTCGCCGCCAGACCGACCGCGAGCGTTGGCGGTACGGGGTTCACATCCATCTCCACCGCGACCGCGATGACGAGCGGCACGATCATGTTCGCCGACGCCGTGTTCGAGCAGACCTCGGTGAAAAAGATGGTGAACACCGTGACGACGATCGTGAGGATCCAAAGCTCGGTGATGCCGGTCGCCGCGACGAACCCGCGCCCCATCGCCTCCGCGAGGCCGGTCTCCACCATCTGCTTTCCGAGCGCGAGGCCGCCTCCGAAGAGCATAATAATGCCCCAGTCGATCTTCACGGCTTCGTTCCACGGAAGCACGCGCTCACCCTCGGTATCCGTGAACACGAAGAGCACCGATGCGGCGAGCAATGCGACCGAACCGCCAGGAAGCGCCGCACTGAGCGTGCGACCGATCTCCAAGCCGCCCGCCTTGAGCAAACCCGGGACCATCCATCCGACGACCGCAAGTCCGAACGCGAGGGCGGTGACCTTTTCGCCGCGACTCCATGGACGTCGCTTTTCTCCTCCGTCGCTCATGATCGCCTTCGGGGGCGCGAGCCGCTGCATGAGGAAGAACACCATCAACGTAAGCAGCAGCGCGGTCGGAAGTCCGATCGCCATCCAGTCGACAAATCCAAAGGGGTGACCGGCTTCGTCGAGCATGCGCGCGGTGATGAGGTTGGGCGGGCTGCCGACGAGCGTCCCAAGACCCCCGAGGCTGCACGCATACGCCACCGCGAGAACGTCCCCGCCGGCTTCTTCGTCCGCGGCGCCAAGAAGAATGGGCACGAGGATCGCGGTGCTCGCTGTGTTGCTGATCCACATCGAGAGAAGAACGCCAGCAAACATGAACGCGAGGCGGATCCGAGCAGGGCGGCCGGCGACCCAGCGACCGCCCACAACCGCGCGAGCGATGCGCCGATCCAGGCCGTGCCGCGCCATCGAACGCGCGATGAAGAACCCGCCAACGAAAAGAAAGAGCAGCGGGTCCGCGTAGGGCGCAAAGGCTGCACGCGCATCGCAGACGCCGGTCGCGATCATGGCCGGCGCAATCAAGAGAGCGGTCACAGCGATGGGCAGCGCTTCGCTGATCCAGAGGACGACGATCGCACCGAAGACGGCCGCGAGACGATGCGCCTCAGGTTCGAGGGGAAGCGGACTCCACCAGATTGCCGCAAAGGCCGCGGCGGCAAGCAGCAGACCGATGCGCGCCGGGCTGAGCTCCCAGGTCGTGCTCACAGCGCGAGGCGCTCAAGTTCGCAAGGCGAACTTACGAAGGAAGCAGAAAGTTGCCGTTAGGGTGTGCAGCAGAGCGCTCCTCGAACGTCATCACTGCAGGAAGGTTGGGCTGCTCGCTCTCGAGCCAGTCCGCGATCGCGATCAGGGACGCGCCGTGGGTCTCGTCGGTTGCCTTGTTTCCGTTCCCGCGATTCGCGAGGAAGAGACTGTAATGCGAGGTGTCGCGGACACCCTGCGCGCCTCCACGGGCGAGAATGTCGATCTGGTACTGCTGACCGCTGTCGTCGCGCATGCGGAGCACGACGGCACCGAGGTACGTGAACGCGCCCTCGATCTCATGCCCCGCCACACTTCGCGGAAGGCGATGAATCTCAAGATCCTGAGCTTGAGATACCAAGCTAGGCGCAAGCGCTGCGGCTCCGGCAGCTGCACCAAGTCCCTGAAAGAAGCGACGACGTCCGACCATGCGCTGAGTCTACCAGACCCGATTGCTCCTTGCCGCGTTGCTGTGGGGCAGGGGACACAAAGCAAAGCACGAATCTTGCGCAAACCCTTGAAAACACGTGAGTTGGATGCGATGGCGCAGGGTGTGCAGCTCCGATCGCCTTGCGATGGTCCTGAAACTTGCCCGGGAGCGACACATGACCAAAGTTGGAAATCAGGTGACTCGTCCCTTCTGGTTGATGTGTGTGTGGATGTGCCTGTGGACGTTGGCCTGCGGCGACGACCCAACGGTGGACCCCCTTCCTGTGGAGGCTCCGGAGACCCCGGTCGTGGCCGAGGTGCCAGAGGCGCCGGAGGTGGAGATCCAGCTCGAAGACCCGGTGCCGCTTTGGGAGAACGGTCGCGTCGTGCGCGAAATCGAAGCGGGCAGCGCGCGTGACGAGGGGTACCTGCTGGTCGATCTTGGGGAAGACTGGACCCCCTACCTTTTCAGCGAGCGGGATCGGGTAACGCACGAGCGGATTCCGAATGCGTATCGGCCGACGTACCTGGCGCTCGCGCGCGGTGAGTTCCCGGACAATCACCACGGCGCACGGGCGGAGCGCGACAAATACCTCGAACTCTACGGCATCATGCCGACGCTCGGAGTGCTTCGGAACCGCATCAACGACGCGTTCGAACGCGAGTGTTCGGAGACCTTGGACCTTCAGCCGCTGATCGACTTCGACGATTTCGTGGCGTACCGAAACAACGATCGCGCCCGTCGTGACAGCCGACGGTTCGCAACGCTCGAACGTCAGGTGCAAAGCCTCGCCGAGCGCCAGGGCGTGGAGGTCGCGGATCTCGATCTTGAGTCCCTGGGCAACCGGGACGCCGGCCGGGTGCGTGCCTATCGAGAAAAGCTCGCGGAAGTCGCGGCGGTGCGCGCGGCGCAGGCCCGTCTGGAGTGCGAAGGCTATTTCGAAGGAAAGGGAAGTCCTTCGGATGGCGCCCTGGACTGGCCAACCCACGAAGCGCTCGCCGAGTTTGAGCGGCGCCATCGCGTTTATGGATGGGGCTTCATTGGGCGCGACACGCTTCGCATGCTCCGCCTAGGGACGCGCGAGGTTGAGCGTGAAGCCGTCCTTCGGGTCCTTAGTGAGCGCGCGCTGCATGCCGCCGGCGTCATCGAGGACGGCAGCCGCTCCGAGGTTCGCGAAGGCGAGCCGCGCACGTTCCGTGGCGCGGACGGCGAAATGCACCCGATCCCGAACCTCGAAGCGCAGATTCGCGACATCGTGGTGGAGGCCTTTGGACTCAGCACGCCGGAGACGACGCGCGAGTGGCTTGCGGGTTTGGGAGAACTCGAGCGCGGCCAGCCGAAGGTTGTCGCGATCCCGATGCCGGAGCTGCCCGAGTACTACGCGGAGGCGATGGATCTCTCCGTGGAGATCGACCGAGGCGACATTTGGTACGAGTTCCCCTACGACGAAGAGGGCCGCGAACGCGCGCAGCCGCTTCAGCGGCGTCCCCGTCTGACGATCTTCACCCGCTACAACGGTCAACGCATTCCACTCGCGCGTTTCGGGACCACGATCGGCGGCTGGCGTTCAGAAGTCGTCGACGGCGTGTCGATGTGGAAATACAAGATGTCCGAAATCGGCGAGCGGGTGTGGGGCCGCATCGTAGCGGCGCCGGTGTGGCTACCGCCCGAGAGCACGCCCGCCCGTGACATGCTCGCGCGCAACCCGCGTCGAAACCGCCGCGGCGAGCTGCCCTACGTCGTGAACTATCACGAGACCGGCCCGAGCTACGCCTCCGCGTACGGTCTGGTGGCCGCGTACCACCAGAAGTTTCTCGACACGTCGACGGGGATTCGCCTCGGCGGTGACGAGGGCATTCGGACGCACGGCAGCGTGGACTACATGTCGATCATGCGGCGGCATTCGCACGGCTGCCACCGCCTTCACAATCACATTGCGGTGCGCCTCATGA
Organism: Myxococcota bacterium; assembly: GCA_039186435.1. Taxonomy (GTDB): domain Bacteria; phylum Myxococcota_A; class Polyangia; order Polyangiales; family Houyiibacteriaceae; genus JALVDI01. The sequence continues at coordinate 8,779 of JBCDAA010000199.1, read as the reverse complement.
GCTTCGTGCTCGCGCATCGTCCCCATCGTCGTGCAGGGCAGCAGTCCCTCGCGTTTCGGCGGGAGCTCGAGCACGACGAGGAGATCTACCGCCTGGAGATCGACCAGGGAGGCTACGTCTTTCATCTCGACGAGCCGCTCCGCGTCAACGTGCGCGAAGGGCGAATTCGCGGCCGGCGCCAGACGCCCATCGAGCATCCGATGCCGAAGTTCAACGAAGAGGTCGGCGCCTACGTGATGCCCGACGGTTCGACCGTGACCGTGGACCGGATGGGCAACATCACGCCGATTCAACTCACCGAGGACGCGGGGCCCGACGGGGGGCTCGACGCGGGCGTTGGTGAAGCGCCGATGACGGCCGATGAGCTGCTCCAAGCGCTCCCGATGTAGATGACGCTTCATCCGGACAACGGCGGGCGGGTTCTCTTCGAGCTCGCGGACGACGGCGACCCGGTGCGCTACCGGGTTACCCTCTTCACACCGGCCGATCGCTTCGAAGGCACCGCGGCCATTGGGCGCGCCACTGGAGACGTGGAGACCGCCGGTTTCGACGAAGCGCCGGCATGGCTGACGGCGCAGGTGCGCCCGTTCTTGCGGCAGCTATGGAGTGCGCGTCGCGACGGAGGCCCGCGGTGGCCGCGCCGAGTGATGCGCTGGCGGCAAGAACGCTGAGCCCCTTGGTCAGCCGCCGAACATTTCTTTGGCCTGCTCTGCGGTCACCTTCAGTCGTTCGCCCTCGAGCTGGTAGGCGCTGCAGCGTTTGTCGAAGAACCACTCGCGCTCGAGGGTGAACCCATCGGTATCGTCCAGCGTGCCCACCGCGAGTGCGGTCATACCCTCGTGCTCGCCGGGGGCGGTGATGCGATAGAAGAGGCCGGTGCCACACTCGGTGCAAAACGCGCGCTCCGCCCAGGCGGAGGAGGTGATGACCTTGATGTAGTCTTCGCCCTCCCACTCGATCGTTTTGGCGACCGCCGAAAAGTACGGGCCGCCTGCCCAGCGCTGGCACATCTTGCAGTGGCAGGCAGAGATGTTCGGATCGATGTCGCTCGCGGTGTACGTCACGGCGCCACACATGCACTGGCCATTGCGCTTCATGACGAGTTCGTACGACGTGATTTCGTGGCGCGCTACTCGAGGCCCGCGTCGCGACGAAACTCGCGGCACTGAGGGCTTCCGCGCTCAAATTCTCGGCACGTGGTGCCGCGGTCGTCGTAGATCTGGCAGGCGTTTGCGCTCGCGCCGGTTCCGAGATGCACGCAGCTGCCGTCCGCTCGTGTCGCAAACGCGACGAGACCAAAATGGCCGGGCTGCACAGCATCCGCGATGTCGCGACGCCCCCCGTTCCGCCAGCGGAGCAGATCCTCTTCGGGGATCAAAATCCGCCCGTCGTGACCGGTCCGGCAGCAGGCACCGCACGCAAGGCAATCGAGTTCAGACACGCCATCTCGCGACGATGCGGCAGCCGTCCAGGGTGCGGTCGTAGTCGAGCTCGACGCCGTTCCGACCTGCGCACTCAAGGACGGTTTGCGTCGCGGCGGTGATCCCGTTGATCTGCATCGCGGAGACGTCCGGCCAACCCTCGAGGCGAATCTCTGCGTGGCCCGGGTTTAGCATCTGTGAAGTCAGCGTTCCCTGCGAGAGACCACGGGAAAAGAAGAGCGGCGTTCGTCGAACGATGGCGGCGTCGCTCGTAAAGCGAAGGAGCACACGCCAAATCGTGCGAAGCGCGCCTTCCACGCCAACGCGAACCACCTCGCGATGAAGCTCGAGCGCGTCGCGACCCGCTTCGTCCGCGACCATGTAGTAGACCTGCTCTACGTAGTCGGTCGGAATGCGCGTAAGCGGCGTGATGCTCTCGTAGGCCTCGCGCACATCGTTTGGAAGCTTGCCGAGCGCCCGCGAAACGGTGTCCGGGCCGACCAGATTCTCGAGGGCTTCTCGCTCCTTGGCGATCAGGGCGCCGTTCGCTCGCGGGTCGGTCACGCTCACCGATAATAGTAGATCGCGAAGTCGAGGATCACGTTCGTGACCCAGTGAAAAATCAGCATCCACCACATGCTCTTCAGGCGAAGGTTCGCGATGCCGACCAAAAGCCCCCAAACCGGCGCGCTCAGCATTTCGGAGACTGGTTTGCCGGTGTGCCAGACGACTTGAACCAGCGTGGTGATAGCGATGGCCGTCGCTGCGTTGGTTCGTCGCTCGAGGCCAAAGAGGAGGATTCCGCGCATCGCCCCTTCGCCGGTGAGGAAGAAGAGGAAATAGATCGCTTCGTACGTGACGAATTCCGCAACAGGAATGCGCTGCGTCGGAGGCCCCGGTGCGAAGAGGGGGTACTCGCCATGCATCGCTGGATCCTTCGACACGAAGAAGAAGAAGACCGCGCCTCCTGCCAGCGAGAGTCCAAGGGCCAGTGGCAGGCCTCGTTTCCAATCGCCGAGGCCGAAGCCCCACGCTTGAAGAGAGCGTTCCCCGTCGTCGCTCGCATCTCCCCACCAGCGAAGGATCGCCAGCGGCAGGATGACGACCAGGGTGACGCCGACCCCAAAGCGAAGCGCCCACACCCAATGCGGCTCGAGCAGGTCGTCCGGAACGAGGCGCGAGCGCCCCTCGGCGCCCCAGCCGGCGAAACCAAGCGCCATGACGGACATCGCGACCACCCACGGATCACGGACGACACGGCGCAACGAACTCCCCACGAGTTCAGTCTGTGGTCAACGCCGGACCTTGGGGAGTTTTCTTCGTGCTTTCCTTACGGCGTTCGCCGGGACGCGCAAAAAGTTGCCGGCGGCGCGTGCTCTCCGATACGGCGAACCCATGCTCAGGGCGATCGCTGTTGTGCTTCTTCTGCTCGCCGTGGGCGTCCCGGACGGGTTCGCGGATGCGCGCCAGCGGGACAACACGCGCGGTCCGGGTGCGCGGCGTCTTTCCCATCGCAGCCGCTCGCAAGGGTTTCCCTTTCAGGGACGGCTCCTCAACGGCGTGCGGCTGCGCGAGTCTCGGTTCGTTCGCTACGTTCCGGAGTACGCTGCTGCGGGCAATCACTACGGCACCTGGGAGCTCGTCCAACTCATCGAGCGGGCGGCGTACCGGGTCACTCGCCGCGTGCGAGAAGGGGGACGCGCGAAGCTCTCCGTCGGCGAGCTATCTCGGGAACGCGGTCGCCGAATTCCCGGGCACGCGTCCCACCAGAATGGACGCGATGTCGATCTCGCCTTCTACATGCTCGACGCGCGCGGCCGACCCTATGAGCCCTACGCGTTTGCGGAGTTCGACGCGGAAGGGCGCGGCACCGGCGCGAATCGCAACCTGACTTTCGATGACGCTCGCAACTGGGAGCTCGTCGCCAAACTTGTCGCGGACGGGGATGCTCGGGTGCAGTACATCTTCGTCGCCAATCACCTCAAGCGGCGCCTGCTCCGCGAGGGGCGCCGCCGTCGTGCGCCGCGGGTGGTTCTCGATCGCGCAGCGCGCGCGTTGGTGCAGCCTGCGACGGGTCATCGGCACGCCAACCATTTTCACGTGCGCATCTACTGCTCACCCTCCGCGCGGCCTGCCTGCCGCGACCGAGCGCCCTTTCATCCCTGGCACCGCTAGAGCACGCCTAGATATGCTCTAGCCGGCTGTTGCTTCCTCGCCGATGTGTGCGGCGCGGAGGAGCGTTCGCCAGAGCTTGTCGGCCCCGTCGCCGGATACGGCGCTGAACCCGTGCACGCGCACCCCGGCGTTCTTGCCGATCTTCTGCGTTGCGAGTTTTCGCTGGTTGCGCGGAAGCTTGTCGAGTTTGGTGGCGACCACGATGGCGCGTCGATCGATGCTCTTCAGGTAGTCGATGAGCTGCGCGTCGTCTTCTTCGAGGCCGCGCCGAACGTCGACGATCACAACCACGCCCCGAAGACCTGGACGCCCGGAGAGAAACGACTCGATCAGCGGGCCCCAACTGCGGCGCTCCGCCTTGCTCCGCTTCGCGTAGCCGTAGCCCGGGAGGTCGACGAAATCGAGCTCGGCGGCGCTCGCGTCCACGCCCTCTTCTGCGGGTAGGCGCACTCGAATCCGAAAGAGATTGATCCCGCGGGTGCATCCTGGCTTGGAGCTCGTTCGCACAAGCTTTTTTCGCTTCACGAGAGCGTTGATTAGGCTCGACTTTCCAACGTTCGAACGCCCAGCAAAGGCGATTTCCGCGAACATCGGAGCCGGCAACGTCCGGAGATCCGTCGCGGAGGCGAGAAACTGCGCGTCGAGCACGTCGACCATGCCCTCACCCTGCGGCGGGACCCTCGAGGGTTCAAGGCGACGCGCTACGTCGCTCTCTGCCTAAACTGACCCCGCGCTCGCTCGTTCTCGCCGTCCCTCGCGGCGTTGCTCGTCTTGAAATACCACTGGTATTCCATCGACTTCGCGCCTGGCGAGGAACGCCGAGCCCGGCGCGATCACGAGATCAGTTTAAGCGACGAGCAATCTAGCGAAATCTCGCCGTGGCTCTATCTTTGATCGCGATGGAACGGCGCACAGTAGTGGCGGTGGGAGGCGCGCTCGGGCTCCTCTTCGCAATGCGTGTCGTCGTCGGCAAGCTCGGGCTCGAGTGGGCCACCGCCGGCGCCCTCGGCGTTGCGTCGCTTCTCCTGGTCGCAACCGGTCGCGCGCGCTCGTCCCTTGCGGGGGCGTTCGTCGGGCTCGGCCTCTACGCCGCCGTCGTGGGGTCTGGATTTTCCGGGCCCGCCATCGGGTTTGCGGTGCTCCTCTCGCCTCTCGCCGCCTACCTCGGCGCACTGCTCGTTCGCCGAAGCGAGGTTAGCCGATGGGGCGCGACGGGCGTTGCGGCGGTGCTCTGCCTCAGCCTCGTGGTCATCGGGAGCTACGTCGCGATCGTGCGACTCGTGGCCACGCCAGGCTCCCTCGGATCGCAGTGGGCGGCCGTTACCCTCGCCGGTTGGTGCCTCGCGGCGCTCAGTCTCGGTGCAAGCGTCCTTCCGTGGCTTGCGCTTCGACGAGTCACTGCGGCACGGGGCGGCCGCGTGCACGAGCTCGGTCGGCTCGTTCTGGTCGACGGAACGATCGGCCGCGCGAATACCGAAGAGGTTGGCGAGGTGATCGCATGGCCCGCGAACTTTCGAGCTGAGCGCGGCGGCTATCGCGAAGGCGCCGGTCCGCCCTGGTACGAAGTCTTCTTTGGCGACCGGGCGCAATACGTCGACTGGATGCGTCGCCGTGCGATGCGCGTTCATCTCGTCGGTCTGGCGCTCCTATGGCTCGTGGGCGGGCCGCTCATCGGCGGTCGCCTCGGCGGCTTTTGGTAGCGCTCGCGCGCTCTAGCGCTCTAGCCGTGGCGGGCGAGGAAGTACACCACGAGGGCGAAGAGACCCACCATGGATGCGGTCTCCACCCAGTTGACCTTGCCGTCGTCCTGAACCGCTTTCCAGAGGATCAGCATCGTCGGAAACGCGAGCACCACCACCGACGTGGTCTCGAGGTCGATCGGCAGGACGCCACCGTTCGCCCCCACCGGTACGACGCCGGTTTGCGCGAAAATGCCCAGAAGAATGAGGGCCACCGGGAGAACGACGAAGGGCACCTGATTGATCTGTCCGGACGCACTCGCGAGCGCGATCTCGTACATGCCTTTCGCGTGCGCGGTGATGATCATGGCGAAGGCGCCGGCGGCCGCAAAGACACTCAGGATGAGCGCGCCGACCATTTCCGAGTAGCCCGCTTCGTTGAGGCCATCGACGAGAATGTCCGCGAAGTCGCCCACCGCGTGACCACCGACAACGCTCGTCGCGATTCCGAGAAGACCAAAGCCCGCGATCGCAAGGCCGCTCGGCGGGTCCGCCTTGTCCGCCGGACCGTCCTCGAGCTCTTCGTCCTCTTCCGCAAAGCGGGTGAGCAGTCGCCAAACCGCGATGAACTCGATGAAGAGGAGCACGCCGCCGAGGACGTAGAGGTCGGCTGCGCCGAACGCATCTCCGTCGTGTTCTCCCGCGTCGAAGTTGTGGAGCATCATCATGAGCAGGCCGGTACCGAGGAATACGCCCGCCGCAGCGGCGTAGAGGTCGGTGCTCACCTTCACGAGAGGCTCGGGCATTCGCGCGTGGCCCGTTGCATCGCGAGAAGGAGGCCGCTGTAGATGCCGAAGGCGAGGGCGCCGACGTGGAGCGTCAGGCAGGTCACGATGAACCCGACGCGCGGCGCGGCGGCGATGACGAAGCCGAGCATCACGAGTTCGGGGACGTTGCTCGCGAGGCCGGCCATGGTGCCCGCGACGAACTTGTTCCACTTCAGGCGTTCACCGATGCCCTCGACGCACTTGATCATCGCCTCGCAGGAGCCGAACACGACCGCGAGACCGCCGATTGCCAGCAGCGTGGCGTGCAGCCACGAAGGCCCGATCTCCGCGGACTCCACTCCGAAGGCAGCCCCGAGGAGGACGCCTCCGCCTGCGAGGACTCCGATCCACGAGTTGCCGCCGCCGCCTCCACCTGCCATGGGCGCGAATGGTCCGTCGTGCGCCGACGAAGGTCAATCGTTTGGCTGAGACGCTGCGTAAATCCGAAAGCGCGAGTTTTCCGACGCGATGCGAACCTCCGCAAAGCGCGCGCGAAGCGGTTCCTCCCAGGGAAGAAAGCGATTGGCGACGATCCACAGGGTGCCCTCCGGCGTCAGATGCGCGGCGGCGTCGCGAATCAATCGACGGGTCACGTCGTACTCGGTCTGAACGCCCTGATGAAAGGGGGGATTGGTCACGATCGCGTCGAAGCGTCCGGCGACGTTGGCAAAGAGGTCGCTCGCGATGGTCTTTCCTGCAAGGCCGTTGGCGCGGAGCGTTCGGGCCGCTGATTCCACCGCTAGGTGGTCGACGTCCGCAAGCACGACCTCGGCTCCTTGCGCAGCAGCGAACGCGCCGAGGATGCCCGTGCCGCATCCGAGGTCGAGCACTCGTCCCTGAAGGGGCGGGAGGGCGTCGAGAAGGCAGGTCGTGCCCGCATCGAGGCGACCGTCGCTGAACACGCCGGGCAGACTGACGACCGTGAGGTCCCGTGCCTCGTAGCGAAGCTCCCACGTCGCGAGCGAAGAGATCGGCGCTTGCTCGAGCGCCGCGACCACAAGCTGTTGATGGTTGCCGTACTCGACGCGGCGTACCGCCCCTTGCGTTGCGAGCACCTTTCGGGCGCTTTTGATGCCCTCGTTTTTCGCGCCGACAACGATGAGCGTCGGAGCCGCCGCCCGCGCGAGCGCAAAAAAATAGTCCCGCCGACGCTTTCCCTTCGGGAGAAGCACGACCGCCACGTCGTGGCGACCTTCGTACGTGACGCCGACCGCAGCATGGCCGCGGGCGCGCTCGTCGGTTGAAAAGCGCGCGGCGCCCTCGAGCTCAGGCGCATCCAGGCGAGCGCTTCCGATCACGACCGCGTCGCCGGACCAGACCTCCGGATGGCGAAAGAGGAGCTCCACCCGCCGACCCTGCGCCGCCGGAATGATGCGGGCAAGGGACGGTGTTATTTCCGCAGAGAATTTGGGCGCAGGCCCCGGGAAGTCGATGCTCTGGCCATGAGTGAGAAGCGACAGGAACGCGGCGCCATCGCTCGGCGCGCAGGTCTTGTCGCGGCAGGGACGCTGACCTCCCGCGTGCTCGGCATGGTGCGTGATGCGGTGATCGCCGCGAGCTTCAGCGTGGCGATGACCGACGCGTTCTGGCTCGCGTTTACGATTCCCAACGCGCTTCGTTTACTCCTCGGGGAAGGGGCTGTAAGCGGCGCGTTCGTTCCGGTCTTCACGGACGTGCGCGAGCGCGAAGGTCTCGACGCAGCCCGCGCGTTCTACCGCCGCCTGAGCGGCGTGATGCTCATCGTCCTCATCGTCGTCGCCTGCCTGGGTGTCTTAACAGCGCCGGCGCTCGTAGGTCTTTACGCCTCCGGCTTCGCGAGCGATCCGGAGCTCTGGGACACGACGGTGCTTCTTACGCGAACGGTCTTTCCGTACATCGCGCTCATGGGGGGCGCGGCCCTGCTGACGGGCGGTCTCCACGCGCAAAAGCGTTTCTTCGCGCCCGCGTTCGCCTCCCTTTGGTTGAACGTGGCGCTAATCGCGGCTGCGCTGGCGCTGGTCCCGGTGGTCGAGCGCTGGGGCGCGCCAGGGGTACTCGCGCTCGCGATCGGGGCGCTCGTCGGGGGCGGGCTGCAGTTTCTGGTTCAGGTTCCGGCCTACCGAAGCGCCGGAAACGCCCTTCTTCCGAGCTTTCGAATCGACGCGAATGTTCGACGGGCGCTCAAGCTTCTCGCCCCGCTCATCATTGCGCTCGGCGTCTACCAGCTCAACATCATTGCGAGTCGCCAGCTCGCCTCGTACCTCCCGCGCGGATCGGTGACCTGGCTCTTCTACGGACAGCGCCTCGTCGAAATCCCGCAGGGAGTCTTCGCGCTCGCGATCGGTTCGGCAGCGCTCCCCACGCTCTCGGAGCTGAAGAGCCAGGGAAAGATCGACGAGGCCAAAGGCGTGTTCCGCTACGGCCTACGCCTCAGTCTCTTCGTGGCGATTCCGGCGTCGGTTGCGCTCCTCGTTCTCGCGGAGCCGTCGGTGTCGGTCATTCTCGGGCGCGGCGCCTTCGACGCAAACTCGGTGGCCCAAACCGCGCGCTCGTTGGTCTGGCTGGCGGCCGGGGTGTGGGCGGTGGCGTCGATCCGCACCATCGTTCCGATGTTTCACGCCCTCGGTGACACGCGCACGCCGGTGATCGCGAGCGCCCTGAACCTCGTGGTGTTTTTCAGCGTGGGCCTCGGCACCAT
>JBCDAA010000198.1:0-16067 GCA_039186435.1 Myxococcota bacterium | reverse complement strand
GGGATCGTTTCGGCCGGCTTGAAGGGATTCGCCGCAGGTTTCTTGGCGGAGCGTTCGGCAAACCGCTGTGCCGCGGCGAGCGTGCCTCGGCCGTGAAGGACGTCGCCAAGGAGGCCGATGGCGCGGACGCGACCGGGAAGCTCCGACTTCGCGACGTCCACAAGAATGGGAACCAGGTCGAAGGCGATGTTGCTGATCACGCCGTTGTGACATAGGGCGAGCTCCAGGATGATGTCGCGGGAGTCCTTCGAATACTCGTTTTGAAGAAAGAGCCGAAACATGGCTGGCACGTCATCCGCGGCGCCAAACGCGTGCTCGCGGCTGCTCCAGTCGATAGCGTCGACGCGGGCCAAAAAGGCGTCCATCGCGTCGAGCGTAGCAGCCCGTTGTTGCCTCCGACGTACTCGTGGCTACTCGTGCGCCATGCCTCGGTCAGCCGTACTTCGTGGAGCCTTCGATGCACGAGACCGAGCGAAAGTGCGCGGTCGCCACGATCGCCGAACCCAGCAGTTCGACAATCCCTACGAGGTGCTGGAGAGGTGGCTGGAGACGTCGACGCTTGCGCACGTTAGCGACCCCAAACTCAAGCGTCTCGACCTGACGTACTTTCTTGGCGAAACGACCCACGTGGACCTTCCCGCGGAAGAGCGTCTCCGTCAGCTCGCGATCTTCTTGGAGCCGCGTGCCTCTGAGGAGCCGTTCGCCGTCGACCGCATCTACGAAGCGGCGCTTCGGCTCGAGCCCTGTGCGTGGCAGGTTTGGGAGTCGCGCGGGATCACCGCCAAGCACGTGGCGGAGCTGAGGTCCGAGCGAACCGAGGACCACTTTCGAGCCCTCTCGCTCCGTTCACTGTTTCGCGCCTGGGCGCTCGCGGCCGACGGGGGCACCGCGTACCTGCTCGGGAAGTGGCACTACGAGTTCGGCACGCTCGACGAGGCGTCGGCGTGGTTCGAGCGTGCCACCGCGCTGGATCCCAACCATGGCTTCGCGTGGCTCTATCGCGCGCACTGTCTGCACGACCAGCAATGCTGGCGAGGCGCCGTCGTCGCGTACCGCAAGGTACCCCTTTCCTACTTCGTCGGACCTCGAAGCTTCTACGTCGATATCGTCGCCGAAGCGCAGGCGTACTGCAGGCTTCGGGCCGGCGATCGAGAGGGCGCACTCGCAGACTTTCGCCGGTTAATCGATCGTTTCGAAAGGGAGCCGCATCGGGCGCTGATCCTAAGTCTTCGGTGGCTCGACAAGGCTTGTCGAGGCCCGTTGCGCGACGATCTTTGCGGACGGTACAGTGATCTTCGTCGGGTCATCGACGCGTAACGGACGGTATCGACGCTGCGCTGACGATGTTCAATGTGCTGTCGGGCGGACGAAGGGCGCTGGCCGAACGGTTCTCTCCAGCATGTGCCCGGCGTGGCCATGACACTCGACGGACCATTCGCGTTGATGTGCTTCGTCCCGGTTCCTCGCTCACGGGAGTGGGCAATCAAGTCCACAACATCGTTGAGATGCTATTGACATTCACTTTCAATTTCGACAAGGCGCGCGTTTTCAAACACGCCAAGGGCCTCGCGTGTCGCTCGCTGAAGTTCGGATCGCGAAGGGAGTTATCCACAACAGACCGCGCGTGAAACTGACTCGCGCAGATTGGCGACCCCGCAATTCCTCCGCTATAACCGCTTCTTTCGCCGCGCCAGTCGGGACGTGCGCGGCCGAAATCGAGGAGGCGCGATGCCGGAAATCGTTCGCTGCGGGCTCATCCAATGCAGCAATCCGATTAATGACGAGAGTGTGCCAGTCGCTGACATTCAGAAGGCCATGCTGGACAAGCATCTTCCTTACATTGAGGAAGCCGCCAAAAAGGGCGTTCAGATTCTTTGTCTGCAGGAGATCTTCAACGGGCCGTATTTTTGCCCGGGGCAGGACAAGCGCTGGTACGACGCCGCCGAACCGATTCCGGACGGCCCGACGACCAAGCTCATGCAGGAGCTCGCGAAGAAGCACCAAATGGTCATCGTGGTGCCCCTCTACGAAGAGCATATGCGCGGCGTCTACTACAACAGCGCTGCAGTCATCGACGCGGACGGCACCTACCTCGGCAAGTATCGCAAGCAGCACATCCCGCAGACCTCGGGTTTCTGGGAGAAGTACTTCTTTAAGCCGGGCGACGGCGGCTACCCCGTCTTTCAAACGCGCTACGCGAAGGTCGGCGTCTACATTTGTTACGACCGTCACTTTCCCGAGGGCGCGCGCTGCCTCGGCCTCAACGGCGCCGAAATCGTGTTCAACCCGAGCGCGACGGTCGCCGGCCTCAGTCAGTACCTCTGGAAGCTCGAGCAGCCCGCGCACGCGGTCGCGAACGGCTACTACGTCGGCGCCATCAACCGCGTTGGTACCGAGGCGCCGTGGAACATCGGCAAGTTCTACGGCACGAGCTACTTCGTGAACCCGCGCGGGGAGTTCCTCGCCGAGGCGTCGGAAGACGACGACGAGCTCGTGGTCGCCGATCTCGATCTCTCGATGATCGACGAGGTTCGCAAGACCTGGCAGTTCTACCGGGACCGCCGCCCCGACGCCTACGACGAACTGGTCGACGGGAAGTAGTCATGGCGACGATCATCCAAGGGGGCACCGTCGTCACGGCGGAAGGCGAGCAGCGGGCGGACATCCTCATCGACGGGGAGACCATCGCTGCCGTGGGAACCAATCTCGATGCTGCAGGTGCAGAGGTCATCGACGCCTCGGGCGCCTACGTGATGCCCGGCGGCATCGACCCGCACACGCACATGGAGCTTCCCTTCATGGGCACCGTCGCGTCGGAAGACTTCTTCACCGGCACGAGCGCCGCGGCGGCCGGTGGCACCACGATGATCATCGACTTTGTGATCCCCTCGCCGCAGCAGCGACTCATGGACGCCTACAAGCAGTGGCGCGAATGGTCGGCGAAGTCTGCGGCGGACTACTCCTTTCACGTTGCGGTGACCTGGTGGGATCAGAGCGTGCACGACGACATGGGCACGCTCGCGACGGAGCACGGCGTCAACAGCTTCAAGCACTTCATGGCTTACAAGGGCGCCATCATGTGCGACGACGAAGTGCTCGTGAACAGCTTCTCGCGGGCGCGGGAACTTGGCGCGCTCTGCACGGTGCACGCGGAAAACGGCGAGCTCGTCTTTCGACTTCAGCAGGAGGTCTACGACCGCGGCATTCACGGGCCCGAGGTGCATCCGCTCTCGCGGCCGCCGGAGGTCGAGGGCGAGGCGGCGAACCGTGCGATCCGCATCGCGGAGGTTCTCGGCGCGCCGCTCTATCTCGTGCACACGTCCTGCATCGATGCCCTTGAAGCCGTGACCCGAGCGCGTCTCGAAGGGCAGCGCGTCTTCGCGGAGGTGCTCGCGCAGCATCTCGTGATCGACGAGAGCCACTACCGCCATCCGGACTGGGCCCACGCGGCGCACTACGTGATGAGTCCGCCCTTCCGCAGCAAGGAGCATCAGGAAGCGCTCTGGCGCGGTCTCCAGGCAGGCATGCTCCAGACGACGGCGACGGACCACTGCTGCTTTTGCACGCCGCAAAAGGAGATGGGCAAAGACGACTTCCGCAAGATTCCGAACGGCACCGGCGGCGTCGAAGACCGCATGAGCGTGCTGTGGCATCACGGCGTGCGCACGGGGCGCCTGACGCCGAGCGAGTTCGTGGCCGTGACGAGCACGAACGCGGCCAAGATCTTCAACATCCATCCGCGAAAGGGCTCGCTCAAGGTGGGCGCCGACGCGGACATCGTCGTTTGGGATCCGGACAAGACCCGCACGCTCTCGAAGGAGACGCACCATCAAAACGTCGACTTCAACATCTACGAGGGCATGGAGGTCACGGGCGCGGCGGCGATCACGCTGAGCCGCGGGCGCATCCTCTGGAAAGACGGCGAGCTCCGGACGGTGAAGGGCACCGGCAAGCACATCGACCGGCCCTGCTTTCCCGACTACTGGGCGAGCCAGACCAAGCGCAACGACCTCAGCGTCGTGGGCCCTGTGAAGCGGTAGCGTGAGCGGCGGCGCCGAGAGCAAGACGACCCTCGTCTACGGGGTGGACGACATCCCGCCCCCCGCGGAGACGGTCGTCCTCGGCCTGCAGCACTACCTCACCATGTTCGGGTCGACGGTGGCCATTCCGCTCATCATGGCGGGGCCCCTCGGCATCGAAGGCGACGCCGAAAAGCTCGGCTGGCTCATCGGCACGATGTTCTTCGTGTCGGGCATCGCGACGATGCTGCAGACGACGATCGGCAACAAGCTGCCCATCGTCCAGGGCGGTACGTTTTCGTTTCTGACGCCGGCCATCGCCATTTGCGGCATGGCGCATCTTCAGCAGTCCGGCTTCGAGGTGCGCATTCAGCACGTGCAGGGCGCCGTTATTGTCGGCGGCATCGTGCAGATGGTGATCGGCTACTCCGGTCTAATCGGAAAGCTGCTTCGCTTTGTGGGGCCCGTGACGATCGCCCCCACCATCGCGTTGATCGGTCTTGCGCTCTATCCCTTTGGCGCGCCGGAAGCGGGCAAGCATTGGGGCATCGGTGGGCTCACCATCGTCCTGATCATTCTCTTCTCGCAGATCCTTCGGCGGAAGCACCGCGCCTTTGAACTCTTTCCGATTCTTCTCGGCATGGGCGGCGCGTGGGCGGTGGCGATCGCGCTGACCCTGAGCGGCGTCTTTCCGGAAGGGCACCCGGCGTATACCTCCTTCGACAAGGTCGCGAATGCGGACTGGATTCGCGTGCCGCTGCCCTTTCAGTGGGGCATGCCGGTCTTCAACATCGCGGCCATCGTCGGCATGCTCGCGGGCGTTGCGGCGTCGATCGTCGAATCCGTCGGCGACTATTTCGCCTGCGCGCGCCTGGCAGGTGCCCCCGTCCCGACGCCGAAGACCGTCAGCCGCGGCATCGGCACGGAAGGTCTCGGCGGCGTCATCGCCGGCATCATCGGCTCCGGCAACGGCACGACCAGCTACAGCGAGAACATCGGCGCCATCGGTCTGACCCGTGTCGGGTCCCTTCGCGTCGTGCAGGCCGGCGCGTTGATCATGATCGTCCTCGGCACGGTTTCGAAGTTCGGCGCGCTCTTTACGACGATTCCGCAGCCGGTGGTTGGCGGCATGTACTGTGCGCTCTTTGGCATGATCGTCGCGGTCGGTCTGTCGAACCTGCAGCTCGTCGACATGAACGCGCCGCGCAACCTCTTCATCATCGGGTTCGCGTTCTTCATGGGCCTCAGTGTCCCCGTCTACATCGATGCGCATCCCATCGCGGTGGAAGACGCGCACTGGGCGCTGCAGATGCTGATCGACATCGCCAACACCCTCGGCAAGACGGGCATGGCGGTCGGCGCGGTGATCGCGCTGGTTCTCGACAATCTCGTGCCCGGCACCGACGAGGAGCGCGGGCTCACCAACTGGGGCGGTGGCGGTGACGAAACAGCTCCGGCGACGTCGCTGGAAGCGCGCGGCGTTGTCGAACCTCCGCCACCCACCCCGATTCCCCAAGTTTCCCCCGGGAGCCCGCCGCCGAGCGACTCCGAGGAGAAGTGACAACCATGAGTACGTTTGAGTTTACGGGCCGCAGCTACGACTTTCAGAAGTACGTCGACTGCTTGAACTACATCGGCGGGGAATGGACTGCCGCCCAGAGCGGGAAGACCATTCCCGTCGTCAATCCGCGGCACGGCAAAGAGATGGGCACGGTCGTCTGGTCTCTTGCGGCCGACGTCGACCGCGCCATCGCCGCCGCGAAAGCCGCGTTCCCCGGCTGGAAAGCGACGCCGCTGAAAGAGCGCGCGCAGGTCCTCTACCGGGTCAAAGAGATCATGGAAGCGAAGCTCGACGAGCTGAGCTGCCTTCTCTCGCACGAAAACGGTAAGACCCTTCCGCAGGCGCGCGGCGAAGTCCTCAAGGGCATCGAGTGCGTCGAGTTCGGCTGCTCGCTTCCGAACATCGCGCAGGGCCAGCAGCTCGACGTGAGCCGCGGCATCAACTGCTCGGTGACGCACGAGCCCGTCGGCGTTTGCGCCGGCATCGTGCCCTTCAACTTTCCGACGATGGTTCCCCTCTGGATGCTTCCGCAGGTTCTCGTCAGCGGAAATACCTTCGTGCTCAAGCCCTCCGAGCAAACGCCCTACGGCGCGATGCGCCTCGCGGAGATCTTCAAGGAAGCCGGGCTTCCTGACGGAGTTCTCAACGTGGTGCACGGTGGCAAAGAAGCCGTCGAAGCGCTCTGCGACAGCCCGACCGTGCAGGCCCTCGGCTTTGTCGGCTCCACCAAGGTCGCGCGCATCGTCTACGAGCGAGCGTCGAAGACCGGCAAGAAGGTCGTCTGCCTCGGCGGCGCGAAGAACCACCTCGTGGTCCTGCCGGACGCAGAGCTCGAGCTCACCTCCGACACGGTCGTGGCGTCGTCCTTCGGGTGCGCGGGTCAGCGCTGCATGGCCGCGTCCGTGATGCTCGGCGTCGGCGACGTTCAGCACATCGTCGACCGCATGGTTTCCGTCACCGAGAAGATGAAGCTCGGCGAGGACATGGGCGCGATCATCAACCCGCAAAGCGTCGAGCGCATCACCAAGTACATCGACGAGGCGGAAAAGCTCGGCGCGAAGGTGCTCGTCGACGGCCGCGGCGCCAAGGTCGACGGCTCGCCCGGCAACTGGGTCGGGCCGACGCTCCTCGATCACGTCAGCCCCGACATGCCCGCCGGCTGCGAGGAGATCTTCGGTCCGGTGCTTTCGATCATTCGCGTGGGCACCATTGACGAAGCCATCGCCATCGAAAATAGCAACCCCTACGGCAACGCCGCGGCGGTCTTCACCACCAACGGCGGCGCCGCGCGCTACGCCATCGAGCGCTTTCAGGCTGGCATGTGCGGCGTGAACATCGGCGTGCCGGTTCCTCGCGAGCCTTTCGCCTTCGGCGGCTGGAACGACTCGAAATTCGGCAGCGGCGACATCACCGGCTACGACGGATTCCGCTTCTGGACCCGTCCCCGCAAACTCACGGCGCGCTGGGAAGTCGCCAAAGACGCCACGTGGATGAGCTGATGGACGGAGCCACCAAAGAAGGGATGTCGACGGAGGAGATCGTTCGCCTCTGCAAAGACCACTCAATGTATTCGTGGTCGAAGGGCGACGCGGTCGATCCGCTTCCCATCGCGCGAGCCGAAGGCGTGTACATGTACACGACCGAAGGCGAGAAGATGCTCGACTTCAACAGTCAGCTCATGTGCGTGAACATCGGCCACGGACACCCGAAGGTCCGCGAGGCGATCAAGAAGCAGGTCGACCAGCTCACCTACGTTTTTCCGGGAACGGCGACCGAGGTGCGGGCCAAGCTCGCAAGCAAACTCGCGTCGATCGTGCCGGGCGACATCAACACGTTCTTCTTCACGCTCGGCGGCGCGGAGGCGAACGAGAACGCCATCAAGGCCGCGCGCCTCTACACCGGGCGCCACAAGATTCTCAGCCGCTACCGGAGCTATCACGGCGCGACCAACGGCTGCATGCAGCTGACGGGCGACCCGCGGCGCTGGGCCAACGAGCCCGGCATGCCCGGCGTGATTCGCGTGATGGACCCGCGTCCCTACCACTATTCCTTTGGCGGGACGGATGAGGAAAAAACCAAGAACAACCTCGAGTACCTCGAGGAAGTGATCATGTACGAGGGCCCGCAGAATATCGCCGCGATGTTCATCGAGACGGTCACCGGTACGAACGGCATCCTTCCGCCGCCGAAGGGGTACCTGAAGGGGCTTCGAGCGCTCCTCGACAAATACGGCATCCTGCTCGTCTGCGACGAGGTAATGGCCGGCTTCGGGCGCACCGGAAAGATGTTCGCCTTCGAGCACGGCGAGATCGTCCCGGACATCGTCACGATGGCGAAGGGCATGACGAGCGCGTACCTACCCCTCGGGGCGATGGGCGTAAGCGACAAGATCGCGGCCCACTTCAAGAGCAATATGTTCTGGGGCGGGCTCACCTACAACGCGCACGCGCTTTCGATGGCGACGGCGCTCGCGAACATCGAGGTCCTCGAAGAGGAGCGCCTCATCGAGAACGCGGTGAAGATGGGCGCGATCATGCGCTCGGAGATGGACCGCCTCGTCGAAACGCACCCGTCCGCGCGGGAAGGCCGGCAGATCGGTCTCTTCGGCATGATGGACGTGCAGAAGAACTCAAAGGGCGAACTGCTCGCGCCCTACAACGGCACCCATCCCGCGATGGGCGCGCTGGCGAAACACTTCCGCGACAGCGGGATGTTCACCTTCGTTCGCTGGAGCAGTTTTATGTGCAATCCGCCGCTCTGCATCACGGAGGAGCAGCTTCGCGAGGGCTTTGCGATCATCGATCGCGGCCTCGACATCACCGACCAGGCCTTCGAGGGATAGACGATGAGTGACCTTGACCCGACGCGCTCCGAGAGCGTTTTTGAAGACTTCAAACCGGCCTACACCAAGGTGCAGGCGGAAGCCGAAGCGAACCGCTGTCTCTTTTGCGAGGACGCGCCCTGCATCAAGGCGTGCCCTACCAGCATCGACATCCCGCAGTTCATTCGAAAGATCGCGACGGGCAACATCGAAGGCTCCGCGCGCACGATCTTTTCGTCGAATATTCTCGGGATGAGCTGCGCGCGAGTCTGTCCGGTCGAGGTGCTCTGCGTCGGCGACTGCGTCTTCAACGTCATGGACCAGCCGCCGATTCAGATCGGCAAGCTGCAGCGCTACTCGACGGACCTCGCCTACGAGGCGAAGTGGGCGTTCTTTGAGGCGGGCACCGAGTCGGGCAAGAGCGTTGGCATCGTCGGCGCGGGACCGGCGGCGCTTGCGACCGCGCACGAGCTTCGGCGTCTCGGTAACGGGGTCACCCTCTACGAAAAGCGCGACGTCATCGGCGGACTGAACTCCACCGGCGTGGCGCCCTATAAGATGAAGGCCGACGCATCCTTCGAAGAAGCGGCGTGGGTTCTCGAGATCGGTGGCATCGAGGTGAAGACCGGCGTCGAGATCGGCAAGGACATCACCTTCGAGGAGCTCGAAACGAAGCATGACGCGTTGGTGCTCGCATTTGGTCTCGGCCCGGATAGCTACCTCAAAGTGAAGGGCGAGGACCTCGAAGGCGTCTACGGCGCGGTCGACTACATCGAGCGCTTCAAGCTCGGCAAGGTCGACCTCTCGGAGGTGAAGAAGGCGGTCGTCGTCGGCGGCGGCAACACGGCGCTCGACGCCGTTCGCGAACTCAAGGGGCTCGGCGTTCCGGAGGTCACGCTCGCGTATCGCGGCCAGGAAGAAGGCATGAGCGGCTACGCCCACGAGTGGAAAGCCGGGAAGGTGGAAGGCATTCGAGCCGCGTGGGGAACGCAGCCGACCGGCTTCGTGGGCAACGGTAAGGTCTCGGGTGTCGAGTGCATTCGCCTCGACGCCAGCAAAAAGCCCATCGACGGAAGCGAGCATGTCCTGGACGCGGATCTCGTGCTCCTCGCGATCGGCCAAGGGAAGCTCGGCGAGCTTGTGTCCTCGATGGACGGTATCTCCGTCGAGTGGGGCTGCATCGTGGTGGACGAACACGGCGCGACAGGCCGCCCGGGCGTCTACGCGGCGGGCGACGCGGCCAACGGTGGAACGGAAGTGGTGTACGCCGCGGCGGAAGGCAAAGCCGCAGCGCACGCGATCGATGCGTATTTGAAGGGAGAGTGAGATGCCGAACCTGCAGTCCAACACCGCGGGAATCATCTCGCCGAATCCGTTCTGGCTCGCGTCGGCGCCGCCGGCGAACTCGGGCGATCAGATCATGCGCGCCTTCGATCACGGCTGGGGCGGCGCCGTCTGGAAGACCCTCGGGCAGCCCATTCAAAACGTGTCGAGCCGCTTTGGCGGTCTGCACTACAAGGGCACCAAAGCGATCGGCTTCAACAACATCGAGCTGATCACCGACCGCCCCTTGGAGGTGAACTTCAAGGAGATCTACGAGGTCAAAAAGCGCTACCCGAAGCACGCCGTCATCGTCAGCCTGATGGTGGAGACCGAGGAGGAGTGGAAGGACATCATCAAGCGCTCCATCGACGCGGGCGCGGACGGTCTCGAGCTCAACTTCGGCTGCCCGCACGGCATGTGTGAGCGCGGCATGGGTTCCGCCGTCGGCCAGGAGCCCTCGGTGAACGAGAAGATCACCTCCTGGGCCGTGAAGTACTCGACGGTGCCGGTGCTGGTGAAGCTCACGCCGAACGTCGGCGATATTCGTCCGCATGGTCTCGCGGCGCAGAAGGGTGGGGCGCACGGCGTCTCCCTCATCAACACCATCAAGAGCATCATCGGCGTCGACATCGACCGCATGGTCCTCGAGCCCCGCGTCGGCAGTCTTTCCTCGAACGGCGGCTACTGCGGCGCGGCGGTCAAACCCATCGCGCTTCATATGCTGGCGGCCCTCAGCCGTGACCCGGGTTTCAACATTCCCATCAGCGGCATCGGCGGCGTGTCGACCTGGCGCGACGCGGTGGAGTTCATCCTCCTTGGTTCCTCGAGCGTTCAGGTCTGCACCGAGGTCATGCTCCGCGGCTATCGCGTCGTGGAAGACATGATCGAAGGCCTCGAGAGCTACATGCGCGATCACAACTTCGAGACCATCGACGAGATGGTCGGCAAGGCCGTACCGAGTTACTCGGAGTGGGGCGATCTCGACATGAACTACGAGACCATCGCCAAGATCGATCCCGAAAAGTGCATCGGCTGCTACGACTGCGTGGTCGCCTGCCACGACGGCGCGCACCAGTGCATCTTTCCCGCGGAAGAAGGCGAGAAGCGGGTGCCTCGCGTCGACGAAAGCGAGTGCGTCGGCTGCAACCTCTGCGAGATCGTGTGCCCCGTGCCCGACTGCATCACCATGGTCGAGGTCGACAACGGCTACGAGCCCGCGACCTGGAACGAGCACGTGGCGGGGACCGGGAAGCTGCGTCCAAAGAAGGGCGCGCACTGACGCGCACCGAAGTGGACCGACTCCAGAAGGCCGCGGTCACCGGTTTTTGTATTCCTTATCGAGAACCAGGGCGCTTTTGGTCGAGGGGTGCGCTGGAACGCGAGCGAGCCGCGCGTGCTCTACTTTGAGCAAGCGGAGGTTCCTCCAGACAAAACGCTTGTTTCGGTCGACTCGCTCGAGTGGGACTTCGTCCGTCGAGGGGCCACCCCTGCTCGAGTGGTTTCGGGCCCGCTTTGATCCGCTTGGTTGATGGGTCGTCGGACGGGCTGCGCTCGTTCGCTTGAGAACTGCGAGCGACCGGAGCGTGAAGCCTGGTCCACACCACGCTCCGTTTTCCGCAGAATCGCTATCGCCGGGATGGCATGGTCTGTGCGACGACGATTGAGTTGTGAGTGCTCGCTGCCTTGTCGCGTTCTCTCTGATGTTGTCCGCTGCCTGTGCGACGCAGGGCGTGCCGGAACGCTTCGAACGCGAGGCCGCGCGTGAGGCTGAGTTCGAGGCGCAGCGCGCCGACTTTCAGTTCGAAGCCCGGCCTCCTTATCCCGCAGGGCCGCGATGGGAAGGGGAGTGGGTCGAGGGGCGAACCCTTCGGGTGCACTCCGTAGAGCCATGCACCAGCGGTCCCATCGATGTGGTGATTCCGGTGCAGGCCGCGCCGAGACGCGAGCTTGTCCTCGAGGCCTACTCGCCGCGCCGCCTCTCCTTTGTGGCTGAAGTGTGGGATGGAGAGACCCGGCGGGAGCGAGCAGAGATGGGTGCGAGCTGGCAGGCGCAAACCCTCGACGAAGCGCACGCGCGGTGCCGGGTTCTGGCCGCCGACGGAGAACCGGTGCAGGTGCGTGCGCCTCGGGAAGGCGTTCGGGTGCCGCTCCGTTCGGCGAGCCCTGCGACGACGGTTCGTCCAGCCCCGGAGGTGCCGAACCAGGAGCCCGCCGAGCAACGGGAGTTTCGTCTCACCGAGAGGCCTCCCACCGATGCATCGGAGCGCGAGCTCACGATTCGGCTGTGGAGCGCTCGCTCCCTCGACCTGCGAGATGTCGTCTTTGCCGTTCGCGAGCGTCACTTCGTTGTTGAAGGCGGGCTTCGTCGCTGGGTCGCCGAGTGGCAGCGCGCGGAGGCGGAGCGAGAGGCGTACCCTGACGTCCTCGCGGACTGGAGGCGGCGACGAAACGCCGCCTGGGCTGCGTGGCTGGACGCACATCCGGACTACCCGCGAACCACGCCTCCCGCGCCGAGAAACGTCGAGGTGGGGCGAACGGCGGGGGCCCGGCGTGAACGGGCCGAGCGCACGCCGGAGTTGATTCGTTTTCAACAGGAGCGACGCGCACGGGCGCTCGCGGAGTGTGAGTCGGACGAGTGTCGCGCGCGGGTCTGGGACAACTACTGCGGTCGGCATCCGCGGGAGGCCCCTTGTCCGGAGCGATTGCGACAAGAGCGTGCGGAGGAAGCTCGGCGACGAGCCGCGCGCTATGTTCGTCCCGCGAGCGAACCACCGCCGCCTCCCCGCGCAGAAACGCAGCCGCCTCGACCCGATGCCAACGCGACCTGGATTCCCGGATCGTGGCGCTGGAGCGGTCAGGCTTACGAATGGTCACCGGGCGTATGGCGTCAGGTTCCGGCTGAGGAAGAGGTTGCCGTCGCGGCTGCGCCGCCGCCGAAACCCGCGGAAGTCGTTCCCGCCGCTCCGAGTGCAGATTCGATTTGGGTTCCTGGGTATTGGCAACCGGCAGCTTCTTCTGCGGGCTACGAGTGGGTTGCGGGTCGATGGAGAACCCCGCCCACGCAAGGCGCGCGCTGGGCCGCGCCGCGAATCGAAATCCGCGTGGGTCGCCGCTTCTTTGTCCGTGGACGTTGGCTACGCTGAGTCCCTCGCGGGCAAGAGGTCATTGGGGGGACCCGCGGGGATTCACTCCCCGTGGGGAGGTCTAGGGATAGACCTCCAAGAGGAAACGGCGTCAGCGACGGAGCGCGTCGGCGCGCTCTTCCGCGCGTTCCCACATGCGAAGGTACGCCTCTGCCGATCGAAAGAGAGGCTCGAGATCTTCATCCGTCATACCGTCTCGCCGCGCGTCTTCGATGAGTTCCGGGATCAGTCCAATGTGGAGCATGCCCTCGGTGTTGAAGTCGACGATGCGTTCTCCGAGGTGCGGCTGGGTGAACGTCACATCACCGCGATAGGAGGTGAACGGATACGTGATCGGATTAGCCTGCGGCGCGAGGCAGGGGCTTCGGTCGCCGAAGCGAGGCCGCGGTCCACCCGCAAAGCCGTTGAGATCGAAGCCGAACCCCTCGGCGGGAAAACCGCCGACCTCGCGAATCTGATCGATTCGCCGTGTGTAGCGCTCCCCCATATGGCCGGGAACGCCCGGCTCGCCGCAGCGGCGAAAGTCAGCTTTGGACACCCCCCCGAGCTGATGAATTACACCACCGTTGGTGGTGCCGTGCGTACCTGCCGCCGGGTAGTCGTTTTCAACGAGAAGCTCGAACGCGCGTTCGTAGGCGCGGCGGGGAAGGTGGTCGACCTCGAGGATCATTCCTCGCAGCATCATCTCGCGAACCAGCGTTTCGCCGAGGGCCGTGAGACCGGACGCCTGGCAGTAGTCGCCTTCGAGCGCTGGAGCGCTCAGCGCATCGAGGAAGGGGGCTAGCGCGCCGACGGGGCTCTCCCGAAACCCGCTCATGTCGTTTTGCGGGGGCGAGAGATAGTTCGGTCGCGGCATGTTCAGCCCGCCGAAGAGGACGTTGCCCTTGTCGAAGTGCGCGTGGCTGAGGGGGCAATCGGTCACGAAGTTCGAGTAGTGCCCGCTGTTCACGAAGCTGCCGATTTGGCCGACGTTGCGATCGCCGTCGCCAGCCGAAAACGCGTTGTCGAACTTGTGCACCGGGAAGAGCACGCGCACCCCGCGATCGTGATACTCGTCGAGCTTCGCGCGAATGCTCTCGTCGGTGCAGTTGGGAAAGCCCTCCCGCGGAGTGAGAAAGCAGTCGAAGAGGTTCGAGGTCTCGATGCCCAGGACCACCGCTAGGCGTCCCTGGCGAATGACCTCGCGCGCCTCCGCCGGGGACGTGACGACGCGAAACCAGCCCTGACCCGGTCCGCCGGACTGCGCGTCGATGTAGCGCTCGAGCGCGTACGTCTCTTCGATCTCCCGATCGATCGCGACCATGTCGTTGCAGGAGTAGCGCGTCGGCTGCGCGCGAACGCCCGCGAGAAGTTCGCAGAGGACCGAGTTGCTGGTGGCGTGCTGCACCATCAGGCGAAGCCCGCCGAGGTAGGCGCGCTCGATCCACCGGTAGTACTGCATTTGATGCGTCGAGCTATTCCATGAGTTCGGCCAGTCCGTGAAGGTCGGGTAGCCGTCGGTGCGATGGTTCGCTTCCGGTGTTCGGCCAGTTAGAAAGACGCCGGTGAGCGAATCGACGTCAATGTCGCCGAGCCCGGAAAAGGCGAAGCCGATGATGTCTCGCCGACCTTCCAGACCGTGAAACTGCTCGCAGCTGGGGAGCGCGTGTTCCACGCCGAGGCGGTGGTAGGGCGAGCCGTGAAACATGCCCGCGCCGCCAAAGCCGAAGTTGGTGAAGAGGTGCGTGTGAACCTCCGCGAAGCCGTAGACGTCACCGTCGTCCCAGGTGGCTCCGTCGACCACGCCTTCGGCGTCGACCGTGAGCTCGGGAAACTCGCGGCAGCCGCTCGCCGGGTAGAACGTCACGACGGCGGCTTCCTCTTCCTCGACGAGAGACGCATCCGCGCCGAGGTAGAGATTCGTTTGCACGTGATGGAGCCGAAAGCGCGTCTCGTCTTGCGGCGACACTTCGAGGGACCACTCCGCGGGCGAGATAAACGAGTCGTCGAGGAGCGTGAGGTCCGATTCGAGCTCGTTTCTTCGAGCGAGTCCGTTTTCCTCACCCACGACAAAGAAGCCTTCCGCGTCGTAGAGCAAGTACACGCCAAGAGCCGCAGCACGGAGATGGAGACGGGCGCCCTCTGAGGGGTTCTCCGCAGTGAACGCATACGACTCGGGGGCACTCGCGAGCCAGCGGCTTCGCCGAGATCCTGGGGCGGCCGCGTCGAGGGTGAAGCATCCGTTCGCGAAGGAAAAGACTCCGTCGCTAGGGGGTGCGAGGGGGCGCTCCGCGGGCTGCTGACACGACACGATCGCGAGAACAGAAAGCGGAATCGACCAGCGCACTGAACCAACTTACGGGAGCGCCTCTCAATGGTCGAGAGCCGAGGTAGCCTTCGCCGTGCGAACGGCACAAAAGATCGCCGGCTGGGTCGTTACGGCGCTCCTGGGAGCAACCCTTCTCGCGCTGGGTCAGCGACCCGATCGCTCGCCTCGGGAGGAGACGGTGTTCCCAGGCGCGCACTACGTGCGCTTTTTGTGGGAGGACGCCCTCGTTCACCTGGTCACGCTGGACTTGCGGCAAGTGCGTCCCCAAGTGACAGCGCCGGAAGACAGCGCGTTTGTTGCTCGGAACGTGCGGGAACACGCCGTTCGCGAGGATCTCGCGATCGCGATCAACGCAAACTACTTCTACCCCTTTCACAGCCACGGTCCTTGGGACTTTGAACCACAGGCTGGGCAGGATGCGTTCGCGGTGGGGGGCGTGATCAGTCGCGGTCGCTGGGTGTCCGACATGGACCCCGAGTTTCCGATGCTCTGCTTCGAACCCGAGGCGTCGATTCGCCCGCGATGCTCTGCGGGAGCGTCCGAAGGCGTGGCGGGGAAACCGCTCTTGGTTCGTGGTGGAACGGTGCAGCCGCTTAGGGAGGATGAGCCGCAGCCTCGGACCGCGGTCGGCATTACGTCGAGGGGCGAACTCCTTCTCGTGGTCGTCGACGGCCGCCAGCCTGGATACAGCGCAGGCCTCACGTTGCGCGATCTCGCGCGCCTTCTTGTGGAGCGCCGAGCCGTCGACGCGCTCAACCTCGATGGCGGGGGGTCTTCGACCTTGGTGATTCGCCAGCGGGTCATGAACGCGCCGATTCACACGCGCCTTCCAATGCGTCAGCGTCCGGTTCCTGTGGTCCTCGGGTTTGTGCGCTCCGGTTAATGCAAATGC
>JBCDAA010000197.1:0-16139 GCA_039186435.1 Myxococcota bacterium | reverse complement strand
GTTGGTTGAGCGCGGCGTTGGTTGAGCGCGGCGTTGGTTGAGCGCGGCGTTGGTTGAGCGCAGCGTTGGTTGAGCGCGGCGTTGGTTGAGCGCGGCGTTGGTTGAGCGCAGCGTTGGTTGAACGCGGCGTTGGTTGAGCGCGGCGTTGGTTGAGTGCGCCGAGGGTTGAGTGCGCCGTTGGCCTTCGTAGCCGGTGCGCGTTGGGCGTGGCGGGCAGCTTGCTCGACGCCTGTTCGCGCGCCCCGAGTGGCGTCGTCGGAACCGACACGGAAGCAACGCACACAGCCGCTTGTGAACCCGCGTATACTCGCCGCGGATGACCAGACGCCCGAAGCTTCAAAGGCAGCGCTGGACCGCGTGGGCGTTGCTCCTCTGTGGCAGCGCCTGTGGAGCGCGGCAGCCTCCCCCGGCGCAGGCCGAGGTCACAATGCAGCCCTGTGCGCTCAACGATCGCTGGACGCTTCAGGTTCCGGTCGCCGAAGGGTTCGTCCTCGCCGCCATGCCGGATGCCTGCATGCTCGTCGACGAGCGTACCGACGAGTTCGCGGCTTTCAGCCTTCTCGCGACCAACGCGGAGGGCGCCGACCTCCTCGCCGCGGACCCCACCGAGTTCTTTCGCGCGTCCGGGCTCCTCGGCGAAAGCCCAGGCCGAACCGGGAGCGGCCAAATCGGACTCCTCGGCACACCGACTCCAACCCAAGAGTGGGTGGCCACCCTCGAAGGCTTCGGCGGTCGACGGCACGTCACTACTCTCGCGACCCGCCAAGGCGCCGACTGGCTCATCGTCCTCCTCGTCACCTCCCCCACCCCGCCGTCCTCCCGCGAAACCCTCCAAACCCTCCTCCAGTCCATCACCCGCTAACCGCGCTTTCTTTCTAAACACGACTACCATAATTATTGACTTTCCCTCTGAACCCAACTACCCTCGTCGCAATGCCCCAAGCGAGAGCCGAGCACCTCGACGTCGATTCAACCCCCTACTACCACTGCATCTCGCGCTGCGTTCGTCGAGCATTCCTGTGCGGACGCGATCGGTACACCGGCCGCGATTTCGACCATCGAAAGGAATGGGTCGAAGAACGCTTGCTCGCTCTCTCAAAAATCTACGCGATTCACGTCCACGCCTACGCGGTGATGTCGAATCACCTGCATGTCGTCGTCGAAGTCGACCGAACTCGTGCCGAAGGCTGGACCGAGCGAGAGGTCATCCGGCGCATGGGCAAACTCTTCCGCTACGCGCCGAAGTCAATCGAAGCACTGCGAGGACGCGCGCGCGACGAGCGAATCGCAGAGTGGCGAGAGCGCCTCTGGAGCCTCAGTTGGATGATGCGTTCTCTGAATGAGAACATCGCGCGACGAGCTAATGCGGAAGATGAATGCACAGGTCGGTTCTGGGAGGGGCGGTTTAAGTGTCAGCCGTTGTTGGACGAAGGCGCGGTCCTCGCCTGCATGGCCTACGTAGACCTCAACCCCGTACGCGCGGGGGTCTGCAGCTCACTGAGCGGTTCCGCGTTCACCTCGATCGCCAGTCGATTGGCGCAGTCCAAGCGCGCGCGGCGCACCCAAGCGGATCCAACTCCAGAAGGACTCACCCCCTTCGCGGATCAGGTGGGCCCGCGGTCGACGCGGACGACTGCGCCACTCTCGTTGGAAGAGTACGTCGCGCTCCTTGAGTGGACAGACGACGCGCTCCGGCGCGGGGAGTCGAACGTTGTGCCGATTCTGCTGGAAGAACTGCAGATCGCACCCGGAGCCTGGCTGGCGACAATGGCGTCGCAGGGTCTACGAACCGTATGCGTCGTCGGCGAACCCGTAGCGGTTGACGAGTTCGCGGCGAAGCGTGGAAAAGCGTGGGTGAAGGGGGCTGGATGGGCGAAGCGGTTCTTCCGCTGACCAAACGCGAAGTCCACGCTGCCCGTGCCGATTCGCCCTCCGGCGCCGTGACGCTGTGGGCAGAGTGTGAAGATAGAAGTCTTGAGAGTCCAAAGACGCGGACCTAAGGCGCGACACGTAGACACGACGGCCGGCCGACAGAATCCAGCTGCGCGGATGCTCGTGTCAATAATTATGGTCGTCGTGTTAAATTTGCATCGAAGAGTCTGCTCAGGGCGCCTAGGCTAGCTCCGGCTCGGCCGTAAACCCTTGGGCGCAAAGCCTTGGGCGTATGGGCGTAAACGACGATGCGTCACCCAAGCCGCTACACCAACGGTTGAGAAGCCATGCCCTTCCGTAGCGACTCCGCTACCTGGTCACGTCAATAATTATGGTTGTCGTTAATTATTCCGCACCAACGACGCGGCAGCCGCCCTGCCGTCGCGACTCCGCTGATTTCTCGTCGTGTGAATAATTATGGTTGTCGGCTTGTCTGCGAAACGAAAAGCGGACTTTTGTCTGCGAAACGAAAAGCGCCGCGGGAGGCGGGGCTTTCGTGGTCGCATTGAGTTCGTGCGCTAGGCGACGGCGGTTTCTTCTGGAACCGGGCGCTGCTCGCCCTTGAGCTCGACGGCAACGAGCTTCGACACGCCGGGCTGCTGCATCGTCACACCGTAGAGCACATCCGCGAACTCCATGGTGCGCTTGCTGTGCGTAATGACGATGAACTGGCTGCGGTCGGTCATCTGCTGAATCGCCTGCGCGAAACGACTGATGTTGGCCTCGTCGAGCGGCGCATCGACCTCATCGAGGAGACAGAAGGGACTCGGCTTGTACTGGAAGATCGCGAAGATCATCGCGACCGCTGTGAGCGCCTTTTCACCACCGCTCATCAGCTCGAGCGAACCGAGCTTCTTGCCGGGCGGCTGAGCCACAATCTCGATCCCGCTCTCCAATAGGTCGGTCGGGTCGCTGAGCTTGAGCTCGGCCTTACCACCACGGAAGAGCTGCGGGAAAATCCGCTTGAAGCGCTCGTTCACCGCCACAAAGGCATCCTTGAACATGCGACGACTCTCGCGATTCATCTCGCGAATCGCCTTTTCGAGCTTCTTGAGCGCCTCTTGAAGGTCGTCGTTCTGCGCCTTGAGCTTCTCGTAGCGCACCGACTTCTCTTCGTACTCCTCGATGGCGGTGAGGTTGATCGCACCCATCCGCTCGATGAGACGAAGCAGTTCCTTCACACGCTGACGGACCTGCTCGTCCGGAAGTGGACGGTGGTGGTACTCGGTCAGCTCATGACGAATGTCGACGCGATGCCGCTCGTCCACCTGCTGGAGCAAATGGTCCAGAGCCAGCGCGAGCTCTCGCTCCCGTAGGGTCAGGTCGGTGACGCGATCCGAGACCTCCGAGATGCGGTCCCGAAGCTCCTTAAGCTCGGCTTCCGCAACGCCCATTCCCTGACGGGCTTCGTCGTAACGCGCCCGCGCCGCACCCAGCTCCTCGTGGGCGGTCATCGCACTGCCGATGGCGTCGCCAAGCTTCTCGCGCGTGAGCAGAACCTGCGCCGCAACGGCGCCCTGCTCTTTCGCGCCCTCGGCGACATCACCCTTAAGACGCGCTTCCCGCTGATCGAGCTCGTCGATGGAACGGGTCAACCGCTCCAGCGCGCCGCGGTCGCTCTCCGCGCGCTCGCGCGCCTGGGCCGCTCGAACGCGAACCTCGGTCACGCGCCCCGACTGCTCTTCCACAGAGCGCTGGCGCTCCCCGAAGACCGCCTCTGCCGCTTTCAGCTCCTGGCGCGCCGCGTCTCCCGAGCTCTTCGCCGCGTCGATTTCCGATCGTGCTTCCTGCTCGTCTTCAGACGCCTGGCTGAGCGCCTCCGTCAACGATTCGATCTCCGCGGCCACCCGCTCGATCGAGCCGTTCATCGTGGTCGCGTCGCCCTCGGCCTTACGGATGTCCTTTTCGGCTTTGACGATCGCGATCTCCGCGTCGTGCGCCGCGGTCCGAGCCGCGTCGATGGCCGCCTGACGCTGCGCAATGCCCTGACGAAGCTCCCGGTGACGGGTGACCGCCGCCTCGAGACGGGCATCGAGGTCGGCGACCACCCCCTCAAGCTCCCGCGCTTCACGCTTCAGCTCAAGAAGGTGCGCGCCATCCTCGTCACCACTTCCGCCGGTGATGATCCCGTCGGGGCGAATGCGCTCTCCCGTGCGGGTGACGAGGGTCGCTTCTGTCCCGGCGTCCTGAATCCGAAGTGCGGTCTCGAGGTCCTCGACGACGACAAACTCGCCAAGAAGATGGTCCACGAGGGCGCGGTCTTCGTCGGCACAGTTCACAAGGTCGGAAAGACGACCGACGACGCCCTCGCCTTCCGGGAGTGAAACCGCTGGGCGGCTTCGAGGCGTCCGAGGGATCAGCGTAGCGCGACCCGCCGCCTCGTCCCGGAGGAACGAAAGTGCGGAGACCGCTTGGCCCTGACTCTCGACCACCACGTCCTGAAGTCGGTCGCCGAGCGCGCCTGCAAGAGCCGCATCGAGCTCCGCCGGACAGCGCAGTCGATCCGCCACAAGGCCCACCAAGCCGCGCTCCGACTTCGGATCGAAACGCGTCATGAGCGCACGCACGCCTGCACCGACGCCTTCGAAACGCTGCGCCACTTCGCGCAACGAGCTCAGTCGCGAACGCTTTTCCGCGGCCTCATCGCGAAGAGTCTCGAGGAGCGCATCGCTCTCGCGAATCTCCGTTCGCATCTGCTGGAGCTCAGCTTCGATCCCGTCGCGGGTCGCCGTCGTCTCGTCCTTGCCGCTCTGAAGCACGCGAAGACGCGTTTCCAGCGCCTGGCGCTCTTCTTCAAGAGCCTGGAGCCGCTGCTCCATGCCGGTCTTTTCGATGCGGAGCTTCTCAAGACGCTCGCGGCTCTCGGTGCGGCGACGTTCAAAGCTCGCCAGGACCGCCTCCGAACGCGCCACGCGAGTATCCGCATCCGCGACGCGCCCGCGGGCATTCGAAACCGCGCGTTCTGCCTCTGCGACCGCGAGACGACGTCGCTCGAGCTCCTGAGTTTCCCGCGCCAAAATCTCCGCGGCCTGCGCTTCGGCTGCCTCGAGGTCCTGGAGCGCCGCGGCAAGACCGTCGCGCTCACTCGTCAGCGCTTTTCGCTGCCCAATGAGCTCGCCGAGTTCGCGCTCCGCGAGCTGCTCACGCTCCCGAAGAGACTGCAGTCGCTCGAGAAGGGATTGAATCTGCCCCTCGAAAACACGCACCGAGTTGTCGAGTTCGTACGCGCGGTTTTGGGATTGCTCGACCTTCGAGCCGAGTTGATCCACCGCGGAACGCTCTCCCTCGAGCTCCGCCTCGCGGACGCGAAGCGCAAGTCGCGAACCATCCGCCGCGGCCGACGCCGTTTGAAGGGCGCTGCGCACCACGCGGGTTTCATTGAAGAGTTCGAGGTAGCGAAAGGACGCCACGTAGAGTTCGAGATCCCGAACCTCGTCCCGGTAGCGCTTGTACCGCTCGGCCTTTTGCGCCTGTCGCTTCAGGGACGAAAGGCTGCGCTCGAGCTCGCCGAGAATGTCGCCCACGCGCACGAGGTTGCTGCGGGTCTGGTCCATCTTGCGCTCGGCGGCACGCTTTCGGACCTTGAACTTCGTGATGCCGGCCGCCTCTTCGATCATCGAGCGGCGGTCCGCCGGCTTCGAGCTCACGATGAACCCGATGCGGCCCTGCTCAATGATCGAGTACGCGCGACGACCCACGCCCGTTCCAAGGAAGAGGTTGGTGACGTCCATCAGCCGGACCGGCGTCCGGTTGATCATGTAGTCGCTACGCCCGGTCCGATCGAGACGCCGAGTCACCATGATCTCGGCGTAGTCGCGGTACTCGGGAGGAGTGAGGCCATCCGCGTTGTCGAAGGTGATCGTCACCTCCGCAAACCCGTGCGGTCCGCGGGTCTCGCTGCCGTTAAAGATGACGTCGTCCATCGACTTGCCGCGAAGGCGCGACGGGGACTGCTCGCCCATCACCCACTTGATCGCGTCGACGACGTTCGACTTCCCGCACCCGTTCGGGCCAACGATGCCAGTCACATCGTGGTCGAAGTGGAGAACGGTTTTGTCGACGAACGACTTGAACCCGATCACCTCGAGCTTCTTGATCTTCACGGTCGATCTCCAGCAGGGCTCTGCCCACCGTCTTGGCGGGTCCAAAGCAGGATGACGGGATAGTGGAGGGGAATCACACTTGCAACCTTGAACGCGAGACCCGGTGTGGGTCAGTCAGTGGCCACCACTATATCTTGTGGGTCTGTCACTCCAACCTCCATATCGCAGGTCGCGAGCTCAAGATCGCTGTGCTCCCATCGAGGGGCCTCCACCCGGGTGAGGGCGATCGCCCCAAAGCCCGCGTTGGTAAACACGAAGGACCCTTCGACCCAGCTAGCGAGGCGGCGACCCCCCGGTTGGGTGCCCACCACGAGGACCCGCTCGAAGACCCAGCCTTCCTGGCGAAGTCCGAGCGGTCCGCCGGGAGCTTCCTGGCGAGCCCCTTGAAGGCAAACGCCGCTGAAGCGGGCCCGCTCGAACGCTTCGTATCGCTCGCTCTGCACGCGCAAACGCGCGCCCGGTCGTAAAGCCCGGGCGCGCGTCGCGGCGTCTTCGTCGAGGACCCGGCCGAGCTCCGCATCGTCGAGGAGCAAGCGGTGGGACCGGCCATTTTTTAAAGCTCGGTAGAGTCGGGAACCGAGCTCGCGCATGGCGTCCTGGCGCACGGTCCGCTCCGCGGGGACCGGCGCGGGATACTCCACGCGAACTGCGGTGGTGCCCTCCCCACGGGGGCAGCCGAGAACAAGTCCAAGGAGAAGAACGAAACGCACGACCCGAGGGTACCCCGGGTGCGGCGCGACTTGAACTACGCCTGCGCGCGCGGCCTGGGGGCGGCTTCGGTCTCGAAACGAAGCTGGGTTAGCTCCTCGCTCACGTCCCAAAGTCGGCGGGCGACGTCCTCGTCCTTCGCACGGGCGTGAACCTTGGCTTTTCCGGGGTAGCCCCGCCATTCGAGGAGGCCGTCGGGCCCGTAGTAGGTGCCGCCTTCCGCATCCGGTGCAGTCGCTGCGAAAAGACTCGGAAGCGCGCCCTGCCAAGGCTTCATCGCAAAGACGGGATTGAACCAGCGAATCCAGCCCACGTCGGCCTGGAGGTTTGTCGCGGTCCAGCCGGGATGGGAGGCCATTGCGCGGATCGAGAGCCCCTTCGAGCGCGCGAAACGTTCCAGCTCGAAGGTGAAGAGAAGGTTCGCCAGCTTGCTCTGGCCGTAGCGAGACACCTTGCCGTAGCGCGCCTCCGCCTGGAGATCCTCGAAGTCGATCTTGCCGACGCGGTGCGCAACGCTCGAAACGTTGACCACGCGGCCGTCCGGCGATGCCCCGAGAAGCGAGAGGAGGCGCGCCGTAAGGGCGAAATGGCCAAGGTGGTTCACGCCGAACTGGCTCTCGAAGCCGTCTACGGTCATTCCCTTCGGCGGCATCATGATGCCGGCGTTGTTGACGAGAATGTCCACCTGAGAGTGGCGACGATGCACTTCGTCCGCAAACGCCTGAATCGAGGTGAGGGACCCGAGGTCGAGGAGAATCAGCGAGACCGATGCGTTCGGGTCGGCCTCCTTGATGCGGGCCACCGCGCTTTCCCCGCGCTCGCGGTTCCGGCACCCGAGGATCACCTCCGCGCCGAGGGACGCGAGCCCCTTCGCCGTCTCAAAGCCGATGCCGCTGTTGGCCCCGGTCACGATCGCCACCTTTCCCTGCTGCGAGGGAGCTTCTGTCAGTGTCCAGCCCATGACTGCCTCCGTGCGGAACTTAATAAAACGATGTTCAGCTAAGTCAACCTCGGTTACTTCGAATTCTCAGCGATTCGGTGCAAACGCTTGAAATTGATAGTTTTCGATTCTAGATTTTAAGCACATGGCGGACGCTAAGGTCCAGAAGCGCTTTCAGCGCGCGCGGCGACCCGAGCACAAAGAGGAGCGGCGGAGCGCACTTCTTCGTGCTGCGGCGGAGCTCCTGGACGCCGCCGGCATCGACGGAGTGACGCTCTCGGCCATCGCGAAGAAGGCCGGCGTCTCCAAAAGCAACCTCTACACCTACTTCGAAAGCCGCGAAGACCTGCTGCTGACCGTCCTCCTCGCTCGCTGGAAAGAGGCCGTTGAAGAGGCCGAGGTGGGTCTGGCCCCCTTCGCGGGTTGCGACGACCCCGCTCGTGTCGCTCAGATCCTGGCCGCAGGATACCTCGCACGACCGCAGCTCTGCGCGCTCAGCAGCGTCCTCTCCTCCGTGCTCGAACAGAACGTCTCCGAAGAACGAATTGTCGCGTTCAAACGAGCGAGCCTCATCCTCGGCGTGCGGCTGACGAATATGCTCTCCGTCGCCCTCCCCTCACTTCCCTTCGACCGCTGCGCATGGGTGCTCCGTCCGATGTTCGCCGTCGTCGCAGGCCTATGGCCCGTCAGTCAGCCACCGCCTGCGGTCGCGCGAGCGCTCACACGACCGGATCTCGCGCTCATGTGCATCGCCTGGGAGGACGACCTCGCGCGCTCCTTTGAAGCGATCCTTCGCGGCGAGCTCATGCGCCCTGCGCAGTGAACTACTCGTCGAAGATCAGCCGATCGAACGTCGCGCGCGGATCCTCCGAAGCCCGAAGCGTTTCGACGAACTCGTCGAGACTTCCGTGTTCGGTCAGACCCCACTGACGGAGCTCCTCGTGGGCGTCGGCGCTGAAGACAAAGAACTTCGCGCACTTCGCGAGCGCATCTAGGTGCTCCACAAAATCCGGGTGAAACGTTCGGTCTTCTCCGGAAAACGTCAGCAGGAGAAGTCCGCGCCCAATCTCGATCGCTTCCTGAGCCACCGGACCCTCCAAGAGCGAAAGGATGCGCGGCGCGAGGGGAAAGGCGTGCTCGGCAAGGGTTCCGATGGCAATCGCGTAGCGACCTAAGAGCGACGCTCCACCGAAGAAGGGGAGGAACTCGTAGGTCTCGGCAAACCCGTCAAGAACGCTTCGGTCGCAATCGAGTTCCGCGGTGTAGCGCGCCGGGTCGATCGCGCTGATCTGGTACTGAAGCGCACCTTCGAGCGCGGCAACAAAACGGACGAGATGTGATGCATCTTCGAGAAGCGCCTCGAGAACGGTAGCGGCCTCCGAATGCGTCTCCGCGCAAAACGAGGCCGCGTACGCCGCACACGTGCGAACACGTTCGTCGTCCGAAGCAGCCCACTCCTGAAGCTGGCGAACTTGGGCGTCGTCGACGTCCGACTGAAAGCGATCACACTCGCTCGTCGTCGGAAGCCCGTTCTCAGATCGAGAGCTCACCCGCTCCGAGTCAGATCAGTTGAGCTGACGGATCGAAAAGGGATACGTGACGTCGAAGTGGGTGCGTCGGAATCGCGGGAAACGCGCCGTCTTCACCACTCGCTCCATGCAGTCACCCTGCGGCGTTCCTCCGAAAGGGCGGCCTCCGATGTTGGCCGTCGCCACCTCGCCACTGTTCGAAACGCGAATTCGCGCGGTGGCGAGACCTTCCTGCTCCCCGGCGCACTGGCGCATGCGGGGCATCAGTCCTCCGAGCGCACGCGTCACCGCTGCGCGGCTCGGCGTATCGGGGAGATTCTCGTTCGTCATTTCCGCGGCCATCGGCGTCGCGGTCATCTCCGCTTCCATTCCGAGGGCACGACTCAGGAGATCCTCGACGCTTTGCATACCGGTCATCGCCGCGGGCGCTTCCATCGCGCTCTCCATCGCCGTTTCCATCGTAACGGGCGCGGCCATCGTCGGCGCTTCTGCGACGACGGCTTCCATCGTTGCGGTCATCCCGGTCGTGGCTCGGCGACTCCGCATGCTCGTCGTGCGGGCCGGGTTGTCCGAGGTCGGATCCTCAACCGCCGGCTCCTCAACCTGCTGAGGTTCTTCAACCTGAGGTTCTTCAACCTGGGGCTCTTCGACCTGGGGTTCCTCCACCCGCGCCGCTGGCGCCGGATCTTCCACCCGCGCAGCGGCCGGTTCGGGATCCCGCTGCGTCTCCACCGACGCACTCGCGGTGGGTTCGGCGTCGCTGGCGTCCGAACGGGTGAGGAAGAACACCGCACCACCGATCAACGCGAGGACCGCGATGCCAACGACCGCGCCGTTGCCACCCTTCTCCTCGGCCGGGGCCACGGCCGCGACTGCAGGCTCCGTCTCCGACTCCTTGGCGGCTCCGCTCGAAGCTGCCGCCCCCGCTTTTTTACCGGCGGACTTCTTGCCGCCCGACTTCTTCCCGGACTTCTTGCCGGATGACTTCTTCTTGCCGCCCGAACTCTTGCTTCCGGACGTTTTCGCCGCTGCCTTCGCGCTCGCCGCAGCGGCGGCCTCTTCGGCGTCGTCCTCGTCCTCGGCGCCCTCTTCCTCGTCCTCCTCGTCGTCATCCGACGCCGCAGGCGGGGGGGCCATCGAGGCGCTAAGCGCCGCGAGGTCGACTTTTCCGTCGTCCTCGTCCTCTTCATCGTCGCCAGCCGGGGGAGCTAACGAAGGCCGAGCTAGAGCGGCCAGTGCGCCGACATCGAGTTCCGGCTCTTCGGTATTGTCTTCGCTCATTCAATTTCCTCGGAAATCGGGCTGCGTCCGTAGCCCTAGCACGTCTCGGGCGCCCGTTCACACCTCTAGGAAGTGGACCCCTGGGCGAGGATTCTCCTTGGATCGGAGGTGCACGACAAGCAACTGGTCATTTCTGAACAGAGGGTCAGCGCGCGAGCACAACCGCCACCGTCAGCGCGAGGGCGACAACAAATCCCGTCGTAATTCCGAGAATTCGAAAGGCGCGGTCCCCAAGTCGATCGGCGACCGCCATGCCGCCAAAGGCCCCCACCACAACCGCCACAAAGCTCGTGGGTTCGACCGGGTAGCTGTCGCCCACCACAACAAAAAGGATGTAGTTCAACAGAAGCACGAGAACCGCGCCGCTCACCCACCCCAGGCCGACCGCGATGCGGCGACGGGAGTCCGGCTCGGATGCGTCTTCGGGTTCGTCAGCCATGGCTCGCGGAGATCATGAACCGATCAATACGCAGCGAGCAAACGAACCGGAACCCGCGCCCGAAGGACCTGGACCCAGCGCGCCACGGCTTCGTCGAGCGCCTGGCGCGCGAGCCAAATCCGCATCGCCTCCCGCACGTCCTCAAACTCCTGCCCCAAGAAGGGGTGCTCTCCGCTTTCGAACGCCGACCGAACCCGCGTGTCGGTCACGGACGCCGCGCCTTCAAGGTTCGCTTCGAGAAACACCGCGACGAGCGCACGCCGGCGCACCATCTGCGTGAGCTCCTCCTCCGTCGTGCCAAGGGCATTCACGAGGGACGCAAAACTCGCCGGACCGCCCGCGAGCGCCTCAAGGCGTTCCCGCGCTTGGCGAAGGTCGCGCTCGCTCGGCGAGGCGATCTGCACGCGTTCGGCCTCTACCGCGATTAGCGCTTCGCCGAGGAGCTCATCCAGCGTTGCCCGGAGCAGACCCCGCGGTAGCGGACCGAGATGCGGATTGCCCGGCTGCTCACGAATGAGCCGAAGGCGCGCACGAAAGTCGATGTCGCTGTGCAGCAGAACGATCGCGTCGGCCCGCGGTGTGGTCGCTCCTACGATCGCTGCAAGTCCATCGCCTCGCACTCGTTGGGCGCTCGCCGAGCTCGCGACCACCCCGACGAACACCCCGACGAGCACCAACGCTGCAGCGCGGCGAATCACTCGCTTTCCGGAACCACAACGCGACGCTTCGCGCCTGCGCGCGGGGTGTGCCTTCGTTCGCGAAGAAACTCCAGGAAGGCGAGCGCGGTATCGAGCTCTCGGGCGGGAAGGAGCTCAACCACCTCGTGCAGACGCTTTCGCTGCTGGTCCGCAAGTTCAGCGCGACTTGGCTTTCCGCGCCGCTGCTCCTCGTTTTTGTCGACACGCTCCTTCACGTCGTCGGCCGAGGGAACCTCCCAGTTCGGACGCTCGATCGCCTCGATGTCGTGCGAGGTGAGCCATGCCTCCATGCACGCGCGAAGGCGCTCGCTGCGAAACGTGAACCAGCGCTCCCGGTCCACCGGGTAGGACATCAGGACGTCCTTGAAGCGCCGAAACGCGCCTTTGCCGTCGATCGCCGTCGCGAGCTTATGGCGCAGCTCCGATTCCTCGACGGTTGCGATGAAACGCTCCATCCAGCGGTACTGCTCCCGCGACGACACCGGATCGATGCGCATGTAGAGGTCGTCGCGCATGACGCGCTCGTGCATCGTTGGATCCGCGATGCCATCGACGATGCGAATCACCTCGCCGGTCTCGAGGTGCAGGTAGGAGTGCACCTCTGGGGCGTTGTTCTCGAAAGCGTCCTCCAGGGCCTCCCAGGAGATCGGGACCTTTCGAAGTTCTGAATTCCCCTTCGTCACGATGCCTCCTGATCCGCTTTTGCGCGTCGAACCGCTGCGTTCCAGCGGCTGAGCTGCTTCGTTCGCGCGTCGTCATCCATCTGCGGATCAAACGTCTGTTCAATACGATGTGCGTTCACGATCGCTTCTTGGTTCGAGAAAATGCCTGCGCCGAGCCCAGCCAGATACGCCGCCCCAAGAGCGGTCGTCTCCACGTTTACCGGACGATCGACGGCGACTCCTAACACGTCTGCCTGAAACTGCATGAGAAGATTGTTGCGGGACGCCCCCCCATCGACGCGAAGGCGCGAGAGATCGGTGGCTGAGTCCGCCTTCATCGCCGAAAGCAGGTCCGCGATCTGAAGCGCGATCCCATCCAGCGTTGCTCGGCAGAGATGCGCGACAGTCGTATCGCGAGTCAGGCCGTAGATCAGCCCGCGCGCGTGCGGGTCCCAATGAGGCGCTCCGAGCCCGGCGAGGGCGGGGACAAAAACCACGTCTCCGGCCGACTGGACCTCGCGCGCTTTGCTCTCGATTTCGCTCGCGTCCTGAATCAATCCGAGCCCATCACGCAGCCACTGCACCGCAGCCCCTGCGATGAACGCGCTGCCTTCCAACGCGTAGGTCGTGGTTTCACCGAGCTCCCAGGCGATGGTCGTCAAGAGCCCGTGGGACGAGGGAACAAAGCGCTCGCCCGTGTTCATCAGGAGAAACGCGCCGGTGCCGTAGGTACATTTCGCGTCGCCCGGCAAAAAGCAGGTTTGGCCAAAAAGCGCAGCCTGCTGGTCCCCCGCAATTCCCGTAATCGGCACACCGTCGGGCAGCCCGGGAACGCCGCGCGTCTCCGCAAAAGTGCCGGCGCAAGGTTTGACCGCCGGAAGAAGCTCCATCGGAACGTTCAACAACCGGCAGAGCTCCTCGTTCCATTGCCCGTCTCGAATGTCGTAGAGAAGCGTTCGCGATGCGTTGGTCACGTCGGTTACGTGGGCTGCGCCACCGCTCAGCTTCCAAACCAGCCAGGAATCGATCGTCCCAAACGCCAGCGACGCGGCGCGACTGCTGGCGCCGTCAACGGCATCGAGAATCCACGCCACTTTGGTGCCACTGAAGTAGGGATCGAGGACCAGTCCTGTTCGCTCGCGAAACTTCGCTTCGAGACCGTCCGCCTTCAGCTTCGCGCAGCCATCTGCCGTCCTGCGGTCCTGCCACACGATGGCCCGGTGAATCGGCTCGCCCGTCTTGCGATCCCAAACGACGGTGGTCTCGCGCTGGTTGGTGATGCCGATGGCCCGGCAGTCCGCCTCCGACACCTTCGCAGCCTTGAGCGCACCGGCGATCGAGGCGGTGACCGACGCCCAGATCTCGCCGAGGTCGTGCTCCACCCACCCCGACTCGGGATAGTGCTGCGGGAACTCCTGGTTTGCTTTTCCAAGAACGCTGGCGTCGTCAGCAGACAACACGGCCGCTGTCGAACCAGTGGTGCCCTGGTCGATCGAGAGAATATAGCCCGGCATGGATACGTCTTAAGCGTACCACGGGCGCATGACAGCATGGGGGAAGCGGTGCCGCTCAGCCTTCACCGAGCTCGGCCAGGAACTCCCCGGCTTCCGTGAGATCCGGGTCCTCGCTCCGAGCTTTTCGCGCCCAAAGTAGCGCACGACGGGCCTCCCCCCGCTGATGCGCAATCTTCGCTTGAAAGAGGAACGCCTGCGCCCGGCTCATCGGTCCTTCGACTTTGCTGAGGGTCACCGCGCGAAGCGCCGCCAGAGCGACGTCGAGCTCGCCGAGATCCATCGCGAGGTACGAAAGCTCCGACGAAACGTCACCGTTGTTCTTGTCGCTGTCGAGCGCCGCCTGAAGCCACTGAAGCTGAAGCTGCCGGTCGCCGGCCGCGAACGCGAGGCGCGACATCCGATGCTGAAGCTGCGAAAGCTCGGGAGAGCGCTTGCGGGTTTGCCGCCCGATGGCCTCTTCGAGAAGCTGGCCCGCCTCGGCGAACATCTGCAGGCCGATGTATGCATCGGCGAGGAGCACCGTCGTCTGGTGGTCGTCCGGCTTAGCTTCCACCGCCTGACGAAGCATCGGCAGCGCGGCTTCTGGATCGCCGACCGAGTCGATGAGAATGCCGCCCGCACGGCGGAAGAGCTCGAACGCTTCCTCTCCTTCCGCGCTTGCTGCTTCATGGGCGAGAAGCTGCGCGAGCTCGCGGTTCGCCCCGAGCGCTTCGTAGAGCCCTCGCAGCCGTGCGATCACCTGCGCGTTTTGAGGCTGCACCGAGAAGACGTGCTCGAGCCCCTCGCGCGCTGCGCCGGGATCCCCCAAACGATCCGCGGAGTCTGCGAGCAGCATCGCGGCTTCGATTTGAAAGTCCTCCTCAAGACTGCGCACGAGCTTCGATGCAGTCACGGTCACTCCCGCCCAGTTCTCCGCGGCGAAGTCGATGTCCCGCAAGCGAATCAACACCTCGAGATCGTCCGGACGTTGTTCGCTCCACGCGGCGAGAACTTCCCGTGCTTGCGGCGCGTCGCCCGCCGCGTTCAACACCTCGACCAAACGAAGCGTCGCCGCACGCTCAGTGGCATCGTCCCCGGCCCCCGCAGCCGCATCACGCTGCGCGCCAAGCGCGGTCACCAGGTCACCCGACACAGCCTCCTGCGCGAGCTTGTAGCCTTCTTCCAGATCCCGCACCGCGTCGTCCGGTTTGCCTTGCCCTAGCGCTAGCGTTGCGCGCATCGCAAGAAGCTGCGCGTAGATCGCGTCCTGGTGGGGATGCGACTCAAGGGCAGCCGAGACTTCCGCTGTCGCCGCGTCCACATCGCCGGCCGCCTGCAACGCCTCGATCAGTTCGCGCAGTATCTCGACGCTGCCGGTCGCAAAGAATGCCTGGCGCAAGAGCTCGACGGCCCCAGCCGGGTCGGAAAGATGGTCCCGCTTGATCGCCGCCGCCTCGTGAAGCCGCTGCACCATCGCTTCGGTGTCACCGTCTTCCCCGGCGAAACGCTGGGCGTCGAACGCCAGAAACTCCGCGAGCTTCTCGTGCTGTTCGGTCTCCCGATAGTGCGCCTCGAGGGTATTGCGGATCCCGTCGTCCGCCGGATTTCCGCGGTAGCCGAGCTCGAGGGCGCGAAGCATCCCATCCGCGTCATCCAGCGCCTGCCACTCGCCGTAGAGCTCGCGACACAGGCGCGTCGCTTCCTCGCCGGTCTCGATCGCGAGCAGGCGCTCCCGAATCTCCGCACGCTCGCGAGCGTCGTCGCCGGGCCCGAGAATGGTGAGGTACGCGGTGATGATCGCGCGGTCCTTCGGCACCCAGTCGAGCGCGCGACGGTACACGTCGAGGGCGTCGTCTCGCTCGACCTTGCCAAGGAGCTCACCAAGGCGAAGCGAAAGCGAACCGATCGCCTCGAGATCTTCGTTATCGCGCGCCACGTCGAGCTGACGCTGAAGCAGTTCAACGAGGTCTTCGTCGTAGCCACTCTTTTCATAGAGCTGCGCAAGGCGGTCCGCCGCCTCCTGCTGATCCGGCTCCTCGTCGAGAACGCTCTTCAGGAGATCGACAGCGTCGAACTCGCGTCCTTCGAGACCCATCAGGTAACGCGCTTTGACGAGCCGCGCCTCGTTGCGGAGCGACGGATCCAGGAGCGCGTCGATCAGCTGCGAGACGAGGTCGCTGAGGGCACCCTCGTCACCGGCGGCCGCATGAACCTCGAGAAGCGGCAGCCAGATGTTCTTGTCGGTGAGATCCGTTTCAAGAAGCCGTCCGTAGGTTTCGGCGGCCGTCGTTAGGTCCCCGGCCTTTGCCGCAAAGCCCGCGAGGTGAAGCTCCATCTCGCGGCGCTCCTCCTCG
>JBCDAA010000196.1:0-16234 GCA_039186435.1 Myxococcota bacterium | reverse complement strand
GCGCTACATGCTCGCCATCGTCGACATCACCCAGGGTGAGACGGTGGACGGTCGCCGCGGGCTGCGCGAGGTTCTTCAGCTCGCCGCGGAAAACGGCATGTCGCACTACGAGCGCGCGGCCGAAGAGGCGCTCGCGGCGCTCGACGCCGGTCTCCCCGTCCCGATGCCGCACTAAGGCGCGCCCTAAACCTTGTTGAGGCGCTCTTCGTCGACGTTGCTTCCGGTGACGACGACCACGGTGCGGCCCACCACGGTGCGCGCACGAACGTAGGCGATTCCGACCGCGCCGCTGCCTTCCACGACAAGGCTGAGCTCGTCGCGGGCGAAGCGCATCGCGTCGGCGATGGCGTCCTCTCCGACGGTTGTCATCTTGACGCCCGCTTCCCGTGCGAGTCGATACGTCGCTTCGCGGACGCCGCCCTCCAACCCTTCGGCGAGGGTCGTCGCAGGGGGCAAACGTTCGAGCGCCCGACCTTCCGCAAAGGAACGCGCCATTCCCGGCGAGGCGTCCGTGTTGACGCCGATCAATTGCGGCGAAGGAAACGCCGCCGCGAGCCCGCAGACCATTCCTCCCCCGCCGACGGGGCAGACGATCACCTCGATCCCCTCCAGCTGGGCCTGAAGCTCGTCGCCAACGGTGCCGCCATTTCCTGCGGCGACAAAGGGATCATCGAAGGCGGACACGAAGGTCGCGCCGGACGCGCGAGCGAGTTCGAGGGCGCGGGCTTCGACGTCGTCGTAACCCGGCTCTGGGCAGACGACGACCTCCGCGCCGGCGCGAGCAATCCCGTCGCGCTTCACGACGGGGGTCTCCGCGGGAACCAAGATGCGTGCGTGAATCCCGAGGCGAGCCGCAGCGAACGCGACGCCAAGCCCGTGATTGCCCGCAGACGCAGTGACGACTCCGGCGGCCCGCTCCTCACTGGAAAGGGACGCCATTTTCGTCAGTGCGCCGCGCACTTTGAAGGAACCTGTGACCTGAAGGCACTCGAGTTTTAGCCAGACGTCGTCGCCGAGTTGAGGCGCCCGGCGAAGGGGCGTCGGCGACAGGTGGTCGGCGATGGCGGAACGAGCAGCGGCGAGATGGTGATCTTCAATGCGCCAGGTCACGGCCAAGCATAGACCCTACGCCGCTGCGGGGATGTACCCTTCGGAACGGGCGTAATCGACGAGGGACTCTTTGAGTAAGCGCCTGCCGCGATGCAGGCGCGACATCACGGTGCCAACCGGGCAACCGATGGCGTCCGCCGCGTCCTTGTACGACTGACCTCGCAAGTCCACAAGCTCCACCGCGAGCCGAAACGTGTCGGGAAGCGCCTCGAGGGCCGCTTTGACCTCGTCGCCGATGCCCTGCTGCGGGTCGATAGGGCCCCGGAGGGTGCGCTCGCCGCGGGACCAGTGCGCGTCGCGAACGGTCTCCCGCCGGACCTGACCGAGGATCTCGCGCTCGCGTTTCTTGCGGCGGTAGCCGTTGACGAAGGTGTTGTAGAGGATGCGGTGCATCCAGGCGCGGGCGTTGGTGCCCTCTTCGAAGCGATCCCAGAACGCCCAGGCGCGGGCCATGGCTTCCTGAAGAACGTCGTCGGCGTCGGCGCGCGAGCGGGTGAGGCGCACGGCCGCGCCGTACAGTTCGTCGAGATGGGGCGCGAGGGTCGCCTCGAAAGATGCGCGAGTCGCAGGATTCATCGGAACCTCCGACTCAGGGGTTGAGCAAGGGCGGTGCCAGCCCGGAATGCCCTGGAAAGCCTCGAAAAAAGACGGGTATTTGCCGCTGCTTTTGCCACGTTGTCCTCCTTTGACCACGGCGATGTGTCAGCCTGTCAGCGGTCCCTCGACCGCGACGAGGACACCATCGCGGGCAGATGTGGCGAACTTGCGGCAGACCGGAGGAGGCTTTTGGGTGTTTTCCCGAGCCCCGCTCGGTTCGCCTCTCTAGAAGCCGGAGCGAACGCCGTCCGCGGTGGCCACCGCGTAGCTCATCGTCGCGGTGTTTCGCGCGACGCCGACGTCGCCGTGGGGAGACACCACGATCAATCCTCCTTCGCCCCGTCCGCGCGAGGCGAGTTCGGCGACGCTTGCTTCCGCCGCAGTCTGCGCATCGTCGCCGCGGCGAATCGCATCGCAGACCGAACGCGCGAGACCGATGCGCAGGATCGCTTCGCCGATCCCGGTCGCCGAGCAGGCCGCGCTCTCGTTGTCGGCCCAGGTTCCTGCGCCCGGGACGGGGCTGTCCCCAATGCGACCGGGCGGCTTGCCGACGGTGCCGCCCGTGCTGGTCGCCGCCGCGAGGCTTCCAGCTGCGTCGACGGCGACCGCCCCGACGGTTCCGCCGGCCCAACCTTCGCCGACGCGACCTTCGCGCCACGCCTCGAGTCGCGCTCGTGCGCGCTCGGTGATCATCGCGTCGGGCGACGCGTCCTCGTGTCCATGGGCTCGCGCGAAGGCCGCGGCGCCTTCACCCGCGAGGAGCACATAGTGGTCCGCTTCGTAGAGACTTCGAGCGACGCGGATCGGATGCGGGAAGGGCGGCAAGGCGCACACCCCTGCCACTCGTAGCGCGGCTCCTTCCATCAGCGCAGCGTCGAACTCCAGCGTTCCTTGCGCAGTCAGGGAACCGCCGATGCCCGCGTTGTAGAGGGCGTCTGCTTCCAAGACTTCGACCGCGCGCTGGGCGGCGTCCAAGGCTGAACCTCCGCCACGCAGAACCGCAAAGCCTTCGGCGGCCGCTCGCTCACAGCCGGCGACGTGAGCGTCTTGGCGTGCAGGGTCGACGCGTCCGGCGCCGCCGTGCACCACCACGGTCGGCGTCATTGAATCCCGCGCGTCAGGTTTGCCCGAAGGGACCGCAGCATGCGCCGAAGCCCCGCGTCGAAGGGCACGCTAAGGATGACACGGGCGTCCTCCCGATCGGCGTCGTAGATCCGTCCGACGAGATCCTCGATCGCGCGGACTGGTCGGGTGATGTCGAAGACGGTCTCGCCGTGAAAGCGGCGCGAACGCCCGTCCGGGGCAGCGAAGTGAAACTCGTAGACGATCTTTCGCGCGAGGAGGTCCACCCGGTAGCGTCCTCGAATGGGCGCGTCGGCGTAGCCGTCGGCTCGTAGGTGG
Source organism: Myxococcota bacterium (assembly GCA_039186435.1). Classification (GTDB taxonomy): domain Bacteria; phylum Myxococcota_A; class Polyangia; order Polyangiales; family Houyiibacteriaceae; genus JALVDI01. The sequence continues at coordinate 13,126 of JBCDAA010000196.1, read as the reverse complement.
CCGTGCAGGCGGCCTTCTTCCGCTCGCACCAGCGCCCAAAGGGGAAGCTCGACCTCGACATCCAAGGAGGCCGGTAGCTCGGCGCCAGGATCGGCAATGCGGTGGTACGTTCCGCGGAGTTTTTGCTGAAATCGCAGGCCCAAACTCATCGCGGGCGAAACTAGAGCACATCTCCTCGCCGGCTTCCACTGTCAAGCCAAGTCGGGTTTTTCAGGCAAATCCAGGGTCAATTAACTCGCTGGAAACACAACCGAAACACAGGGCGAGTATGTCCGCCACGACCGGGAGGCCGCGATGAAGAAGGTCGAAGCGATCATCAAGCCCTTCAAGCTTGACGAGGTAAAGGACGCCTTGGGCGAGGTTGGCGTAAAGGGCATGACCGTCACCGAGGTGAAAGGCTTCGGTCGAACGGGTGGAAAGCGCGAGGTCTATCGCGGGTCTGCCTACGTCGTCGACTTCGTTCCGAAGGTGAAGATCGAAGTGGTCGTTGCGGACTCGCTCGTCGTCGCGGTGATCGAGGCGATCGAGAAGTCCGCAAAGACGGGTCGCATCGGCGACGGAAAGATCTTTGTGTCTCCGGTGGAAGAGGCGGTTCGAATTCGAACCGGCGAACGCGGCGAAGAAGCCATCTAAGAAAGCGAGGAACGATGAGCGAGATCAAGGCGCCTCGAGACGTCATCGAGTATGCGCGCGCAAAGGGCGCGGTCATGGTGGACCTGCGGTTCATCGACCTGCCCGGCGTTTGGCAGCATACAAGCGTACCCATTCACCGCCTCGAGGAGTCGTCCTTCGAGGATGGCTTCGGCTTTGATGGGTCGTCCATCCGCGGCTACCAGCCGATTAACGCCTCGGACATGTTGATCGTCCCGGACGCGACGTCCGCGCGGATGGATCCGTTCACGAAGCACCCGACGCTCGTGTTGATCTGCGACATCGTCGACCCGATCACCCGCGAGGCATACCCTCGTGATCCCCGCTACATCGCCCGCAAGGCGGCCAACTACCTCAAGCAGACGGGCATCGCGGACACGGCGTACATCGGACCGGAGGCGGAGTTCTTCATCTTCGACGACGTTCGTTACGGCTCGGCGCCGAACGCGAGCTTCTTCGAGATCGACTCCGAGGAAGCGGCCTGGAACACCGCCAGCGGCGACGGTCCGAACCTCGGCTACAAGATTCCCCACAAGGGCGGCTACTTCCCCGTCATGCCGACGGACACCCTCATGGATCTGCGCACAGACATCTGCCAGATCCTCACCGAGCTCGGTTATGAGGTCGAGGTCAGCCACCACGAGGTTGCGACCGCGGGTCAGTGCGAGATCGACACCAAGTTCCTCGACCTCCTCAACATGGGCGACCACCTCATGTGGTTTAAGTACGTCGTCAAGAACGCCGCGCGAAAGGCCGGGAAGGTCGCGACCTTCATGCCCAAGCCGATGTACGACGACAACGGCAACGGCATGCACGTACACCAGTCACTGTGGAAGGACGGCAAGCCGCTCTTCGCGGGCGACGGATACGCGGGCATGAGCCAGATGGCGCTCCACTACATCGGCGGCATCCTCAAGCACGCGCGCGCTCTCTGCGCCCTCACGAATCCGACCATCAACAGCTACCGCCGTTTGATTCCGGGCTTCGAGGCGCCGGTGAACCTGGCCTACAGCTCGCGAAACCGGTCGGCGTCGATTCGCATCCCGACCTACTCGCAGTCGCCGAAGGCCAAGCGCCTCGAGGCTCGCTTCCCCGATAGCTCGGGCAACCCCTATCTGGCATTTAGTGCCATGTTGATGGCCGGCATCGACGGGATTCAGAACCAACTCGATCCTGGCGATCCCTTCGACAAGGACCTCTACTCTCTGAGTCCGGAGGAGCTGAAGGGCGTTCCGACGGTGCCCGGCTCCTTGGCGGAGGCCCTGGACTGCCTTGAGCAGGATCACGAATTCCTGCTCCAGGGCGATGTCTTCACGAAGGACGTGCTGGAGGAGTGGATCTCCTTCAAGCGCGAGAACGAGGTCAACGTCTTCCTGCAGCGCCCGACGCCGCTGGAGTACGAGCTCTACTTCTCCACCTGATCGCCACCAACACGCTGAAACGAGCCGCGAGGAGAGCCTCGTGGCTCGTTTCCGTTGGGGGCAAGAATCCGCGGGCGGCGTTTCTGCAACGTTGACGGCTTCGCTTCGCCTCGGATAGCATCGACTTGCCCGATTTCCCTCGATCTTACCGAGGGTTCGGGGTCATTTCGATGCTTGATGCCGCTCGTCTGACCGCGGACACGCTCAGGGTCCTCCCCCGAAAACGGATCAGTCGTGCACTGGGCCGAGTCGCCGAATTGCGGCCGCCAAAACCGGTGTTGCGACAGGCGATCGACCTCTTCGTTCGCGCCTACGACATCGACGTTTCCGAAGCGATCGTCCCTGAAGGCGGGTTTCGTTCCTTCGATGAATTCTTCACGCGGCGTCTGAAAGACGGCGCTCGTCCCGCGGATCCCGATCCGAGTGCGATTCTCTCCCCGGCGGACGGGCGCCTGGAGGATCTCGGCGTGGTGGATCCGGCGGGGTCGCTTCTCGTGAAGGGGCGACGCTACGACGTGGCCGAGCTTCTTGGAGACCCGGAAGCCGCGGCGTCCTACGCCGGCGGAACGTACTTCATCGTGTACCTCTCGCCGCGTGACTATCACCGGGTGCATGCACCCGTTTCGGGCTCGGTCGTCCGCGCGCAGCATGTCCCGGGAACGCTCTTTCCCGTGAACTCGATCGGTCTCGAGCACGTTCCGAAGCTTTTCGCGCGAAACGAGCGCGTCGCGATCGTTCAGCGAACCGAACTCGGCGAGGTGACGACGATCATGGTCGGCGCCATCGGCGTCGGTCGCATCAGCGTTTCGTTCGACCACGAGATTTCGACCAACACAGGCCGTGCGCCCGGCGTTCGCCGTTACGGGGAGGACGGCCCGCCAATGGAACGAGCCGAGGAGCTCGGAACGTTTCATTTGGGGTCGACGGCCATCGTGTTCATTCCGCCGGGGATGGCGTCGCGTTTTGTCGTCGATGGTTCCCGTCCGGTTCGCGTCGGCGAGGCGGTGCTGCGCGCATGAGCAACGACGACGAGGTTTCCTTTCGGCGTCGACGACGGAAGCGAAAAGCGTTGCGGGTGCCGGTGGACGAGGTGCCCCGGCGAAGCGCGGTCAGTTCGCTACCACCGGCGGTAGAGGCCGCTCCGCTGCGCGAAGAACCAACGCAGCCTCGCAGCATGTTGATGGATACCATCTCCGAGGCCAACGCCGGTACGCTTGAATCGTCGGTCGAGGTGGATGTCGCAACCACCGTCGAGGTCGAGGTGGAGCCCTCGGTGGAAGTTGAGGTGGAGCCGTCGGTCGACGTGGAGCTGCCCGCCGAGGTTCAAGCCGCGCCGGAGGAACCCGCGTCCGAGCCGGAGCCCGACGAGGATGCGGTTGCGGAATCGCGCGACACCGACGTGCCAGAGGAGGAGCCGCCGGCCGCGGTTGTGGTTCGTGGAACGGTGCGGGTCAGTTCGCCCCCGCCGCCGATGCCGGAGCCCGAGCCGGCCCAAGAGCTCCCGCCGATGGGGGACCTCGCGGGGGAGGCGACCATGCCCGGCGTCGACCTCCAAGAGATCAAGGACGAACCCGACGAGGAACTCGAGATCGAGGAAGAGGGCGCGGACGAAGAGGAGCTCGACACCTTCGACCTCGAGTCCGTCGCGCCGGAAGCACCAGCGCCGAGCGTTCCCCCGGTTCCGAGCGTTCCTCCCGTTCCGCCACCCGAGGCCAAGGCCGAAAGCGATGAGGCGAAGGCGGACGCGGACGCGAACGCGGAATCAGACGAGGAGATCGAACCGGAAGAGTTGAGTATTGAAGAGCCCGTGGCGCCGCGGCTTTCAAAGCCGCCTCCGCCCCCCGCTGCTCCGCCCACGCCTCCCGCCGACACGCCGCCGACCGCAGAGGCGGAGGCGCCCGCCGAAGCAGGGTATCGAGAGGCGAGCCCTCCCAAGCAGCGAAAGCGCCGGCGCCCTTGGTTCGAGACCTTCTTTAGTGACGACTACCTACGAACCGTCCGGCCGCCGACGCCAAAGGACGTGGTTCGCGAGTGCGACTTCATCGAGACCACGTTGGGTCTTGCGAAAGGGGCGACCATTCTCGATGTGGGGTGCGGTCTCGGGCTTCACGCCATCGAGCTTACCCAGCGGGGTTACCTGGTGGTGGGCGTCGACCTCTCGCTCCCCATGCTGAGCCGAGCCGCGGATGAGGCGCAGGACCTCGGTCTCAAGATCAATTTTCTCCACGCCGACATGCGGGAGATGACCTTCGAGGGGTCGTTCGACGCCGTTTTGTGCTGGGGAACGACCTTTGGTTACTTCGACGACGATACCAACCGCAAGCTCATCGAGCGGCTCCATCACGCGCTCAAACCGAAAGGCGTGTTGCTGATCGACGTCGTCAACCGCGACCACGTCATCCATCAACAGCCGAACCTCATTTGGTTCGAGGGAGATGGATGCGTGTGCATGGAAGAGTCTAAGTTCAACTACTTCCAGTCGCGTCTTGAGGTGAAGCGAACGGTTATCCTCGACGACGGCATGCAGCGTGAGGGCGTTTACACGATGCGCCTCTACTCCCTGCACGAGCTCGGCCAGCTCCTTCATCAGGCGGACTTCCGAGTGACGAAAGTCAGCGGGATGATGGCGACCCCAGGAGTGTTCTTCGGTGCGGATTCGCCGAAGCTGATCATCATTGCCGAGCGACGCGCACGCAGGGACACGAAGACCGACATGAAGCTCGACCTTCAGCGGTCAAAGCCGCCGCCGCCGCCCTCGGAAGAAACCGAGTAGAGCGCTACTGAGGCTGCCCGGCGAGCTCGTAGCGAACGCTGCAGGGGAGCATCGGAAAGGGCCCGCCGAACGCGGCGAGAGTCGATGAGCAGTCCGACCCAGTGGTCGGGGTGAAGCGAATGATCATCTCGCCGTCCATCGGGCGGAGAACGACGCCACCATCGGGCGCGCCCGCGTCATTGGTGGGTAGGCCTGCGTCCGCAACCGCAGCGGCGTCAACCGCAGCATCGGCAACCGCGGCGTCAACCGCAGCATCGGCAACCGCAGCGTCGGCAACCGCAGCGTCAGCAACCGTAGCGTCAGCCGCGTTGCCCGCATCGGCTTCCGCGTCTCCTTCGCGAAGCACAACGATCTCTTGCTGCGTGAACGAGCAGCCCGGATGGCCGGTGATGGGGTCGGGATCGAATACCGTCTGCACGACGGTCGTCGAGATTTCCCACTCGCCGTCGTCGATCGTCCCGTAGGTCACGGGGGCGCCGCTGCGTCGCCACACGGCCGTTTGCTCCAGTCGGCGGAGTTCGACGTCGAAGGAAATGGGGGAGAGTGCCGGAACCGCGCCCGCGCATTCGTTTTCGTCCAGGGTGCCGGTGATGGTGAAGCTTCCGTGGAGCTCGCCGAGGGGGTCGGGGCCGTCTCCGTCATCGACGAGGCACGCGAGGCAGGTGGCGCCGATGAGGGCGAGCGATCCAGCGCGGAGCAGTCCCATGCGTTCAAGTGACGCGGGGAGCCCTCAGCGGTCAAAAAACCGGCAGAATTCGTCGCGACCCGTTCGCAGCTACTCCGCGGGCGCTGCCTCAGGCGCGGCTCCCTGGTCGGGGATCGCCGTGCCCTCGGTCGTCGTCGAAATGGTGCCTTCAGCCGACTCGATGTGGAACTCCACACGGCGGTTCTGAGCGCGCCCCTCGGCCGTCTCGTTGTCCGCGACCGGACGGTCCTGACCGTGGCCCACCGCGCTGAGGCGACCGGCGTCCACCCCCTGGCGAATCAGGGCCTGCATGACCGCGTCCGCGCGCTGCTGGGAGAGTCGGCGGTTGGCCTCCGCGCGAACAGCGTTGTCGGTATGACCTTCGATGCGCACGCGCCGGTACTGCGGGTTTCGCGCGAGAATCGTTGCGACCGCACGAATGATCGGCATCGACGGGGTGCGAATTCGCGCGCGGTTTCTCGAGAACTGAATCTGCTGAAGAAGCACGATCCGACCTTCACGCTCTTCGATGAGCGCTTCCCCGTCCGGGCAACCGTCGTCGTCTCGGGAACCGTTCAGCGTCTCGGGCCGGTTCGGACATCGATCCAGCTCATCGACGATCCCGTCGTTGTCCGCGTCTTCTTCGGGGCATCCGTCCTCGTCGGAAATCCCGTTGACGGACTCCGGCTGGTCGGGACATTCGTCGGCATCGTCCTCGATGTTGTCCCCGTCGAAGTCGGTCTCCGGACATCCGTCCTCGTCTCCGAAGCCGTCGGCGTCCTCGGGTTCGTTCGGGCAGCGATCCTCCGAGTCCTCGATTCCGTCACGGTCGGTGTCGTTGTCCGGGCAGCCGTCTTCGTCCCGGTCGTTGTCCATGTCTTCCGGTTCGTTGGGACATCCGTCAAACCCGTCGCGCACTCCGTCCCCGTCGTTGTCGGGGTCGGGACAGCCGTCTTCGTCCTGGAATCCGTCGACGTCTTCCGCTTCACGCGGGCACTGGTCGTCGTCGACCATTCCGTCACCGTCGTCGTCCTCTTCCGGACAGCCGTCTTCGTCCTCCCAGCCGTCTCGATCCTCGGCGTCGGCGGGGCACGCATCGGCGTCGTCTTCGATTCCGTCGCCGTCCCGGTCGGCGCTCGAGGGCGAGTAGGCGAAGCCGCCGATCACGCGAAACACGGGCACGCCCACGCCGCTGATGACCCCCGCACCCGCTGCCAGGTTGATCTGAAAATCACCTTGGGTGAGTCGGCCCGCGAGGCGCACCTCCATCGGATGTTCATCAACTTCGGCGCTCAGTCCGCTCGCTCCGTCCAGCTCCGCGAAGAGGAGAATGAGCGGCGTGACCTCGTAGCCAACCGCTAAGCGGTAGGTGAGCTGCGACGATGCTTGGGTGGAGAAGAACGTCCGCTCGGGGCGCCAGAATCCGCCGAAGTTCGCCGCGAGGTGAAAGCCGCTCTGCACGAACTGGGCGATGAGATGGCCACCGACGCGAACGCTCTCGTCACCGAGAAACCCCTCGTCTTCCATCTGGTTGGCGACCGGAAACGTTCCGAAGACCAAACCACCAAAGAAGAGCCCCTCGCCTTCCCCGTAGAAGCGCGCTTTGACGCTGAGGGTTGGGTCACCGACCACGAATCGCGTCGGGCTCGAGATGGAGATCGGATCGCCGCGGACAACCTGGTCGAAGTCCTCGCCTCCCGAAAGCATCAAGGGGAGGTTGAGGCCGACCTGGAGCCGGTCGAAGAGGACCAGCGAACCGAAGAGATTGAACTGCGCGACGTAGCTCACCAGTTCGGTGTTCTTGTCCTCGACGTCGCAGTTGGTTTCCGACGGATCCGTGCAGGATGCATCGAAGAGCACGAAGGGCTCATGAGCGTAGTCGACCGTCAGGCCGAACCCAGGCTCGAGGTGTCCGTTCAACCGCGCGCCGTCGACCTGGAGGTAGTTTCCAGGCCCGGGCGCTGGTGAAAAGCGCTGAATATTGAATCGTTCCAGCGGGATTTGACCCGCGGCAGGGGCCGCGAGCATCACCCAGACGCCGACTACCCACCCGAACTTGCGCATGTCTCTCCCCAAGCTGAAGCCGCTGAGAAGTATCCACCGCAACCGAGCACTCTTCAATGAAGAAATGCCGTTCAGAGAGTGAAAATTCAGTGTGTGCGTACAGGCTAGTCGCGCACCGTGAAGCCACAGAAGGCTGAAATGTCCGTTGCAACGGGCTCGCCGCGGCGATCGAGGGGGGCGGACCAGGGTCGAAGGCCGCGGTAGCAGCGCTGACACACCCGTGCGAACCCGTAGCCCCCAGGCGACTCCCGGCCGACCCGCACGCGGGCGATGCGTCCGCTGGGTTGAATCCGCAGGGTCACGTCGACACGCCCCTCCACGCCGCTTGTGCGGGCCTGGTCGGGGTAGTTGCGGGTGATGCACTGGGCGAGATCGGCGCGGGCGCCGGAGTACGGTCCCGGCTCGCGGCTGAGGTTGGACGGAGCCACCACGCGGGGTCCAGTTCCGCCTTCTTCGCCCCCTGCGCCGCCGGTTCCCATGCCGCCCGGAGCGGTTTGCCGGGGACCCGGGGGCGCGATGGGGCCCTCGCGGTCCTGGCCGTTTCCGGCGTTGACCGTGAAGCTCCCGGTTTCGCCGCCCAAGGTGATGCCCGTGAGATCAAGAGGCGGCGGAGGCTCCTCGGGGGGCGGTTCGGGGGTTTCCGGCTCGGGGGCGGGTTCCTCAGGAGCGGGGTCGCGATTCTGAGGTCGCGGCGGCGGGTCGGGTTCTTCCGGAACTTCGGGCTCCACCTCCTCCGCCTCGGGCGGAGGCGGTTCCGGCTCCGGTTCCGGTTCCTCCACCTCCAGGACTTCGATGTCCATCGGGGGGGGAACCACATTTCGCTCCGGCGGGGTTAACCATCCCAGCGCCTGGCTCATCGCCATGAACCCCGGGATGCCCACTCCGTGAAAAAGAAGCGATCCAAGGAGCGCGAGCACCAGAATTCCGAGGGTTCGATCCTCCGGAGGGGTGGGGAGGGCGGTGGCCACGCTACTCGCCGCCCTCCAAGTCCGCAGGCCGCACGTTGATCGCGAACTTGGTGACCTGCTCTTGCCGAAGGAGGTCGATCACGCGCACCACGTTGGCGTGTTGAATCCGCCCATCGGCCGCGATGATCGCACGAACGTCAGGGTCTTCGTTGTGCGCCGCACGAACGCGGGTTCGAAGCTCTTCGGAGGTGACTTCGTCGCGATCGAGGTAAAGCTTTCCATCGGCGTCGATGCTGATCGCGAAGGTCGTGGGCGTGGTCGGGGTTTCCTCGGGAGTCGCGGCCTGGGGCAGCTCCATCGGAATGGTCTTCGAGACGATCGCCGTCGCGGTCACCATGAGAATGATGAGGAGGACGAGCACGACGTCCACGAGCGGCGTGACGTTGATGTCTGTGATCAGATCATCGTCGTCGCCGCCCATCGCACCGCCGGCCATCAGCTCTCCTCCGGCGCGTCGCGATACCCACCCTTCGGCTGCTGCCGCTTCAGGTAGCTCATCAGGTCCGCGCCCATCGCGTCGGCGTAGACAAGGCGTCCTTTGATGACGCGCTGAAAGACGTTGTAGGCGGCGACGGCGGGAAGTGCGACGAGAAGACCGATGGCGGTTGCGACGAGCGCTTCACCGATCTCGGCCATGAGTCCTTCGGAGACCTGACCCGCGCTCTCGTGCAACGCCTGGAACGCGCGGATGATGCCGATGACCGTTCCGAGCAGACCCACGAAGGGCGCGTTGTTTCCGACGGTGCCGAGGAACGCGAGGTTTCGTTCCATGCGCGAGCGCGCGACGACTCGCTCACCCGCCATGCTGGCTTCGGCGGACTCCGGACCATCGCCAGCACTCGCAAGACCTGCGGCGACGATTCGCGCCTCCGCGCTTCGGGCTCCGTTGATGAGCTTCGTCGCTCCGTCCAGGTCGCCGTCCGCGAAGCGCTTGCGCAGCGCTGCCTGCAAGAGGCGCCCATCGTCCCGAGACGCAAAGAAGTAGTAGGCGCGCTCCAAGATGATGGCGAGGCCCACCACCGAGAGCACCACCAGGAGCCACATCACCCAGCCGGCGCCCAACATGGCGAATGCGGTCAGTCGTTCCTGGATATCCATTAAAAGCTCGTCTTTCTCCTAAAATACCGAGGCCCATGGCCTCATAGCAGCACCCTCAGCGAGACGCGACCTCCCAGCCAACACGCTCAGCTATTGTTCCCTTCCGGCCTTGAATCGTGACAAACGATTTGGCGACTTCCGTCGATTAAGCCGTCCTTGAAGAGTTCGCGGAGGACTTCGGTCGCATAGGCGCCGGCGGGAAGCGTCATCGAGAGGGTGAACGTGTCGTCCGTCCACCCAGTGACGACATCGCTGAGCTTCACCCGGAGGGGGCGGCGGGTGCCCGGTCCGAGGCGCCCCATCGCCCGATAGACGGAGGGGCCGAGTCCATGAGCGGCCTCGACCTTGGCTTCCAGAGCCTCTGCATCGCTGGTCGCCCGCCGCATCTTGGATCCGAACATGGGGCCGGTAGGGCTGATCTCCCAGGTCTCGATACGTTTCTGGTCGGTGAGAGGATCGTCGGAAACGAAGACACCGCCTGATTCGACCTTCTTCATCACGTCGCCCATGAGGGCGCGATCAAGGGTTTCCCCTTGGATACGAGCGGCGAGAACATCGTTGAAGGCGGCCGACTGAAGCACGGAGACGAAGAGCTTTCGGCGAAACCGATCGCGAGGCGCGCGACCTCCGTCCACGAGCCATGCGCGCGCGCGACCGAGGTTCTCGCCGTCCCGGCCAAAGCGCTGGGTGCCAAAATAGTTGGGCACTCCACGAGAGGTCAGCGTTGCGAGCGACGTCTCGAGCTGGCCGTGGGCTTCCTCGGCGACCTCACGAATCCGAAGCACGAAGCGATTGCCTTGGGCGACTCCGCTCTTGAGCTTGCGGGGGTGAGCGGCGGCCCGAAGCACCCGAATGCCGGGAAGCTCGAGGGCGAGCGCATCCTCCGGGGCAGCCGCCGGAATGCTGATCCACTGGCGAGTCTTCGCGTGGCGATCTTTCAGACCCGCCCAGCCAACTTCCCGTCGTTGCGCGCCGAGCGCGTCGGCGAGTCTTCGAGCCGCCTCCGGGGTCGTGAGCCCGATTTTTTCGATCCAGAGCCAGCAGTGGGAGCCGGCGCCCTCCGGCGTGATCTTCGGGATTTCTTCGACCTGGAAGTCCTCCGGCTCGGCCTTAAAGACGCCGTGGCACGCGGGGGTAGGGGTGAGGGAAGGAAGCGAGGCCATGCGCGAGGCTTTCCGTGAAGGGCCGACTTGGGCAAGCCGCCGATCGATTGTCGTGGACGAGCGACCCCGCGCTCCGTTACACCAGAAGTAGCGGTGGGATCGGGGACGAAGGCGCGAGTCCTTCGCGAGGCGAAGCGACTTCTGGAGGCGGGGGTAGCCGGGCGCGTCTTTCCAGGGGCGGTTGGGTGCTTCGCCTATCGAGAGAATGACGCCTGGACCTACGCGACCGCCTTTGCCGGGTCCCGCGGTCGGACGATGAGCTCCGTTCAATCGGACACACCCTATGACCTGGCATCCATCACGAAGTCCTTCGTGGCCGCGACCGCGCTCCGGATGACCGAGGCCGAGCGTCTTTCCCTCGACCTTACGGTCGGGTCGGCGTTGAGCGACATCCGCGGCGGGGTCGGCGAACCGGCGAGTCTGGAGCTCCTTCTGAGTCATCGGTCAGGGGTCGCGGCGTGGGGAGGTCTCTACCTCGATGTGCCTCACGAACCAGGGAGTCCCGCGGCGCGCCGATGGATTCTCAACGAAGCCTCGCGACGAAAGGGCGAAGGGCCGCCCGGCAACTGCGAGTACAGCGACCTCGGGTACATGCTCGCGGGCGAGATGATCGGCCGCCGCGCAGGACGCGGACTCGCGCGGGCGGTGACGGACTTCGTCTTGGACCCCCTCGGGATTTCCCAGAAGGTGTACTACGCAGCGGATCTTCCGTCGGACAAACGGAGCCTGCTGACACGGGTGGCCGCTGCGACGGAGCACTGCGACTGGCGAGGGCGCATGATCACCGGTGAGGTGCACGACGAGAACTGCGCGGCGCTCGGCGGCGTTTCCGGTCACGCGGGGCTTTTCGGGGACGCGGCTGGCGTCGCGCGATTCGGAACGGAGCTTCTCGATGTCTACGCGGAACGCTCGACGTTCTTGGCGAAGGCGTCCTTGGTGCACGCGCTTCAGGAACGCGGCGGAGGCGGTAGCTATCGGCTCGGCTGGGACGTGAAATCGGGCGATACCCCAGCGGCAGGCCGTCGAACCTCCGCAAAGACATTCGGACATCTCGGTTTTACGGGAACGAGCCTGTGGTGTGATCCAGACCGAGATGTTGCGGTGGTGCTCCTGACCAACCGAGTTCATCCGAGCCGCGCGAACGAGAAGATTCGGGGTTTTCGGCCGGCGTTTCACGATGGCGTGATCGCCGCTTACGAAGGGTAGACGCCGCTCACGAAGGGTGGACGTCGCTTACGAAGGGTGGACGTCGGCTACGAAGGGTGGACGTCGCCCTACGAAGGGTGGACGTCGCCTACGAAGGGTGGACGTCGGCTACGAAGGGTAGACGTCGTCCGCGCGGACGGGCGGTCCCTCGCGGAGGCGCCGGGCGAGTCGTGAGTTGCTCTCGTAGCTGAGCGCATTGCGGGACGCCCGCGCGATCGCGGCCGGGTCGCCGAGCAGGATCGCGAGGCGCTGCGCACGGGTCACCGCGGTGTAGACCAGTGCGCGGGAGAGAAGCACGTGGTGCGCGCCGTGAAGCACGACCACCACGGCGGGGAACTCACTCCCTTGAACCTTGTGAATCGTACTGGCGTAGGCGAGGGAGAGGGCGTCGAGGTCCTCCACCTTGTACTGAATCTCGCGACCGTCGATTCGAACGAAGGTCATTCCCCCTTGAACACGGTGCACGCGTCCGAGGTCCCCGTTGAAGACATCCTTGTCGTAGTCGTTGCGAAGCTGCATCACCTTGTCGCCCGGCACGAAGGCGCCGCGCCGCTTGGGGTCGTGCTTGGGGTTGAGCGCCTCCTGAAGGAGCTCGTTCAACCCTTCGGTGCCGAGGGGGCCGCGGCGCATCGGTGTGAGAACCTGAACGCCTTCCACCGGATCGATGCCGTAGCGTTCCTCGATGCGCTTCATCAACCCGAGGAGGAGCTCGCGAATGCGATCCGGGTCGCGCGCTTTCACGACGAAGAGATCCCCCGGACCGATCGGAGCGCCGGTCGGGGTGGAGGTCGGAACATCCCCGCGAAGAATCGCGTGCGCGCCCTGCACGATCGCGCTCTCCGCGGCCTGCCGAAAGACTTCTTCGAGACGCACGACGGCGCCAACCTCGCTGGCGATCAACTCGCGCAACACCTGTCCTGCACCCACCGGCGGAAGCTGGTCAACGTCACCCACCAAGATAACGCGCGTGGAGGGCGCGATGGCTTCGAGGAGCGAGCTCGCGAGCTGAAGGTTCAGCATGGACGCTTCGTCCACGAGAACAACCTCGGCTTCGAGAGGCTGCTCGCTGCCGCGTTGAAACCCGCCGAGCATCGGAT
>JBCDAA010000195.1:0-16281 GCA_039186435.1 Myxococcota bacterium | reverse complement strand
GCGACACGTCCAGCGTCAACGGGACGCCTACGCATCCGTGCGTCCTTGGGAAGGACTCAACTACGCTTCTGTAGTGTCACTGGACAACAACGAGTCGTTGTTCGGAAATTCAAGGAGGACGATCATCCCGTCACGGGGCGTTGTCCTCAATCGCGTACGCAACAGCCTTCCGAACCATCGTCGTACCGCCTGTACGTGACCTGAACGTGACCCTACCTGGTATCGCTCTCGCTGTTCCTGGTACCGAAGAAGAGATGCGGCGCGCCCGCCTGCCGCAAACCTTCGACGCCGCATACGTTCCGTTCCAACTAGCCGCATATCTCCCATCGATTCTCGCGATTCCGTGGCTGCGTTGCTTCTCGCTCACGTGCCACCACATCCTTGATGCTGCGAGGGCTTCGGCCCTACATCCGAGGGCATGCCGGAGGGACCGGAGATTCGACGCGCCGCGGATCGCGTCGCCAAAGCCGTCGCAGGACATGCCGTGGAGGTGAGTTTCGGACTTCCGCGTCTGGAGGCCTGGGCCCCAGTGCTCTCCGGGGCGGCGGTTCAGAGCGTGACCTCGCACGGAAAAGCAATGCTGACCCGCTTTTCGACCGGGCACGTCGTCTACAGCCACAACCAGCTCTACGGACGTTGGTACATCCAAAAGAGCGGCCAGCTTCCGCCGACGAATCGCCAGCTTCGATTCGCGCTTCGCGGCAAGGCACGCTGGGCACTCCTCTACAGCGCATCCGACATCGACGTCCTCGAGGCGGACGACCTCGACATGCATCCCTTCCTCCGAAAGCTCGGGCCCGACGTCCTCGACACCGACGAAGCAACAATTCGGGCGCGTCTTCGCAGCGACGAGTTTCGCGGCCGACAGCTCGCCTCGCTCTACCTGAACCAGGGGTATCTCGCGGGTCTTGGCAACTACCTACGCGCCGAGATTCTCTTTCTTGCAAAGCTCGACCCGACGCGCCGCGCTGCGGATCTAAGCGCCGCGGAAATTCGTCGCCTCGCCAAGCACACCAGCGAGGTTCCGCAGCGATCCTATCGCACCGGCGGCATCGTGCTCGAAGAGCGGCGCGCCAACGCCCTCAAGAAACAAGGCGCTCCGCGACGAGAGCGACGCTTTTATGTCTATCACCGGGAAGGCAAGCAATGTCGTCGCTGCGACACGCGCATCGAACGTTTCGACGCGGGTGGCCGCCACATCTTTCGCTGCCCGACCTGCCAACGCTGACTCTCGCTCGTCAGGGAGACGACTCGATCTCCTCGAGAACCGTGTCGATCCAGGCGTTGACCTGGGACGCGAAGGGCCACATCCAGCCGTACGCTCCGGTCACAAACTGCCGCACGACGTGCTCGCGGAGCGCCGGATCGCGCGCCGCCTTGAGGCCGTGCACTTCGGCGGTCGCGCGAAAGGTTTCCGCGTAGGCCTCCCACTCGATCCGCGCGCGCCCCCACGCCAAACCGAGAGGAAAGATCGGGAGCAGATAAAGCACGGTCATGCCGACCAGTCCCCAGCGTTCGAACTGGGCGAGATGAACGGCTTCGTGCCGAAGCGTGACGTAGCGACTCTTCGCGTCCCGCTCGTTCCACCCTTCCGGCAGATAGATGCGCGAGCCGATCGTCGTGACGTAGCGGCTTAGGTAGCTTCGCTGTGTGCCAAAGGTGACCACCCGCACCGCAACATCCAAAACGCGGGAAAAGGTGTCGTCCTTTTTGACGATCACGCGCAGGCGTGGATGCTTTCGCCGCAGCTGATCGAGATAAACGTCCGGATCCACGTCGCCAAGGGTAGCGCGCGTCGCCAACCTCTGGCTTAACCGAGCGATGAACGCGCGCGCTGGCTTCCTTCTTCTTGGGGTTCTCGTCGCCTGCGGGGACACCTCGCCGGGGAGCGACGGAGCAATCGACGCAGAGGCAGAAGACGCGGGAGAAGATGCGGGGCCTCCCGCGTGCCGCACCGACGACCATCCCACGCCGGTTTCCGCGGACTGCACCGTCACCATCAACGCAGGCGCGGAGCTGCCGGTCGGGGACGACGAGGGCGGGTACATCCTTCCGGATGCTCGACGCGTCACCCGCGTTGGAGCGCAGATCGAACTGCCCGGCTTTCCGATGACGGTGCGACCGGTGCCCGGCACGCGCTTCGCCATCGTCTCCGACGGAGGCGTCGACGACGAAGTGCTCAGCGTCATCGATGTCGACACGCAAACGGTCGTCGACCAGCGGCTCTTTCGCGAGCGCCCGAGCGAAGCCACCTTTCTTGGCGTTGCCATCCCGAGCGACGGCTCCCGGGTGTATGTCGCCGGCGGCGGAACGAACCTCGTGTGGGTCTATGACTTCGACACCGCGACCGGCCAGCTCACCGACCGCGAACCGATCGTGCTCGCGGACCTGGTCGCCGACGGATACGTCAGCGGGATCCGCCTCCTGAGCGACGACACAACCCTCGTGGCCAACCTCATGTTCGGCGCGCAGATCGTTCTTTGGGATACGGAGACCAACGCGGAGCGGGCGCGCATCCCGATCCCGGACGAGAGCAACCTTCCCTACGATCTGGTGATCACGCCGGACGATGCGACGGCGTTTGTTTCGCTCTGGGACGCAAGCGCGGTGCTGGCGATCGATCTTGAGGGCGGCGTCGTCCTCGACACGATTCCCGTCGGCAAGAACCCGGAAGGCCTCGCCATCTCGCCGGACGGAAGCACCGTGGTCGCGGCCGACTCGGACAGCGACTCCCTCTCAGTGATCGACACCGGGCTTCGGGAGCGCACCGACCAAGTCTTCATCGCCGGCGAAAGCGCGCTTCGAGGCAGCTCGCCGGCAGCCGGTCGCTTTGCGATCGACGGGTCACGCTTTTTCGTGGTCAACGCGGGCGACAACGCCATCGACGTCTTCGATACCTCCGACTGGTCGCGGCTCGGAAGAATCCCGACGATGTGGTACCCGACCGACGTTGCGGTCCTGGGCGACGGCCGCGTTCTCGTCCTCGCGGGCAAACACGAGGGGACCGGCGCGAACGACCGACCCGCCGAGAACTCGATCCTCGACCTGCTCGGGGGAAGCCTCAGCGTCATCGAGGAGATCACCGACGCGGATCTTCTTCGCTGGGACACGGAGATCGCCGCCAACAACGATCGGGCGACGCGCTTTACGTCAGTGAGCTGCGAGGGGGACGCCGCGTTTCCGATTCCGCGGCGAGGCGGAGGCGCCAGCGAGCAGATCCGTCACGTGATTCTCGTCGTTCGCGAAAACAAAACCTACGACGCGTACTTCGGCGATCTCACCGACGACGAAGGCAATCCCTACGGCAACGGCGACCCCAACCTGACGCTGATCCCGCGAAGTGAAATCGAGGACGTGATTCCGAACACGCGCCGCATCGCGCGCGACTTCGCCATGGGAGACAACTACTACTCGCTGGCCGAACAGTCAGTGCAGGGACACATCTGGACGACCTGGGGCCGCAGCACCGATTTCGTTGAGCGCTCGTGGCTGAGCACGTGGGGTCGTGGGTACTGGTCAATTTCGCCCCAAGGGGTGCGCGATACGGTCGGTTACCCCGAGGAAGGCTCCGCGTTCGACTATTTCGAAGAGCAAGGCGTGAGCCTCACCAACTATGGCGAGATCGTTTCGAGTCGGAACGTCGCGCCGCACCCGCGCTACCCGGGCCTCGTCTACAACATGGGCGTCGCGGACGAGGAGCGCGCCCGCTGGCTGGAGAGACGATGGCAGGAGAGCTGTCAGCTCACGTCCTTTACGTACGTACTGCTCCCCAACGATCACACTTTTGGACTCGCGCCGGGACGGCCGACGCCGCGTTCGATGATGGCGGACAACGACTACGCGGTAGGGATCATCGCGGACGCGATCAGCCACTCCACCTTCTGGCCCGAAACGGTGGTGTTCTTCATCGAGGACGATCCGCAGAACGGCGGCGACCATGTCGACAACCACCGCGCTCCCTTGCTGGTGCTCTCCCCCTGGGTCAAACGCGGATACGTCTCGAGCGTGCACTACAACGAAGCGAGCATCTTTCGAACGATTCAGCTAATCCTCGGTCTGCCCGAACCTCTGAACCAAAGCTGGGCGAACGCGTCGCCGATGGACGACCTCTTTTCAGCGACGCCCGACTACACGCCCTACGAGGCCATCGAGCGACGCTGGCCGGAAGAGATCAACGGGGAAGAGGGACGCATGGCCGCCGAGTCGCTCGAATGGGATTGGTCGAAACCCGACGAGCAGCCAGGTCTCGGCCGGATGCTCTGGCGCCATCTTCGAGGCAGCGAACCTCCCTGGCCGGTATCCCGTGACGAGATCCTCGAGCAGCTCGAAGAAGCCTGGGAAGACGACTGACGCTGAAACGAAGTTTCTGCAGGACTCAAATGGCAGAAAAGATCCGAGAAGTCGGCGACGATGACGCCCGCTGGCGACGAGAAAAACGCCTGATCATCAGCAGCCTGATCTTCGCGCTCCTGATCGCTGCCTGCCTCTTCGGCGGGGTCGCGGTCCTCGGCGCGTGGGGGGAAAGCCAACCCGCATCCTCCCCCTCCGACGCTTCTGAGACGGGCGATTCGAGCGTTCCCTAGGTCGTTCGAGCGCGCGTTGAGCGTTCTCCCCCATCTGTGGGAGACGCTACGGCCAAATCCTGGGTTTTTGGGTCCCTCACTTGGGTGACATCAAGGTTTTGTCATTGTCATTCGCAATGAAACTATGAAAACAACTAATTTCTTAGTGAATTCATTCGGCTTAAATAATTCTCAAAAATTATTCGAGTACACACTCGAGAACTGCATCGCGACGAACGATAGGATCGTCATGTCCGGTGTCCCCCTCACCATCCTCCCTGCGGACCGCGAGGAAGCATTCCTCAAGGCACTGGTCACGCAGGATCTTCTCACCGAGGAGGAAGCCCAGTACGTGCGCTCCTATCGCCGAGGCGCGCGCCCGCCGATCGGGGAGATGGCACTAAGGCGCCGGCACCTCTGCGCGAAGCAGGTCGCGAGCGTCCTCCGCGATCAAGCCAGCTCCAAAGAACGCTTTGGCGAGATTGCGACGCGCCTCGGGTACTGCTCCGAAGGATTGATCGCTCACCTCCTCCTCGAGCAGATCGACGCAACGCCTGCAGTCGCGAGCGTCGTCGTTGAGCTAGGGCTCCTGACCCCCGAAGTCTGCGAAGCCGCGCGTATCGTCTTCGATCGAAGCCAGGAGCAGAAAGACTCGGGGACGTACCGGCGCGACACCGTCCCTGATATGGAACCTCTCGGCAAAGCGAGCGGCGAGTCCTGAGCAAGCTAGGGGTCTTCAAGAACCGCGCAGCTCTGCGCATGACCTAACTCGCAGCCGCGCTCCAGCATACGCAAACCGATTCGGCGCTCCCGCTGCGCTCGCTGCGGATCGAAGACCGCGGTCGTGGAGCTCTCGCGGAGGCTGCGCAGCGCATCCTCAAAGCATGCGTTATCGTAGTCATACTCGCAGCGCTCGCGGAGGATGCCGCGTTCGTGGCTCCGCGTTTGTTCCTCCTCCTGGTAGGCCGCCCACTCCGCGTCGCGCATGGCCCGTTCCTCCTCGATCGCTCGATTGTGGCGGAGCCAGAGAAAGGGCGTCGCGAGAAGCGCCAATCCGGCGAGCGCCAAGAGCGCGCGGCGAGTTCGTCGTCCGATGGGAACATAGCGACCGATCGCCGCTCCGATAAATCCACCGGCGATGGTGACTTTGATGGCGTGTCTTCCGCCGGTCGCGATCACCAGTGCGAGGGCCCCGAGCGTGCCGAGCAACGCAAAGGCGACCATTCCGAGATGCTCCGCGAGATCGCGCTCCCGCTCGGCAAGTTCGCCCTGCCGCGTCGCGACGTAAGCCGCCACGTCAGGATCAGAGAGATCCATCAGCATATTCTCTGGGTGGAGACGGCAAGGATTCGTCGTCACGACCTGGTTGCATTGATCGCAATAGAGCTCCGGCATCGTTGCATCATGCCTCACGTCGGGACGCGGCACCGGCCAATCGGCGGGTTCAATTACGCACCCCGATGTCGCCTTGAAGGCGACATGTGAGTTCACCCAGATTGCTTAACAAAATGCGGCCGTACGCCAACTCATGCGATGGCTCGGCCTTGCCCTCCTGCTTGGGTGCTCGACGGAGGCCCCTCGTTTCGTCGGCCTCTCGGGTCTGTACACGGGCGACTGGCGCCTCGATGCGCGGCTTCGCGAGGTCATCCAAGAAGAGGTCGAACGGGTGGGAACCTGGCGCTCCGTTTCCGCGGCGCGGGTTCCCGAGGGCTGCCGGCAGCGCTCCGATCGAGACTGCTTGCTCGCGTTTGGGAGGGAGAACGACGCAACTCGAGGCGTGAGCAGCCGCTATCACGGGCGCGGGGCACAAAGCAGCTGGGAGGTTCGCGTCTACGACCTGAAACACGGGGAGCTCTGTTCGGTGATTCGACGCGACTGCTTCCCTCCTTGCGACGACGGCCGGACGGAGCGCATGTATCGCGAGATTCTTCGCGAGATCCTCTCGGAATGACCGAGTCACGTCGAAAGCGGCGACGATACGTCGTCACTTTCCTACGTGAGCTGATGATTCCACCCAGTTTTTCGGCGCCCCCGCCTGGCATGCCGAGTGCAGCAATCGTCCCGTGGCAAGCAGGTGGTGGATCGTGGGGCTGGTGGGTGTGGCGGCGTGCAGCTTCGTTCGCGACGCGAGCGACTTCACCCTTGGGGACGGTGGGGTCAGCGACGCGGGCTGCGCACGAAACGACGAATGCCCGGCGCCCGAGCGTGCCTTCGGCGTCTGTACCGACGGGATCTGTGGTTTTGAGTGCGAGCCCGGCTTCGAAGACTGCGACGGCAATCCGGCCAACGGATGCGAGGCGAATCTTCGAAGCACAGGCACCTGTGGAGCGTGCGACGTGTTATGCGCGGGCGAGGAGCTTTGCGATTCGACGCAGATGACGCCCGTCTGCAGTGAGACGTGCGACGGAACGGTCTGCGGGGATGAATGCGTCGACACCCGCACCAACCCGCTTCGCTGCAGGCGCTGTGACAACGAGTGTTCGGTTCCTCCAGGGGCCCAGCAAGCGACCTGCGCCGACGCCATCTGCGGGTTTGTGTGCGAAGCCGAGCGAGCCGACTGCAACGGGATCCCGGAGGACGGCTGCGAGATCGATACCGAAGAAGATGTCGATCACTGCGGAGAATGCGACGCCGCCTGCGACACCACAAACGTCAGTGATGTCGAATGTCGCATGGGAGCGTGCGGCGTGGTCGCCTGTGAGGATGGCTTTGACGACTGCAACGGCGACGCTGGCGATGGCTGCGAAGCGGAGCTCGCGAGCGACCCAACCCACTGCGGCGCGTGCGGGAATACGTGCGAAGTCGGAACCAACTGCGTCGAAGGGGTCTGCGATCCGGTGGTGCAGGTTGACCGTGGCGAGGGTCAGGGATGTTTGCGGCGCGAGAGTGGACAGGTCTTCTGCTGGGGTGAAAACGAATCGGGCCAAGCCGGCGCCGGAATCCCCCGCGGCGTTGAGCGAGCGCAGCGCATCGAGATCGAAGGCGTGCCCTTTCGTGCGCGCTTTGTGTCCGCGGGCAATCAGTACACGTGTGCGATCGACCTCGACGGTGCGCTTTGGTGCTGGGGGCAGGGCTCTCGTCTCGGGGCGGGTCCAGCAGCAGCCGACACGGGTGTACCGCAGTCCGTCGTTGCCGACACCGATACGTCATTTTCGACCCGAACCTTTGACGCGTTAGACCTCAACGAGCTGCACGCGTGTGCGGTCGACACGATGGGCGATGTGTGGTGCTGGGGCGACCAGCAAAACGGCGCTATTCCGGGGAGCGGCGACGCCGACGGTGCTCGCCGGGTAAGCGGCCTTCCGGACGAAGCGATCGACGTTGCCGTGAACAACGGCGCGAGCTGCGCGGCCCTGCGCTCCGGGGAGGTTTGGTGCTGGGGAAGCGGCTCGTTGGGACAGCTCGGCAACGGAGGGACGGCCAACCGGAGCACTCCTGTGCAGGCCCTCGGGATTGCAGACGCGGAGTCGGTCGACGCGAACTGGCGGACGTTCTGCGCGCGCACGACCGCCGGTCGGCTACTCTGCTGGGGCGACAACAACAGCGGTCATCTCGGCTCGACCGTGGACGACCGTTTCGAAGCGACGCCGATCGAGATCGCCGCCGGCGTCCGCGAAGCCTGGCAAAGCCTCTGGTCACTCTGCTGGCTGAACGACGAAGGCGTGTCGTGTCTCGGACGCAACCAGGAAGCGCAGTACGGGAACGGCGAAACCACGCCGCGCGGCACCGGCGCGGATGGGGTCTCGATTCGCGTCCCGGAGCTCGACGGGTTTTCGAACTTTGACGGGGGGCGGCGCGGAGGCTGCGCGCTTCAGGGGGGGCGCGCGCACTGCTGGGGCGCAAGCTTCGAAGGAAGCGTCCCGCGGGACGATCTCCAGGTCGACGAACCGACATCGCTCGCAGGGTTGGACGGAACGCCGGAAGCGGGGTACGCGGAGCTTGCCGTCGGGGAGGCTCACGCGTGCGCGGTGCGCACCGGCATTGCGCGCTGCTGGGGCAACAACTCGTCGGGTGCGCTCGGGGACGGGACGTCGCTTTCCGAAGCGCGCGCGGGCGTCGTAGTCGACCTCACCAACGTCACACAGGTCACCGTCGGGGTAGGCCACTCGTGCGCCATCGACGATGAAGGCGGCGAAACGCAGGCGTGGTGCTGGGGAGGCAATTCGAGCGGCCAGCTCGGATCCGTTGGCAGCTCCGCAACGCGCCCGCAGCAGGTCGACCTCGCCGGCGAAGAGCGGGCAATCGTGGCCGGAAGCTTCTTTACGTGCGCCATCGACGAGACGCGAAACGTTCAATGTTGGGGCGCCAACTCGGAAGGTCAGGTAGGTCGTCCTGCCTCGGCCAACGAGGCGCCCGGACCCACGGCGCGCACCTTTGACAACGTGGTCGCGATCGCGGCAGGCCATGTGCACGCGTGCGCCCTGCGGAGCACCGGAGTGGTCGAATGCTGGGGGAGCAACGAGTCGCGACAGCTTGGCGTCGAAGGCCCGGGGCGGCATACGCCGATGCCGGTGCCTGGGCTCACGAACGTCGACGCGATCGCGGCCGGCAACGCCCACACGTGCGCGCTTGAATCGTCCGGTCAGGTTCGCTGCTGGGGCTCCGCATTCCGCGGGCAGCTCGGCGGAACCCCCTCGGGGGCAGCCCCCGTGTTGGTCGACTACACCGCAATGGCAGCGGTCGCGATCGCGGCGGGGGAAACCCACTCCTGCGCGGCCTACGTCGACGGCTCGGTTCGCTGCTGGGGCGGCAACGAGTACAGCCAGCTCGGGATTGCCGGGGGTGACGATCGGCGTGCCCCCGTCGTGGTGCCCGGTGCCTCCGCAACCGCCCTATCGGCGGGAAGCCTTCGCGGCTTTTCCACCTGCGGTCTCAACGCGGACGACGGTGGGTCCATTCAATGTTGGGGCCGCAACGAGTTCGGCATCGCCGGCAACGGCGTCTCCCTCTACCTCGCGCCCACCCCAGTCGCACTCCCGTGAGAACCCCCATGAAATATCTATCGCTCGTGATTTCCATTCTCGGCGCGGCAACCGCGTACGCGCAGAACACTGATCGGGAAGCGCGAAGCCTCTACGAAGCAGGAACGGTGGCGTTCTCGGACGGCCGCTTCGAGGATGCGCTCTCCCGGTGGCAGGAAGCATACGAACTTAGCGAGCGGCCAGAGCTGCTCTACAACATTGCGACGGCTTACGATCGTCTCGGGCGCGACGAGGAAGCCGTCCGGGACTACGCGCGCTTCTTGGAGGCGCGTCCGGACACCGACAAGACCAACTACGTGCGTCGACGCATCGAAGTTCTCTCGGCGAGCGAGAACGACGACGCGGAAAACGACGCGAGGGACGAGACGAACGACGAAGTGGAGCTCGCTCCCGAGTCGCCGAGTCGAGTCGGTCCCGGGATCGTGCTCGCCGTCGCTGGAGCCGCGGCCGTCACTGCGATCATCACCGGCGTGGTTGCGAACTCCCGCTACGGCGACCTGGAGGACCAATGCCCCAACGGGGTGTGTCCGCCGGATGCCGCGAGCGACCGGGATCAGCTTCGAAGACTCACGCGCACGACGGACGTTCTCTTGGGCACGGCGCTCGCGACCGGCGTAGGAGGTCTGATCTGGTGGCTTACAAGCAAACCGGACGCCCCCGAAATCGCCTTTGGACTTGGCGGCTGTAGCGTGCGCGGACGGTTCTAGCAATCTAGGAAGCAAACGCCGGGAGGAGCATGTGCGTCCAGCGCGACGGGTTCGCAACGCCGCATCCCCGAAGCGTCTTTTTACCCTCGGCGTCGTCGCGGGCGCACTGCACCGCCGCAACATGCGTTCGCATCTTCGCCTCCTCGAAGCGCAC
This sequence comes from Myxococcota bacterium, assembly GCA_039186435.1. Lineage (GTDB taxonomy): Bacteria > Myxococcota_A > Polyangia > Polyangiales > Houyiibacteriaceae > JALVDI01. The sequence continues at coordinate 5,876 of JBCDAA010000195.1, read as the reverse complement.
CATCGCATCTGCGAGCCGATCCTCCGCGCGACTTCGATCCCCCCGGAGATGAAACACGCCGGCTTCAAGCGAGAGCCCGAGAGCCATCGCCCACGGCGCATGTTCACCACAGAGCCGAGCGGCGCAGCGGCGCGCGCGAGCGAGCGCACGAGTTCGCCCGAGCTGCGAGGCTTCCGCAAGGGCGACGCGCCCCGCAAGATCCCACCCGCAGGCGCGCAGGAAGGGAAGCCGCGTCAGGAGCGAGCGCTCAAACGCAGGATAGCCGGCGCGAAGGCGGGCTCCGGCCGCCGCCGCATCACCCGCGTAGAGCTCGATCTGCGTGCGCGCCCAAAGATCGAAGAAGCGCTGAAGAACGTAGTAGCCCGGGTCCCAGTCGCGGAGCGCGGACTCGGCCTCCGTGCGAGCGCGCGCCACGTCGTCTTTCGCGAGCCAGAGCGCGTTGAGAAACCCGGTGCGTAGGTTCGCTTGGCTGAAGAGATCGCCCCGCTGCACCGCGCCCTGCATGCGGCGCTCGTAGTCACCCTCAAGCGCGTCGAGGTGCCCCAGAAAGAGCTGCGCGACCGACCCGAGAAGTTGAACGGTGCTGATCTCTTTCACCATGCCGACGGAACCCTGCCGAAAGAGCGCCTCGGCTTCCTTCGACCAGCGCACGGCCTGGGGCCAGCGTCCGTTGTGAAACGCAATGAGGCAGCGCGCGCCGGATCCCAGCGCGCGAAGATGGGCGCTGTCGAGACGCTCCGCGATGGCCTCCGTTCGCAGGACGAGCTCCGTCGCGCGCGCTTCGCCAGCCGCACCGCGGTTTGCGTTGAAGGATGCTTCGTACGCCATCGACCGCGCGATGCGATAGGGCTCCCCCGCGTCGAGGGCGTAGCGGAGACTTCGCGCGAGCAGGCCCGCGCCGCGCAGGCTGTCCATACTGCTCAAGCCGACGCCGGCGCCAAAACAGAGATCCACCGCGGCGAGGGAGTCCGCGTCCGCTGTTGCCTCGCTGCGCTCCTCAAAGGAAAGGCCTCGAAGCCGAAGGCGCGTCCGTTCGAAGAGAAGGACCGCCACCGCGGCTTGCGGCGTCTTCGGAAGGCGCATGCCCACCAGGCGGAGCGATTCGTCGAGCGCCGCCATCCCGTCGTCCATTCGGCCGATCCGAAGAAGGTGCTCCGCGGAGCGCCGAAGAAGATCGACGGGCGCATGACGACTTTGCCCCGAACGCGCCGCGGGTAACGCCTTTCGATACGCACGATCGGCCTCCGCGCCGCGGCCGCTGTGCCCGAGAGCATCCCCGAGAGCGACCCAAAGATCTGCGTCGGGAGCGCCGAGCTCGTGCGCCCCATCGATCGCCTGCTGATACAAACGAGCCGCGCGCTCCCACGCGAGCGCCGTCTCCGCGCGCCGGGCCGCGGCCAGCGTCCAGCGATACGCCTCCTCGCGTCTTCCGCATTGCGCGTAGTGGTGAGCAATCGTTTCAGCGTCGGCCTCCGCGGATGCGAGCTCGTCGGCAAGACGCGCATGAAGCTGAACGCGGCGCTCTTCGGCAAGACGGCGAACCACCGCCTCGCGAATCCGATCGTGGTAGGCCTCCACGCGATCGGAACCCTCGTTGCGAACAAGGCATTGCCCGCGCAGGGGATCCACGCTCGCCTCCGCAATGCTCTCGGCGATGCGTCGGGAGAGCGGCTGCCCGGCCAGGCAGATGACTTCGAGCAGATGGCGGGTGGGCGCTTCGAGAGACGCCATACTTCGCGCCACCGCGCCGGCCACGCCATCCTCACCGGTGCCAAAGCGCGCAAGGAGCTCGACAAGGAGGACGTTGCCGGTCGACGCGCGCGCGATCGCCTGCGCCCGCGCTTCATTCGGCTCGGAAAGCAGACTCGCCGCAAGGCGCTCGGCGTCGCGTTCCGAGATCGGAGGAACGTGAAGCGTTTCGCCACCGAGATCGCGGATCAGCGAGATCGACGCACCACTGCGAAACGCGCCCACAAAGAGAAGGTTGGGCGCCGGCGCGCGAAGGAGCGCGCCCAGAAGCGCCACGCCGTCGGGGTCGCTCCACTGAAGATCGTCGAGCGCCAACACCACCGGGCGCCGCTGCGCGACCGCCCCGAGAAGCTGGCGGAGCGCTTCGAAGGCTTCCACGCGAAGCTGCGCGCGCTCGTAGCCAACTTCCTGTGCACCTCGCCGCGCGATGAGCGGCACGCGACCCAGCACCGGAAAGAGCGTCACGAGGCTCGGCAGTCCCGGCGGGAGCACCGTCTCAACTTCGTCGGAGGGCCACGCCGCTAGCCGATGGGCCAAGCGATCGACCGCGGCGTCGAGCCCTTTGTAGGGAACCGACTCGCGCTCAAAGCAGCGACCTTCGAGCACCAGCACCTCCGCCGAAAGACCTGCCAGAAACTCGCGCAGAAGACCGGACTTACCCGCGCCCGGTTCTCCCTCGAGCCAGCAGATCGACGGGCCTGCCTCGAACGCTTGCTGGAGCTTGGCGAGCTCACGCTCGCGGCCCACGAACACCCCGCGTCGCGGCGGCGCGTGCGATCCGCCAAAGGCGCGCACCACCGACGCTGCGCCTGGTCGATCGGCAGGACGTCGTGCGAGCAGCCCCGCGGCAAGGTGACTGCACGCGCTTCGAAAGGCGTCTCCTTCCTCGAGACGCGGCGCCTCCCGCTTGCGCTTTTGCACGAGCACCTCGATCGCGCGCCCCTCGAAGGGAAGACGATCCGCGACGAGCTCGAAGAGAACAACGCCAAGGCTGTACCAATCGCTCGCGGGCGTCGGCTCGCCGCCCTCCGTGAGTTCCGGCGCGATGTAGTTCGGTGTCCCGATCAGTGCGTTTCCCGGAGCGCGATCGTCGAGGCGCGCGGCGAGACCAAAATCGAGGAGAACCACCCGGCCCGTTTCGGAGATGCGGACGTTCGAAGGCTTCACGTCGCGATGGACGTGGCGCGTTTGGTGAAGCGCCGCGAGCCCATGCGCCACGCCGCGCATCGCTACGCGAAGTCGATCCTCATCGAGCACGCCGCCGGGGCGCACCCACTCCCGAAGGTCGAACCCTTCGATCAGCTCCATCGTGAAGAACCAGCAGCCTTCGTCCTGATGAAGCTCGTAGAGGCGAACGAGGTTGCGGTCATGAACCTCGGCAACCGCCCGAAACTCCGCTTTGAAGCGCGCGAGCGAGTCCGGATCGCCTTTGTGGAGCACCTTGAGCGCGAGTTCGCGCCCTTCGTCGCGATCGTACGCGCGGTAGACGTCGCCGAAGTTGCCGGAGCCGAGAAGCGAGCGAAGGACGAAGCGGCCGCCGAGCGTGCGCTCGCAAACGGCCGAATCGCTCGCACCGGTCATTTGGGCGGACGACCCCGACGCCCCGGCGATCGCTCGAGACCCAGGCGTTCCATTCGGCTGATCAAACTCGTTCGCGGCATGCCGAGCGTGCGCGCTGCCCGCGCGACCACACCGTCGTGCGCGGCGAGGGTCTGCGCCAACAGGCTGCGCTCTTCATCGTCGAGGCGTTCACGACGCGACTGAAGCATTGCCAAGGACGCGGGCGCCGAGGGGAGGGTCTCCGGCGTTGGCGCCTGCAGGTCGCTTCCCACCAGGTGGCGAACCTCCAACACATCCGCGTCGGCGTCTTCGGCGAGCGCACGATCGCAGGCGCGTCGAACCGCGCGGTCGAGCTGTCGAAGGTTGCCGGGCCATGGAAGTGGTCCACTGAGACGCTCACGAAACGCAATGCTCATGCGCCACTCGCGCTCGGGATCGCTGCGCTTCAACATGCCTTGCGCCAGGGGCACCACGTCAGCGCGGCGCTCTCGAAGCGGCGGCAGGTGCAGGCGCGCGCCCGCAAGACAGTCGTAGAGATCCTCCCGAAAGCGACCCTCCGCGATCGCCCGCTCGAGATCACCGTTGGTGGATGCGAGCAAACGAACGTCGGTCGACTTTGGCTCACGATCCGTCCACCCGAGAGGTCGAAACGTTCCAAACTGGGCGAACTCGAGAAGAAGCTGCTGCGCGTGAGGAGGAAGCGAGAGCACCTCGTCGAGCACGAGCGTCCCTCCACCGGCCTGCTCGACGAGACCGATGCGACGGCCCGCCGCGCCCGAAAACGATCCTCGCTCGTGACCAAAAAGCTCTGAGCTGATCGCATTGAGGTCGTCACTCGCGAGGAGCGCCCGCACGATGGGATGGCGTCCTCCCTCGATGGCCATCGCGCGACAAAGAAGCGTCTTGCCGGTACCCGACTCACCCGTCACGAGCACCGGAGTGTCTGCGGAGAGGGTGGCGACCTCCGCGCGAAGGGACGCGAGCAGCTCCCCCGCCAGAAGATCGCTCACGCGGGGGACTTCGAGCGAGCGCTGCGTTTCGACGAGCGCGGTCTTCGCGTCCGACAAGCTTCGCTGCTTGTCGACGAGCACGCTGATCATCGTCGCAGCCGCGCGGAGCAGCTCTTTCGGCGTTGCATCGAAAACGCGGCGAGGCACCTTGTAATCCAGGTAGAGAGCGCCGAGCGGCTCGCCGTCCCCGACCGAGAGAAGGGGCGCGCACGCGGCGGTCACGATCCCCAAATGCGCCAGGCTTTCCGTGCCTTCATCACCGATCTCCCAGACCTCAACCTGGCCGGACGCTTTCGCGGCGCGGAGGAGCGTCTGACTAACCTCGTGACGTTCCTGCAGGTCGAGCTGACCCCCGGGACCGCGCGCCTGAAGAACGTGGTCGCCGCCCGCTTCGTGGACGAGCACCAGCCCACGGTCGGCCTCGAGGAGTTCGACCAGGGTGTCGAGGCACTCGGCCAGCCAATCCGCGCGATGACTAACGTCGTGAAGGCGATCCAGCAGGTGCCCGAGCGCCTTCCACGCGTTCTGAAGCGCGACCGCCGTCATCGTTGCAGCAAAGCGTAGCAAGGCTGCATCGGTGCGTAAACGAACGGTGCGTAAACGAACGGTGCGTAAACGAACGGTGCGTGAGCGAACGCTACTCGGAGAGCCTCAATCGAGCGGCCTGCAGGAAGGGCTCGGTCGCGAAGACGAGAAGCGAGCCGTCCTGAAGTTCCGTGAGGCTCAGGTTTCCGCGAAGTCGCGGGGGAAGTTCTGCGAGTTGCTCCCACGCGTCGAAGGGCTCGCGACCGCGGTAGAGCGTGCGCTCCACAACAGCCGCGATCGATCCATCGCGAAGCTGAATTGCCGAACGGAACATCCCCGGCACCGCGATGTCTCGGCTCGGCTCCCCCTCCGCATCGAGAAGGGTCGCGGTCTCGTCGGTCCGCATCTGCAGCGCCCCTTCCGCGAGGCGCCACACCCTTCCGTGGTCCGCCCAAACGAAATAGTCGGACGCCGTGAGCACCGCGAAGCCGTCTCCGGGCCAGAGATTTCCGCGCGTCGTGGCACGCTCCCCGTCGTCGTAGCGCCTCCATGCGTCCCCTCGAAGCCGCTCGGTGGTGACGAGCGCGCGCCCCTCGCGTTCGCCTCCGAACACCAGCACGGTGCCGCCCGTGGTCACGACGGCGCTGTGCCGGAGGCGCGCTTCGGTCAGCTCGGGCCCATCGCGCCAGACTCCGTCGAGGCCGAGGATCTCGGTCGAGCGAAGCGCCGTGCCTTCGGGAGCGAGTCCGCCGGTAATCATGAGCTCACCGCTTGGAAGTCGCACGGCCGCGTGATGCGAACGCGGCGAACGAGGAAGGGGAAGCGATCGCCACGCCGCGGCTGAGTCGACTTCAAGCACCTCCGCGGACCGAAGGGTGATGAGGGCGAAGCGATCCTCACCGAGCGGCGTGAACGAGACGTACCGCGCGCTCACCTGCGAGGGAAGCGGAAGCAACTCCCACCGCGCGTCAGGTTCCCAGAGCGCCTCCAGCTTTCGGCTTCGCAGCCGAAGAGGAATCAGGTCCGCGACGG
>JBCDAA010000194.1:0-16310 GCA_039186435.1 Myxococcota bacterium | reverse complement strand
GCTCTTCTGCTCGCAGCCTGCGGTTCGGCGGCGCCGAGCGCGGAAACGCCCGCCGAGGCTCGCATCCCCCTTCGCCTTGAACGCACACCCCTTCGGGAAATCGCGGCCTACCTCGTCGAAGAAGCCCGAGCGAACACGGTGGTCAGCTCTCAACTCGACCCTTTTGCCGATTGCATATCGGTGTCGGCGTCCGCGCCAGAACCGGTCAGCATCGACGAAGCGGTGACCATTCTTCGCGTTGCGCTCGCCGACTCGGGTATCGATGTTCAGCACCGCGAGGGCGTGGTTCGCTTCGCGCTTCGGGAGGGCGCAGACCCTCCCGCCTGCGGCACCCAGGCGGAAACAACCGCACCCGCGGAGCCGGACGATGTCGTCGCACGTTTTCGCCAGGGCGTGCGGCAAACGGGTCCGCGCGAGTGGCTCCTTCGCTCCGACGCCGCTGCGCTCCTCCGCACCGGTGCAACCCTCGACACCGTTCGTCTCGTCCCTCAAGAAAACACTGGCATCCGTCTCTACGGGATCAGCCGCGAAAGCCTCCTCAGCGTTCTCGGCCTCGCCAACGAAGATCTCATTCGCACCGTCAACGGAACCCCCATGACCACGCCGGAAGCTGCCCTCGAAGCGTATTCCCAGCTTCGGCGGGCCATCGATGTCGTGGTGCATCTGGAGCGAAACGGCGAGCCGCTTACGTTTCGCTATCGCGTCGTAGATCGCTTTTCTGCGGGTCCTTGAGCACCGATGCATCGATCTTTGCAACCGCAAGGGCGGTCTGCAGACTCGCCACGATCTGTCCAAGCGCGAGTTCTTTCGGAACCGACGTGCGCGGCGCCCAGTAGCGCGCGACCTCCTCGGAAAACCCGAGCCATCCGGACACCGCAAGCTCAAGCTCTAACGTTGACTCCGTGAGCCCGAGCGCGCGGAGCACACGTTGGAGAGTGATCGCGCGCGGCTCTTCGATGATCGCGAGCACCTCTTCGTCGACGCCGATCCCTCCCTGGAGAAGCTGCTGCTGCTCCCCCTGATTGGCGCGCACCCAGTCGAGGTAGACGGACATGCTCTGCCAGAGCTGAACCGCAGGTGGCTCCGAAGGATCCGGTTCCGTCATCGCGATCAACTCGGCAACCGCCGCGCGCACGGACGCCACGTAGAGGCCACGCTTCGTCTTGAAGTAGTGAAAGAGAAGCGCCTTCGACACCCCAAGGCGCCGCGCGATCTCGGCGGTCGAAAGCGCGTCAAAGGCGTGCCCCGCAAAGAGCTCCCGCGCGCCTTGGAGCAGCTGCGCATAGCGATCGTCGGTGGGCAGGCGACTCACCTCTCCAACCTGCGGGACGATTGACCAACGGTCAACAGCGATCTAGATTGCTGACCAACGGTCAACACAGAGTGACTCAGCCAAGGAATTCCTAATGAAATCAACGCCGGATGCATTTCCCATCGCCATCATCGGAGCGGGCTTCGCGGGGATCGGAACCGCGGTGCGCCTCCAACAAGAGGGAATTCGAGGCTTCACGATCTTCGAGCAGGCGAACGAGATCGGCGGGACCTGGCGCGACAACACCTACCCCGGGTGCGCCTGCGACGTGCCCTCGCACCTCTACTCGTTCTCGTTCGACGCCAACCCGGATTGGAGCGAACAGTTCAGCCGCCAGCCCGAGATCCTCGACTACCTCAAAGGCGTCGTCGATCGTCACAACCTCCGCCCCGCCATTCGGTTCGGTGTTCGCGTCGAAGGCGCGGAGTTCGACGAAGACGAGGGGCTCTGGCATGTGCACCTCAGCACGGGCGAAGTGTTTCGCGCGCGGGTCGTCGTGAGCGGAAGCGGCCCCCTCAACGTGCCGTCCATTCCGGACATCCCTGGACGCGACTCGTTTCAGGGGGAGCAGTTTCACTCGTCGACGTGGAACCACAGCTACGACCTGCGTGGGAAGCGCGTCGCCTCCATCGGAACCGGGGCGAGTGCGATCCAATACGTTCCCGAGATCGCGCCGGAAGTGGATCAGCTACACGTCTTTCAGCGAACCGCCCCCTGGGTGCTCCCGAAGATGAACCAGACGTTCAGCAAGCGACGTCGACGTGCCTTTGCTGCCGTTCCGGCCCTCCGAAAAGCGTATCGAAACCTGATCTACTGGATCATGGAGAGCCGCGGCATCGGCTTCGTCAAAGCACCGCGCCTGCTTCAGTTCATCAGTCGCCTCGCGACACGCCACATCGAAAAGAGCGTTTCCGATCCGGCGCTTCGCGCAAAGGTGACTCCGGAATACACGCTCGGCTGCAAACGCATCCTCGGTTCGGATCGCTGGTACCCCACCCTCGAACGAGACAACGTCGACCTTGTGACCGACGAGATTACAGAGATTCGCTCTGACTCCGTCGTCACCGCCGACGGGGTCGTCCGCCCGGTCGACGCGATCATCTGGGGCACCGGCTTTCGCGTCACCGAATTCATCGCACGCATGAACGTGCGCGGCATCGGCGGACTCGACATCAACGACGCCTGGAAGCACGGCGCGGAGGCCTACTACGGCATGACCGTCGCCGGCTTTCCGAACTTCTTCATCCTGGTTGGTCCCAACACCGGCCTCGGGCACAACTCGATCGTCTTCATGATCGAGGCCCAGGTTCACTACATCCTGCAGTGCATCAAGCGCCTTCGGGAACGTGACCTCGCCTACCTCGATGTACGGCCGGCGGTGCAGCGGTCGTTCAACGAAAATCTCCAGTCCAGAATGCTCGAAACCGTGTGGCTCACCGGTTGCCAGAGCTGGTACCTCGACGAGCAGGGAAAGAACTTCTCGCTCTGGCCCGGCTTCACCTTCGAGTACTGGCTCCGAACGCGCCGAGTGGATTGGAGCGCGTTTCGGGAAGCACCCCGCGTCGCTCGCTCCGTCCCGGACGACGTCCTTTCGAAGGGTTCGACCGAGCCCGACGCTCAACCGACGGTCTAGAAGTTCACCGGAAGGTCTTGCAGGTAGTCGGGACGCTTCGCCGGTCGCGGCGGCGCCTTCAGGGAGGCGAGGCCTTCGTGGTGAACGAGCTGCATCGACCCTTCGACGATGCACGCGGCGACGAACGCTTCGCCCGCGCGAAACGCGTAACAGCCCGTGGGGTTCGGCCGAAGCTCCTCCGGCGCGTCGCCACCGTCCGCGCACTGTTCGCTGCGCCCTTCGCAATCGCGCCGAAACGCGTCCACGCCGTTTTCGTCGATGGCTCCGCAGATCGAACCGACAAGTCGCTCGGATGCAGACGAATGAAAGTAGGGGGTAAGGTCTAGGTCCTCGTCCGACTCGCTCGCACACCGCGTTTCGATCGCAGCAAGGGTGGAAACGAGCGAGATGCGTGCGAGGTCGAGAGCGGACCGCTGCTCCCGCTCAAGGGGAGGCGGCGGCGCTTCCGGCGAGGGGCAGGCGCAGCGTCCCCACATGCCATCCTCGGCACAGGTTTCAACCCCGTTGACCGGCTGATCGAAGCACGAGCAGGGTCGAGTCGCCCCGGACGTGCACTCGGAGGATCCGAGGAGGTCGCACGCGCTAAGGAGGAACAGAGGGAGGAGCCAACGAGCCATCGCGCCGACCGTACCACCCGCCGAGGGGCGGCTCTTCGTCTTTTTCGACCGGGCCCGATCCAGCACGAAAAACCGCGGATCGCTACGTCGGGACCATGTCTGCCTGAGCGCGCCGGCGAATCGAAAGCAGCACCGCCAGCATGAGAAAGATGAACTGGGCGCGTCCGGAGATCAGCAATCGGGACGGTCGACGCGGATCGCAGCTGACCGGCGCTGCGGCCGAGTCGGGATCGCACCCATCCCCGCCATCGGAGTCGCATCCATCCCCACCGGAGTCCCCGTCGCAGCCGCCTCCATCCGAGTCGCTCTCGCACCCGCCACTGCTCGAGTCACTCTCGCACCCGCCGCCGTCGCTCTCGCACCCGCCGCCGTCGCTTTCGCACCCGCCGCCGTCGCTCTCGCATCCGCCGCCGTCGGAGTTGCAGGAGGCGGACGTCGTTGTGCCCGTTGTCACGCGTTCCTCCGGCGGCGGCGCCGTGGACGGTCCGCGCGATGGAGGCGGCACGGTCTCCGGGCAAAGGTCCAAGTAGGAGAGGTAGAACTCGTCGTCGACGATCGCGCGTCGCGGCTGAATGCAAAGATCATCCCGCGTCGCGTGACCTCGGCTGAGCCGGCGGACCGGATCGTCGTCGGTGTTCAGCTCACCGTCCTCTCCAGCGGCACGAAAGAGCAGTTCGAACCGGACGTCGCTGCACTCGCAACCTTCGTCGAGGCGCTCTTCCGGAAGCTCGACCATTCCCGCGTAGCTCTCCGACCGAAACGAAACCACGCCGTCCTGCACCTCGACGTACTGAAGACGCGACTCCGTCTCGGGTTGGTAGGGATGTGCCTCGATTTCGAGAAAGCCCGCGCCGCGCGGAATGGCGACCTCGCCGTAGAGAAGCACGCTCCGGTCGATCGCACCGACGCGGGTGCTCAGGAACACCCACGAACGACTTCCTTCGCCGACCACTTCCGCGCCGGTGTTCGGATCGAAGCAGGGAGACGCAAAGTCTCGGTCGGGGCAATGCACGACTTGCTCGAAGCGCTCGACGTCCATCGTACCGACCTCGCCGCCCCCGTGACACGAGAGGAGCGCCGCCGTCTGAAGCACGAAGAGCGTCGTCCGGCCGATCGGTGCAAAGAGATCGCGCCCTAGAAATGCCACGTCGCCCCCGCGGTCATCGACGCCGTTCTCCCGCGCCCGAGCCCAGCGCCTTCGCGAAACTCCTGCAGCGGGTCGCGGGTGATGCGGTACCCAAAGCGCAGGCCGAGGGACAGCTGGTGGAGCACACGAACCTGAAGCCCAAACGCAAAGTGCCCAAGGGGCGACCAGTCCGAACCCTGCCAGCGATCGCCGGAGCGCAGCAGGTTCGAGCCGACGTAGGCACCACCGGTCAGCGCTTCCACGAAGATGCGAAAGGGCCCAAAAACCGGCGCGTAGATCCGTAGACCGATCATGAGGTCGAGCGCACGTCGCTCCTCCCGTGCCTGGAGCACGCCCCCGAGACGGAAGTCCTGCGCGACCGTTGTCACACCGAGGCCGCCGACGAGGTAGAAACGAAGGAAGCCGCCTGCGCGCCGGCCGCCCGCCCCCACCAGAAGATGGCCAGCGCCGCCGAGACCTTCGTGAAAGTTCAGGCCCGCATAGAGCTCCGCCAGAAAGTACGTTCCCTTCGGCGTGGCAGGTTCTTCGTTCAGCTCTTCCGGAGGAGTCTGCTGGGTGACCTGCACCCGTACGTTGGTTTCCACCCGAATCGTATCCGGCTCTTCGATCTCCTCGAGCTCGATAGGATCCGCGGAACCGGAGTTCTGGTTTTCGAAGAGGGCCTGTTCACTCTCGAGAAGCCCCGCCTCCGGGACGGATTCTTCGTCCGCAAAGACCGGAGCGTCCGAGGGGGGCGGTTGCGCACCGGTGCCGGCCGGCGCGCTCAAGGCGAGCAGGAAAAGAAGACGTTTCACGATGTTCTCCTAGGGGCTGTCCAGGTCGTCAGGGATTCGTGAGCTGCAGCATCCAAGAGCGTGCTGCACCGCTCGGAAAACGAACGAGGTAGTGGCGTGCGTGACGGCGCGCTTGGTCAAGCTGGCCGGCGGCGACTTCAGCGCGAACGCGAAGCGCGAACGCACGTTCTTCGATGGGCGAGCCTTCGTCGCTCGAGCGCGCCACGTCCAAGGAGCGAAGCGCACCGGCAGCATCCCCTGCGCGAAGACGAATCTCAGCGGCCAGGTAGCCTGCCTGGGTCGCGCGCGACGCGGGAAGTCGCGACGCAGCTTGATCGTAGGCGTCCGCCGCGCGCGCACGCTGTCCGTCGCGCCGTAGCGCATCACCCAGAAGCTGATGCCATCCGCCGTTTTCCGGAGCGCGCGCCGCACCTCGCTCCGCCGCTGCCAGCGCTCGCGCAACTTCGCCTTCCTCGAGCCAGCGGCGCACCTCCGCGACCGTGGGCGCTGCACTCGGCTCGGCGCGGGCCACCATGGACGGTGCGCGCGCGGCCATCACACTCGGTGCTTCCGCGGGCTCTACGCTTGCAACGCGCATGCGCTGCTGCGCCGCAACCTCACCTTCCTCAAGAATGCGCGGGTTCCAGTCGACGGTTCCGTCCGTGTCGTAGGTCTCGCCGCGCCCGAGGATGTGCTCTTCGCCGTTCTCGAGACGAACCTGCACTTCTCCCTCGAAGACGTGAACGCGGGAGCGATCGTCCTCCACGTCCACAGAGAAGACGGTGCCGAGGACGCGCACCAATGCGTCGGGGGTTTGCACCTCAAAGCTCTCGCCGTCACCGAGCCGCGGCACATCGAAGAGCGCCTCACCCGCGGAAAGCAAGAACCGCCGATGCGGACCCACTTGCTCGACCGCCAAACTTCCTTCGCCGACGCGAAGAATCCGATCTCCCGTGGGCAGCGCGAGGCGGCTCTCGGCAGGCACTGCGACCGGCGCTGGCGCGGGCACCGACTCGCGGATCACGACCGGCTCGGCAGCGGACCGCCAAAGACCCACGCCCACCACCACGAGCGCACCGCAGAGCGCCGAGACCGTCACCACCTGACGACGAAAGCGGCGACGGCGCTGGCGACTCCCGGCTGCAAGGAGTGCGGTTTGCACGGAGCGATCGAGATCCGGATCGCCAGGGACGTCGACGCCCCCCGCCGCGTCGGCGAGCTGCCGAAGAGGATCGCGATCCGGCTGCACACTTCGAATCATCGCGTCTCCTGAAACAGTCGTGAGAGATAGGGGTCGCTGCGAAGGCTGCGCTGAAGATCGGCGCGCGCGTGCTTGAGTCGCGCGCGAAGCGTCTCGAGCTTTATGCCTTCAACTTCGGCGGCCTCGGCGTGGGAAAGATGCTCGATGTCGCAGAGGACAAACGCGGTTCGACGACGCGCGGTGAGTCGGTCCAGCGCGCGATAGAGCCGGACGATGCTCTCGCGATCCATCGCGAGGCGCTCGGGGGTGACCGACTCCTGCGGCGGAGTCACGAGCTCGAGGGGGCGACGTCCCCGACGCTTTCGATGCCGATTCGCAACCCGGACCGCAATGCGCCGCGCATAGGTCGTGAGCGATGAACGACCCTCGAAGCGGGCAAGCGCATCCGCAATCTGAATGAGCGCTTCTTGCGTGACGTCATCGACGTCGGGATCGGGGCCGAGCTGCCGAAAGACCCAGACCCGAACCTGCGGCGCGAGCTGGCGCAAAACGCTATCGAGGCTCACCTCCTCGCATGGCTGGGTCGCTAGGGCCTTCATCGCCGAATCAAAATCCCCGCGCCGATGCGGACGCTCGAGTGCAGCGACGAGCCGACGTTCCCGGGCGTCGCAGCATCATCCGAGTCGAGACGATAGAGCGGGGCGACTTCCCCGCGGAGGTAGAAGCGAATGCCGCGGTAGATCCGCTGCTGAAACCCGAGTGCGCCTGCAACGCCCACCGCAGCAAAGCGGCGATCCGCGTCGTTCCGGTCAAAACGCATCTCGTAGCGAACGTTGGCGCCGACTTCGATCCATCGCTGCGTACGAGCGAGTTCGATGACGCCCATGAAGCCGAGGTGCGCACCGACAACGAGACGCTCTCCGGCGGTGAAGTCGGCAGCGAAGTCCATGCGAAAGCGGGGGGAGAGGTGAAGACCGTAGAGGGCCATCACACCGCCGCCGTAGTGGTCACCCGAGTGCTGCGCGCCGAGCGCCGTGAGCGCGACGACGTGGCGAAGCATGAGGTTGCGCGACGAGCGAACGACCCCCGGCTCCTCCGGCGAACCGATCGAGCCGTCGTTTGCGTTGGCTTCGTTCGGATTCGTGTTCGCCTCGTTGGAATTCGCCGCGTTGGGGTTCGCCTCGTTGGAATTCGCCTCGTTGGAATTCGCCTCGTTCGAACTCACGTTGCCTTCCGGGTTTTCGGAAGGAACCGGCAACCCATCGGGCGCTTGCTCTTCGAGAAGCGAAGCCACCGCGATCGCGAGCGCGCGGCGATCGATCGTGTCGAGGGGACCTTGGACGCGGACGCGGCGCCGCTCGGTAGAGTCCTGCCCTTGGGCCCAGAGCCAAACGTCCGCGAGCGGCGTATCCGCCTCGAGGCCCACCTGCCACGCCGCAGGTCCGGCAGTGTTGCAGCGAAGCACCGAAAAACCACGCGTCTCGAGTTCGAAACGGACCGCACGTAGCGCCGTCGGCGGCAGCGCCTCCAGGCAGAGACGAACGCGCGGTGCCTGAGCGCGCGCGATGGGCGCCGATGCCAGGACGACCAGAATCGACGCCGTCCGCATCAGAAACGCGCTCCAAAACCGGTGGGAGAGACATGCCATCGTACGCCCGCGGTGGGCCGCGGCATCAGCCCTTCACGATACTCGCGCCAGTCGGCCTCTGCCGAAGATTCGAAGAAGGACGTGATTAGGAACACAAGTCCCACAACGCCGATTCCAGCGGAGGCGGCGTACGCGATGGTGTCTACGCGGCGTCGTCGGTCCTCACCGCTCGCAACCAGCGCAGCCGCGGCGATGCCCGTGAGGATGTACGCGCCGCCCACGAAGCGGCGCCGGAAGCGCCGACGTCGCGCGAGCTGCGCTTGCAGCTGCAGACGGCCTTCGAAGTAGCCGAGTTCGCGGGGGGAGAGAGCGCGCGCCGGAAGACGCGCGAGGTCCGCGCCATCGATGTCGCTCGACGCGCCGCGTGCAACCGCGAGCGCGAGAAGAACCGCACCGGCGCCGACGAAGGCCCCGGCAGTGATGGTCGACTCGAGGGTGTCATCCGCAAGACGCACTCCGATACCGGCGCTCACAAAACCGACGGCGCCCGCACTTGCGAGTCCGATGTCGCGACCCGGGCGACTTCGTTCCGCGCGCAGGGCAAGCCAGCTCCGAAGACGTCGTTCGTCGTCGGATTCCTCTTGAAGCGCGCGCTGCGCAGAGACGTCGGTGGCGGGAAGAGCGACAAGCATGAGAACGGCGAGCCATGGACGAAGCGAGGCCATGGGGTTCGATACGTTCTGTGGGCGGCGCTTGCTCGTGTTGGGATATCGAGATTCAATTCCAGTGCGAGTTTTCTCACAATGCAAACAAAATCCCTCCTGATCTGAGGGCGGTCCATTGGACGTGCCGAACGAGAGATTGCTCCGAAATCCCGCTCACCACTGGCAACCCTTCTTGCTCGGTCCCGCAGCCCAGCGGACCAGCCAGCGGTCGAAGCGGAAACCGCCCTGCTCCACGCTTCAACCTCAGAGAAAGCAGCCCACCTGATTTTATTGACATCGCAGTCAGGCCAACCTCAGAGAAATAAGCCCATCTGATTTTATTGACATCGCAGTTAGGCAGGCCCCGCACCAATTCGGAACGCTTCAACCTCAGAGAAAGCAGCCCAACCTCAGAGAAAGCAGCCCACCCGATGTCAGAAAAAGCAGCCCGCACCCGATGTCAGAAAAGCAGCCCACCTGATTTTATTGACATCGCGGTTAGGGCTCACAAATTCTCACGCCCGTCCTTCAGCCAGCGCGTCCTGGACCGGCCCAGCCCCGCGAAGCGGAAACCAGCCCACCTACTGGATACGACGCGTCCGGCTTCGTGATTTTTGACGCCAACGCGATGTCAATAAAATCAGGTGGGCTGCTATTTTCAGTGATTTCTATTTTCAGTGCGATTTCGCGGTGGATTCGGGCCGGGGTCGTGCTTACGGAGAGCCCATGGGCGCGCACGATTGGTTCGACGAGTCTCCGAGCTGCCCTCGTTGTGGACGGGTCCACCGCGCGCACGTGCAGTTCGACTTTCGTTTCCCGGACTACCACGACGCCACTGCGCTCAAACCCGGCGCGTGGATCGAGGGCCCCGACCTCGAGCTCGGCGACCTCACGAGCTCCGGCTACGCCCGCGTTCGCGAGCCAGCCGCCGCTCCCTTGATCGTCGCCGAGGAGCTCGATCTCTACACGCGCGGCTGCGAGTGTGGAGCGCTGCTACTCGCGGCGGCGGCGATCGAGGTCGACCTCTCAGGGAAACGCATGCGCCTCGTCAGAGCGTTGTGGTTGGACCTGGCGCTGTTCAGCGCGACAGCCTCGCCGGCAGACTACCTTCCGGAAGGCTGGTGCCGCGGCGAGTCCTTCGCCGCACGCAGAGCCAACTTCATGGCGCATCTTGAGGCGTTCCTCGTGTAAACGCGTCCGCGCGCACGTCGGTCCCGGCGTCCAAGACCTTCCCGCCCATGCACCTGGAACACTTCGGTACACTTCAGAACAGTCTTGCGCACAAAACTCCCAAAAAAACTATAATTTCAAGATGGTACATCGGTTGCTCTCCCGCACCGCATGAGACTCCTGCTTGTGTGCGTTCTCCTCGGGTGCTCGACCTCGTCGGAACCGGTCCTGCCCGCGGACCTTCAATCCGAGGTCGTCCCCCTTCCCAACAACCTCTTCCCGGGCGGCGGTGACTATCGAGACACGCGTCTGGTCGCGCGCGGCGACCATGCCATCGTGCTGGGTCTCGGCGAGTGCATCGGCAAGGCCGCCGATCGATGCCTCGCCGGCACACCGATGGTCCTTCGTCGAAACCGCCCCGACTCCGTGTCTTCGCTTCGCGGGGAATCTCTTCTTTGGCCGCAGCTCGCCGGCGACGGCACCGCGTTCTTTCAGCGTCTTCGCACCGGCGGCGAACCAGAACTCTTTCGCATCGACACGGACGGCTCGTCCTCGCGCATCCGTCTCGCCGTGCAGTCCAACCCAATGCTCCACGGCGCCGTCGACGGTTCCGTTCTCGTCGTCGCCGAAGAAGAAACCACCCGCCGCGTCTATCGCGTTGACGCCCGCGGCGAAGAACCGGTCCTCGCGGGCGATTGGTTTTCGATTCAGACAGTCGGAGACGCGACCTATGTCCAAGCTCACGGCGAGTCTCAGCACCTCCTCGCGATTCGGCCCGACGGATCGCAGGCCGAGTTGATCCGCAGCGCCTCGGTCGTTCTCGACGTCAACCTGGGCGAACACCCGGTGAGCCGTCGACACATCTGCTACGTCGCGGGAGGCGAGCGCCGCTTCCTCGTGCTCGACGACGGCGTCGTGAACGCCAACCTCCCGGTTCCCGGAGGCGATTGTAGTTCCCTGCGCGCGCGGAGCACCGGCGCGTCCTATTGGTTCTGGGACGGGCGCGATCGCGCTGCCCTCTACCACTGGCAACCCGGAGACGATTCCCCGCGGGTCTCCATGGAAACCGTTCTTCCCGACGCCGAAGTGATGGTCACAGGCGCTGGGTTTGCAGTCGCCGACAGCGAAACGCTCACCCTCCTCGACGAAAACGCGCGTCCGCTGCAGTCGGGCGATGTGCCAAGCGACGGCTTTTCACTCCTCGCGGGCGGAGGCCAGGCCGCGGTCTTCTGGGTGCGCGACGGAGCGCTCGGCGTCAGCTTTCTTCGCGACGGTGAGATCGTCGACCATCCGCTCGCGCCCGGCGAAGACGTCTTTCTGAACCCCTCGGGCACCTGGCGATGGCTCGACGAGAGCGGCGTCGCTTGGATCATCACGTCCGACCGACCGATCTATCGCGTCTACCGCGTCGACCCCGAAGGCGTATCCCGCCTCGACGACCTTCGAAGCGAACGAATCGGTGTGATCCCCGGCCAACCGACCCTCGTGTCCTCTGCAGACGGTGTCTTTTCCTTCGGCGCGACGATCGAACGCCTCGGGGACGCCGACGGAAGCGCGCGCGAGCTCGCCCCCGGCGTACTCGTCTTTCCACGCGGAGGAGAACAGATCATCGCCAGCTGGATCGACGGAGAGCTCGTCGAACTCGGCCCGAGCGAAAACCCCGACGTTCGCGAAACCCCGACGGGAACCTGGGCGCTCCTCACGGACGCGGAAGGGCAACGCGTCGCACGCCTCGGCGACCACGGTTTGGAACTCGTCACCTCCGCGGACAGCGTGCGCTGGATCTCTCAGCGTGGCCTCGTGCTCACTCGCGGCGACGCGACGGAAGTCTGCGCGTTCGGCGACGCCCTTACTTGCGTTGACGTCCCCATCGCGGGCGCTGAGTTCCCCTGGGGCGTGCGCTTTACCGACACGGGCCGGATGCTCGGCGTCGCGCGCACCAGTGAGCGACCGGAAGAACTCCTGCTCTGGTACACGCGCGTCGACTAGATGTGCTCTAACCACTACCGATGGAGCCCGTAGCGCTTCATCCGCCGGTAGAGAGTGTTCCGCGGGATCCCGAGCTGTCGCGCCGTTTCGCTCACGTTCCATCCCGTGGCCTCCAGCACCGCGGCGATTCGTTTTGCTTCGTCCTTTTCGAAGGCTGCGCGGTCCCTTGGCCGCGCGACCTTCGCGCCCGTCTCACCTCGAAGCGAAAGATCACCGGCCTGAATCGCTTCGCCGCTGTAGAGCACCAGCGCCCGCGCGAGCACATTTTCAAGCTCGCGAACGTTGCCCGGCCAGCCGTGACGCTGAAGCGCTCGGAGGGCGTCAGCACTTAGCTTGGCGGGAACCTGCCCCTGGTCGCGCGCGACCCGCTCGAGGATCGCGTCGGCGAGGAGCGGAAGATCGCTACGCCGTTCTCTTAGCGGCGGAACGCGGACCTCCACCACCGAGAGGCGATAAAAGAGGTCCTCCCGAAAGCGCCCTTCTTTCACCATCGCGCGAAGGTCCCGATTGGTCGCCGCGAGAAGTCGAAAGTCGATGGAGAGGGCTTCCGTTCCCCCGAGCGGACGCACCTCTCGCTCCTGAAGTACGCGCAGGAGCTTCGCCTGCATCGGCGGCGGCATCTCGCCCACTTCGTCGAGAAAAACGGTTCCGCCTTGGGCGGACACGAGCAGCCCCTCGCGGTCGCGGTCGGCACCCGTAAACGCGCCCCTGCGATGCCCGAAGAGTTCGCTTTCCAGCAGCGTCTCTGGAAGCGCCGCGCAGTTCACGGTCATCAAGGGTCGGTCGCGCCGCGGCCCCAGGCGATGAAGCGCCCGCGCCACGAGCTCCTTTCCCGTCCCGCTCTCGCCGAGAATGAGTACCGAAAGCGAGCTCTCCACGACGCGGTCGAGGAGCGCAAAGAGGGTTCGCATCGCGGCGCTCTGACCGACGAGGGGGTGATAGTCGTGCTTGCCTTGGGCCTGCCGAAGCGCGGCGATTTCCGCGACGCGCTGCGCAAGTTCGTCTTCGCGCTCCCGAAGGAGATGCTCGACGCGACGCTTCTCCTGCTCAAGATCCCGCGTTCGTGCCGCCAGCGTTTCGTTGAGGGCGGCGTTGTCGAGGGCGATCGCCACCTGATCCGCCAGCGCCTGAAGAACCTCCACCGCGCGCTCGTTGAATCGCCCCGAGGCGAAACGATGATCGAGGTAGAGCGCGCCCAGACGCCCCGTCGGCGATTCGATCGGCACGCAGACAACCGATGTGAGGCGCATCGCGTGAACGGAGTGCTGGCCCGAAAATCGTGCATCCGTCCGCGCGTCCCGCGTGATGATCGGGCGTCCTCCCTGAAGGACTTCTTCGGCGATCGATCGGCTGAACTTCATCGGCGTCGCGTCGACGTGGTCACGATCCACGTTGCGAGCCGCGGCCACCTGAAGAGACGCGTCCTGCGACCGAAGCAGCACAAACCCACGCTCGGCGCCCGAGAGCTCGATTCCCGCGTCCAGCGCGTGCTCTAAGATTCGCGGCGTGGAGAGCGAAGAGTTGATCCGCTTGTTGAGTTCGAGGAGCCGAAGGACATCCCCCGCAACCCCGATCGGCCGCGACGAAGGTTGCACGCCCATTCGTTCGGGGTGCCGCCAGAAGACCTCTCGAAGCGCTGCAGGCAACGAGAGCGCGATGCGTTCCCAGAGCTCACGGCAACGCCGGCGATAGTGCTCCGCGAGATCCTGCGCGCCGCCCCCTTCGGCGGCCTGACTGCACGCGTGCGTACATCGCGCGACGAGGGCCTGCTCGGACACCCGCTCTGCGTTCGCGAGCGCTTCTTCGGCTGCGCGAAGCGACGCGCCCATCTCTCCTGCACGGCGAAAGTGACCCGCGCGCAGCAGCGCCGCACGAATCTGGAGGTCGACCGTTTCAAGGTTAGCCGCACGCGCTTCCAGGGACTCCGCGGCCGCAAGCGAAACGTCCTCGTGCTCCGCGCGAATGAGCATCGCCTCAAGCGCTTCCCGCGGCTGACCGCTCTCGTCCGCAAGCGCGGTCGCTTCGGCGAGCGCATCGTTCACGTCGCCCTCTCCTAGCTGCGCGAGTTCCGCCCGGAGAAGCGAAGCGCCGAGCCGCACGCCAAGACCGCCGCCTTCGATCCCCGACAGTTGTTCGACACAGCCCGCGACATCACCGATCGCAAGACGGAGGTTCGCCAGGTTGTAGCGAAGCGTTCGTTCGGTGCTGTCGCGCTTTAGGGCGATCGCCAACCGAAGCGCGCGACGATACCCGCTCAGCGCAGCCCCCCAATCCCCAAGCTGCTGCGCCGCGGTCCCCTCGTTGAGCGCCGCCGTCGCCAGGAGATCCGAAAGCCCCGCGTCCTCCGCGAGCTCGCGCGCGCGCCGGTACGCGTCTCTCGCGCTGTGAATGTCTCCCTCGCGAAACGCCGCGATGCCCTGGTAACTCCGAAGGCGAACCTCCTCGCGGGTCGAAAGCGTCCGGCCCTCGGCTTGCGCCAAATGATCGCGCGCGCTTGCAACATCGCCGAGGTAGATGTCCGCCACCCCAATCCGTTCCGCGAGACGCGCCGCGTCGTCCCCCGTCGCCTCAAAACGTGCCGCCTCCGCGAGCTCGCGCGCTTCTTTGTTCTTCCCTTGCCGAAGCAGCGCCCGGGCCTGCGCATCCGCGGCCGCGGCGCCTTTGGCCCGTCGCGCATGACGTTCGGCGCGGCGCCCGTCCCCGACGCCCAGGTACGCGAGCGCCACCTCCAGGCGCCCCTCGAAATCGGAAGCGGAATCGGAATCGGAAGCGGAAGCGGAATCGGAATCGCCCAGCCAGCTCGAATCGGTCGCGAGAAGCTGCAACGCAAGATCGGGGCGACCCGCCACACGAAGCGCGCGCGCGCGCAGGTGAACCGGTGCCCACGACCCGAGCGCGCGCCGCCAGCCTTCGGGATCGAGCTCCATCGTCGCCGACGACGCCAGCGCAACGGCCTCAGCCGCACTTCCCGATCCCGCAAGATGACGCGCCCGCGCCGATCCCGTCGCCGTGGCGAGGCACGCTTCGTGAGCAGCGCGAGTCTCCGCCGGAAGTGCCTCGGCGATCCGAACCGCGTCCGCTTCGCGTCGAAGACGAAGTCCGTCCGGCCCGTCGATCGCCCACCCCATCGACTGAAGGCGCCAGCTCTCCGCATCCGCACGCCCGGCGGCAAGGCTCGCGAGGGCACGTTGCAGTTCTGGATCCTCCGGAATCGGACGCAGCGACGGACCCGGTCGAAGATCCGAAGGGGTTCGATGTCCACTCACCACGCTCGCCACGGCGGCTTCGACCTCGGACGGAAACCCGCGCGAGACATCGAAGAGACGCGAACGCTCGCGGGCCGACCAGCTCGGAACCCACGCAGCGAGGTCTTCTTCCTTCAGCGGCGAGAGGAAGACGTCCGCAGCGCTCGCGTCGGTCGTCGTCAGCAGGAGAAATATCGCGCTCGCATTGGGCAGCGCGCGTACCGCACTCCGAGCGACATTCGGGTCGACGTCGTCGCACACCAGGACGACCTTGTCGCTGCGACCCTCAACCGCGGCGCCTTCCGCCGCGATCCACAACCCCTCAAGGCCGCTTGGAAGCCGGTGATCGACGAGCGCCTCGAGGGGCGCCCAGGCACCTTCCAGGGTTCGAACTTCCGCAACCGGCATCCGCGTCTGCGCGCCCCACTTGAGCTCTTCGAGGAGACGGGTGCGCCCCGATCCCGGAAGACCCGCGATCACGAAGCTCGAACACTCTCCACTTTCAAACAACGCAAGCGCGCGCTCGCCGGCCTCGCGCGACGACGACCGACCGACGAGCGTAGGCGCAGTTCCCGCAAGGGCGGAGCGAAGCGGACGCCCAAGTTCATCGAGCACGTCCTCGAGGGAGGGACGTCGAAAACGTTCCTCCGCCACCAAACGCTTGGCGCGATCGCCCGCCAGCCCACTCGCCACCAAACTCTGCCCAAGGGAGTAGAGATCCGACGACGCGTCCGCCTGCTCCCCGCGAAGGATCTCGGGAGCGATGAAACCGGGCGTCCCCGAAATCGTCTCCTTTGGGTGGGGGATGCCAAAACCACCCCCCCCCCCGCGGGAAGCAACCCCCCGGCCCCCCCCCCAACCAAAGACACCCCCCCCGGACGCCGCGCGGAGGGGGGGGGCCCCCCACAGCGAGGGAGAGGGTGGGAGAGCG
>JBCDAA010000193.1:0-16338 GCA_039186435.1 Myxococcota bacterium | reverse complement strand
GTGGAGACCTGCAACACCTTGGACGACGACTGCGACGGAACCCCTGACGATGGCTCCGGCGCTGCGCTCTGTCCGCCGGTGACCGGTGGTCTCTCCTACATGTGCACCGCGGGAACCTGCAGCTTCACGTGCGCGACGGGACGCTTCGACGTCAACGGCGTCTACGACGATGGCTGCGAGTGCACCGCGGTGCACATGTAGGAGAGACCACCGGTCACCGGCGGACAGAGCGCAGCGCCGGAGCCATCGTCAGGGGTTCCGTCGCAGTCGTCGTCCAAGGTGTTGCAGGTCTCCACGCTGGGCGCGCCCGGCGAGCAGGTGCTCGGCGTTCCGCCCACGCAGCGCTGAACCGTTCGCTGGCACTCGCCAGTGCCGCAGCTCACGGTATCGGCGACATCGTCGAGGTCGCGACAGATGCCCGGGTTCGTGCCCACGCAGGTTCCTGCGACCGGTGACTGGCAGGTGTTGTTGCAGTCGATCTGGAGCGTGCCCAGCGGCTGCAGCGGACAGAGCGTCTCCGGTCCGATGCAGGCGCGGGCGCCGTTGCAGGCCGCGCCCGAGTCCGAAACGTTCTGGCGCGTGAAGCAGCTGTCGGAGCCGCCCACAAAGCCGCCGTAGTACGAACCGCACGAGAAGCCCGCGCACTCGTTGTCGACGTCGGCCATCGCCGGAACCGGGGTGCAGGTGCCCTCGCTGCCCGGAAGGTCACACGCTTCACAGGTGCCATCGCAGGTACCGGTGCAGCAGCGACCGTCGACGCAGAAGAGTCCGCCCTGACAATCGGCCGACCGGGAGCACACGCCGCCCGCCGGCCGGTCCGGAATGCAGAGGCCGCCCTCGCAGTGCGCCGAGTCGATGCACTGGCCGTCACCGCTGCAGCTCGTCGGGCAGGAGGGGGGCGTCTGGTTCGTGGTGCCGTCGCAGAAGACCGGCAGGTAGGGGTCGCAGTTGCGCGCCTCGACGCCACCGTCACAGGCGGAATCGTCGGGAATGCCCGCGAGGGTTTCGCACTGGAAGTCGTCGTTGCACGTCGTCTCGCCGCGGCTGCCCTGACAGGTCATCGCGTCGTCGCAGAGGGTCGTGACCGTTCCCCCGCCGGGGCAGTCGGACGTCTCGGAGCAGCAGGTCCCGCTGTCGCAGCAGAAGCCGTTGTCGCAGCGGCCGGCCTCGCAGTCCGAGTCCTCGTCGCACATGCCTCCATTCGGCACGTCCGGAATGCAGGCACCGACGTCGCAGTGCGCGGCCTCAATGCAGCGGTCGTCCTCGTCGACGCCCGCGACGTTGCAGCTCGTGGCGCAGGTCGTACCGACGTCTCCACCGTCGACGCAGGTGAAGAGCAGACAGTCGGTGAACGACCCGTCGGCGCACATCGTGTCTTCACAGGTTCCGCCGCTGATCGAGGAGAAGGTGCCATCGCCATCGGCGGTGCAACGACCGGATACGCAATCGGTGGGAGGTTCGTCGACGACGCCGTCGCAGTCCTGGTCGATGCCGTCGCAGATCTCCGTCACGCCTGGGTTTTGGCCTTCGTCCTCGTCGTCGCAGTCGGGGCCGAGGCAGCCAATGCCCTGGCCGTATTCGTCGGCGTCTTCATCGATGCAGCACGCTTCGCCAACCGGAAGACAGACGGCGTTCCCGTCCGTGCCGGCCATGAA
Source organism: Myxococcota bacterium (assembly GCA_039186435.1). Classification (GTDB taxonomy): domain Bacteria; phylum Myxococcota_A; class Polyangia; order Polyangiales; family Houyiibacteriaceae; genus JALVDI01. Next base: position 14,683 of record JBCDAA010000193.1, on the reverse strand, counting down.
GTCGATGACACAGTTGAAGCCGCGTGCGCAGGAGGGGAGGTCTGGGTTACAGCCCGCGACGCACGCTTTCTCACCGGTGCTCAGGTTCGCGCAGAAATTGCCGGGGCCGCACTCCTCGTGCTCCTCGCAGGCTTCGCAAAGACCCACCATGTCCGGGGGCCCGGCGTCGAACCCGGCGTCCTCGGGGGCAGCGTCAACGTTTGCGTCCGGCTGCGCGGAGTCGGTGGCGACGTTGGCGTCCACGCCAGAGTCGGTTTCTCCCGCATCTCCAGGCCTTGAACTGTTGGAGGCACAGCCCCATGCCATTAAGGCCGCGACGACCAGTGTACTCGCACCGCGTAAGCCAGTTCTGTCCATTGGTCCCCGTCGTCGTCGCAAATTCATCCGATACACCCGGCCCTTAGATTATCGCTCAATGAGCGTTCCGGGAAGCCCTGGCGGAATTCTGCACGCGTTTTCGTCGATTTGTGGGCGTCTTCCACGACCGCGCCCGCGACGTCTTTTGCCTCTTCCGAGGGTGGAATCCACCGTCAGCGGAGGATGGCGTCGACGGCTTCCACGGTCCGGCCCTCTGGACCGAGCCTGGAGCGCAGACCGTACGCCCCGAGCATCGTGTTGTAGAGATCGATGCCCTCGGCGCCGACGTCCACGATCGACCCGGTCTGAAAGCGATCGTTTCCGCCGCTGATCGCGTGAAAGATGCCGCTGAGCTCGCGGCGGACGTCGTTGTGTCGCCCGTCGCCGCTCTCGGTGCTGACGGTGACCATCGCGTTTTCGAGGATGGTGTGACCGTTCTCGTCGGCGTGCTCGGGATCGTCGAGGCCTTGGAGAAAGTACGCGACCTCCCGGAGCTTCATGTGCAGGTGCGCGCGAAGCTGCTCGTTGGCGTTGCCTTCGCGGAACGCGTGCCAGTACTCGTGGCTGCAGCCTTGGGCGCCGCCACGGCCACGGTCGCGTCGATCGTCGAAGTCGTAGATCGTGCGGCCGGCGTACTCGTAGCGACCGGTGACGCGAATGCGCTCCCCGGAGCTGAGGTAGGTGACGCTGCCGAAGCGAACGAGGTCGCACTGCGCGGCGAGCACGTAGAGGTCCGCCATCAGGCGCCAGTGGGAGACCAGGTCTTCAAGGGTGATGTCGATGCCTTCGCCGCCGGGATCGGCGGCTGTCCCGTGGGGGATGTCGCCGGCGGGCGGCCGGTCGGGAACCACGCACGTCCCGCCCATCATTTCGCCCCCGAAGACCCGGACCTCGTGCTCGCGAACGCGATCGAGATGGTCGGCGATTCGCGCGCGCGAGGCCCGTCCGAGATTCGAGGCATCGCTTTGATAGTGCCGGTACTGCGCGAGGACGGAGTCGAGAACGCTCCGCCGGAGGCGCTGTCCGCGGTCGGGACCCATTTCCATCGGCGGCGCCTCGCCGAAAATCCGGTCGAAGAGCGACGCGGGATCCTCGAGCATTCGGGCCGCGGGGGATCCGTCTGGGTTCCAGCTGTGAATGTAGCGATAGGGGCGGTCGTTGCGGCGGAAGTACGTGCCCATGCACAGGGTGGGAATGACCCCCGGCGGAAGTCCCTCAGGGTGAAGTTCTCGGCGCATGACCTGATCGATCGTCGCGCCGCCGGTCTGGGTCAGACTGGTGGGCGCGGTGGCACCAAAGGACGCCCCCGCGCCGTCGTAGTGCGCGTTTGCGCCGCCGACATCCGCGCGCACCTGGTCGATGCCGCGCACGATGCAGAGCTTGTCGCGAAGTACCTCGAGCGGCTCCATGGGACCGTCGTAGCCCTCGCTTTGCAGCGGGGTGGGAAAGCCGAGTCCAAAGAAGACGTTGAACGCGCGTGCGGTGGGTTCGGGCACAGCCGCGTAGAGGCTGGTGGTACGCATCGCATCGAGGAAGGGAAGCCCGATGGCGACCGTGCCCGCGCCGCGGAGGAACGAGCGGCGACTCATCACCTTGCGGTATCGCTTTTTGCTCACGGCGCCTCCTCTCCCTGCAGGGTTCGAAACATCGAACTCGTCGCGATGGCGATCAGGAGGTCTCGGTAGGTCCCGTCGGATGTCGAGAGGCGCTCCCGAAGGTCGCGGAGCGCGCAGCCGTCGCTCGCGAGAAGTTTGCGCCCCATCGCGAAGCGGCTCGCCTGCAGGCTCATGCAGTCACGAACGCGGTCGGCGCCGGCGAGAACCTGCATGAGCTCTTCCGAACTCGCGTAGGCGACGGGCGGCGCGGAGCTCGCAAAGCGAACGGAGCCGTCTTGCTGAAGCGCGTTGCCGTGTTCGTCTTCGGTTCGAAAGATGCCGGTCGCGTCGTAGGGCTCGAGGCCCCACGCGAGGGGTTCCATCTGCGCGTGACAGCCGCGGCACGACGCGTCTTCGACGCGGACTTCGCTGTAGAAGCGCTGGGAGCGTCCGGACTCGACCTCGGGGGGCGTGGTGTCGACGCCCTCGGGGGGTGAGTCGAGGTCCAAACAGAGGATGGTGTTCAAAAGAAAGAGACCGCGCATCACCATCGACGACTCGTTGCCACCAACGGTGAGGACCGATCCTTGGGTCAGAAGTCCGCCGCGTTCGGGGACGCTCTGAAGGTCGATAAAACCGTCCGCGTCCGGCTCGGGAAGTCCGTAGTGCGCGGCGAGCTCCGGCGACGCGATCGTGAACTGCGCCCCGAAGAGGTCCCGCAGCGGGCGCTTGTCCTTCATGAGAATCGTGTCCACGAAGGCGGTGGTCTCCGCTTTCATGGCGCGCCCGAGTTCGGGGGTCCATTCGGGAAAGCGCTCTTCGTCTCGGGTGAGGAGGTCCAGCCGATCGAGGTCGAGCCACTCGCTGGCGAAGGTCGTCGCGGCCAGGGTTGCGCGCGGGTCGGCAAGCATTCGGTCGATTGCGGCGATGATCGCTTCGTCGCTTCGCAGGTCGTTTCGTTCGGCCGCCGCGAAGAGTTCGTCGTCCGGGGGCGCGCCCCACACGAGGTAGCTCAAGCGGCTCGCCATCTCGTAGCCGCTGAGCTCTCGAACGCCGTCACCGAGCTCGACTTCCGTTCGGTAGAGGAAACGCGGCGACTGGAGCATCGCACGCAGCACGAGCGCCGTTCCCTCTTCGAAGTCGCCGCCTTCTTCTCGCACCGCGGCGAAGAGCGGCAGCAGTGCGTTCCGTTCTTCGGGAAGAATCGGCGCGCGATAGAGGCGAAGCGCGAGGGCGTCGATGGTGTCCGCTTCGCATCGACTCTCGCGGCAGGGCGCATAGCGATCGAGCAGCGCTGTCAGGTCGACTCGTTCGAGGATCGTCTCGGAAAGGGCCTCGTACGCTTCGACGTGCGCAAGGGAAACGACGAGGGTCGCCGCGGTGTTCGAAAATCCGTCCGAGGGAGGTTCCGGGGGAATCTCCGCGGGCGCGACATCGGAGACGTCGACGTCGAGGGCGCCTGCGACCGTCGCGACGTATTCGTTAACCGTGAGGCGCCGGACGAGATTGGGGCCGGGAACGGCATCGCTGACACACGCAAACTCTTGGCCGGGAAACGCCTCGAGATCCGTATCCGGAATGGACGGAGGCTCGGCGCGGTCGCCGATGGTGCCCGTGCACGCAGCGCAGAGGAGAAGGGGGAGGACGCACCGCATGCGCAGGGGTGCAGCAAGGCTCGCGCCATCGCGCGAATTCCACAGCGAGCGTTGAACTCTACGTTGTCGGTGCATGGTTTCGGGGAGCGTTGACCCCAAGCGGGTCTTGTAGACCTCAGCCCGATTGTCCGCTCGCGTCTGTTACGGGCTTGGCGCGGGTTCGGCTGGAAAACTATGCGACGCTGTTGGCTCCGCTTCGTCGTTCCACCATGCGCTCCGCCGTCTTCGTTTTTGCCGGACTTCTGGCGTGCTCCTCGCCGGCGACGGTTCCACTCGACGCCGCGCGCGAAATCGACGCGGGGGCGCCGGATAGCGGCGAGGACGCCGGTGTCGACCGCGGTGTATCGGTGGAGGTCCCTCTATTGGCGCCGCCGGTCGCGCGTTCGGAGGTGGCCTCCCTGGGGGAATCGAACACGCTGGACCTCTCGAGTGCGTTCGACGTTTCCAGCGACGGATCCGTCACCGTGGTGTGGGATTCCTTCGACGTCGACTTTACCGAAGGGGCGCTCTACACCAGTCGGTCCCCCGATGGTGTTGCCTTCGCCGCCGCCGAGCGACTCTCCGGCAGCGACGGCGCGCGCTACGAAGCGAATCCGTCGTTCTTGGACGGAAGGCTTTACTTCTGGGCGGCGTCCGATCTTCGCGGGGCGTCCTCGCTCGTCGAGAGGGAGACCGGCGCCGCGCGGTCTCTTGCCGGCGTGTCGTCGCTTCTTTCGTGGCCGAAGCTCTACGCGTGGGGAGACAAGGTCGCGGCGGCGTTTCGCGACGTCGCCTCAGTGCCGCGCTTTGTCAGTGGAGAGAGCCTTGACACCCTCGGCGACTCCGTCGCGGTGGCCGAGCCGGGCGCTCTCGCCACGCTCGGGCTCTTTGCGGATGGTTCTCTTGCGTACACGTACCAGTTTCCGGTGGGCGCCGAGCCGATGGTTTCGTTCGTGCGTCGCTCATCCGACGGGGCGGAGTGGTCGGAGGCCGTGCGCGTGAGCGACGCAAGCTCCAACGTGCACGACACGACGATGGTCCCTCGCGACGATGGAGGGCTCGACCTCTACTACATTCAGACGACCCCAACGTCGCGGGGCTTTGTGCTCTATCGACGTTCGTTGACGAGCGAAGGCGTCCTGGGAATGCCCGAAGCGCTCAGCACCGAGCGCGACTGGGAGCCGTCGAAACCGCAGGGAGTGCGGTTGCCGAGCGGCGAGGTGCTCGTCGGCGTAGCGAATATCGCGACGCGCGCACCTTCGGGGATTCCCGCCCGCCAAGAGTTCCTGCTCTTCCGGTTGTCAAGCGACGCGCCCTAGAGGCGCGTACGTCGACTCCCTTCCGTGGCTGCGTTGCGCGATCTAGGGTTCCGCGTCGGCTGCCACGGGTTCATCCGCGGTTTGCGATTCTTCCTGCGGTTCGGCGTGCTCCTCGACCGGTTCGACCTCGACCGGCTCGTCGTATTCGGACTCCGGTTCCGGCTCCAGCTCCGGTTCGGGTTCGGGTTCGGGCTCCGGCGTCGAGGGCGGACCGAAGATGGTTCCTCCGTCGAAGAGGGTACCGATGCCGATGGAGAAGCTCTGCTCCTGCACCGTGTTGCGACCCCACACCGTGCGCTCGTAGCGAAAGGTGATCTCGGCGGAGCCCAGACGAAGGACCGCGGCCCCCGAAGCTCGAACGGCGTCCTGTTGGAGACGGACCTCACGAAAGAAAATGGGCTGGTTTTCGTCGAAGAGCGCGGCTTCGGTGCGAGGCGGGTTCGCGCCGAGGCTCACGCCATAGACGTCACCCTCGACGACCGTGAATTCGCCGTAGGCCGACGCGACGAGAGTAAACGCGTGGCCGATGGATTGACCGAGGGTGAGTCGTGCGCGGACCTGATCGCCGGCGCCTCCCAAACGAAGCGCGTACGAAGGCTCGAAGACGATGAACGTGCGACTGCGCGCCGCGTACCCGAGCGGAAGGCTGGCGATGAGATCCACCTGGCCGAGGCCAAGGGTCACGGTGCCGAAGGCGTTTTCAGGGGTGATGAGCTCGTCGGCGCGGGCCATCAGCTCCTCCGCCGACGTGACGCCGCCCCGAAACGTGCCTTCCGGCTGTCGGTATCCGCCCGGGAGTTTCACGGCGAGGCGAATCGACGCTGCGAACTGGCGGCGGACGAGGTTGAAGGTCCCGCTTAAGTATACGTCGCCGAGGCCCGCCTCACGCCCCGAGACGTCGATGATGTTGTCTTGGTAGTAGTCCAGGCGGTCGTCCGCGCCGACGATGGAAAGCGGCGCACCTTGGAGAATCACCGGGTCGGCGCGATACGACGCGAGGGCGGTGGTGACCCGCACGCCGAGCTCGAAACGACGCGTGACTCCCCAGCGACCGTCGACGGTGAGGTCGAAGCGCTCGTATCGCCCGCGGAGCGGAAATCGACGCAGGCCTTTGGGCTGGCCGTCGAAGCCGAACCACTCGTGGGTTGCGCTGCTGTAGCTCGAGCTGAGCCGAACCCCGAAGTGGTTCTTTGGAAGTGTCCACTGCGCGCTCGCGGCGGAGCTCAAACCAAGGAGCAGGAGTGCGACGAGCGCACGCGGGAGGAACGTGGGAGTCATGTCTCTACCTCAGGGAAGCCAAGTCGGGACGGGATCGTTGGGCGCCGGATCGGGATCGGAGCGCGGCCGAACGGTCATGCGCGTCGTCATGCGCGTCGTCATTCGGGTCGTCATTCGGGGCGCGGTCATCCGCGTTGTTCGCGCGGGTTCGGTTGCGGTCTCCGTCATGGTGACCATCGCGGTCTCCGTCATGGCGACCATCGCGGTCTCGGTCATCGCGACGGCGGCGGTCTCGCTTGTGTGCGCTTCTGCGGCGGGCGCTTCCGGATCCATCGTTTGGGCCGTGGGCTCCGCGTGTCCTGCGTCGCTCGCGCGTTTCGCCACGTGACGTCGTCGCGCGGGGCGCATGGGCGCTTCTGGTTCGGGACGTTCGGTCATCGCTTCGGCGGCCTCGGCTTCAGCGCTCTCGGCGGTCTCGGCTTCGGCGGTCTCGGCTTCGGCCTCGGCTTCGGCGGTCTCGGCTTCGGCGGTCTCGGCTTCGGCGGTCTCCGGCTCCATGGTCGTTGGCGCCTCCGCTGTGCCGGTCGTGCGTTCCGGTTCGGCGGCGATCGATGGCCCAGGTTCGGGGTCAGTGGACTCGTCGCTCGGCAAGACCGCGACGACGACACCGACGCCCGCCGCAAAGCAGAGCAGAAGAATTCCCGCAACCGCGGTCGGTCGCACCCCAGAGCGTTTCGGGCGAACCCCCGAGGTTGAGGGCAGCTCGACCGAAGACGCGCCCACGCCCGACGTCGAGAGCCCAGACAGCGAGGTGTCCGGACCAAAGGAGTTTCGAATCTCCTCTTTGAGCTTGCTGCGCTGGTCCTTGGTTCGCTCGCCGAAGGTCGCCATCACCTCGCGCAACACGGCGCGACCCTCGCCCCGGTCGAAGGTCTCCTCCAGCGCACGCCGAAACGCGCTGGCGCTCGCGTAGCGGTCCTCCGGCTCGCGTTCGAGGGCGCGATCGATCACCGACGCCATCGCCTCCGGCAGCTCCGGCCGAACACTTCGTAGCGCCGGAATGGGATCGCCGATGATCGACGCGATCAGTCGTCCCGGATTCGAGGCGTCGAAGAGTCGCCGTCCGGCGAGGTACTCCCACGCGATGATCGCCACCGCCCAGAGATCGATCCCCTGTGTGGGTTCGTTGCCGTGAAGGTACTCGGGAGCGGTGTAGCGGAGCGTCCCCTTCACCGTGTGCGTTTGGGTCCGCTCCCCCTTCGCCCATTTCGCGACGCCGAAGTCGAGAAGTTTGACGTCCCCGCGCTGGGTGACGAGGATGTTGTCGGGCTTAACGTCGCGATGAACGATGGTGAGGGGTGAGCCATCGTCGTCCCGCGCGCTGTGAACGTAGTCGAGGGCGTCGAGGAGCTGACAAACGAACGCCGCCACCGCGAGCTCGTAGCTGTCGACCTTTCGGACGGCCTTGCGAAGACGCGAGAGAGGCTCACCCTCCACGTACTCGAGAACCAGCACGGGCATGTCGCCGTGCTGCAAAAGTGCATGCGCCGCGACTACGTTTGGGTGCGTCAGCCGCAGTGCGAGCTGCGCCTCTTGCTCAAAGTGGGTGACGATCGTCGGGTCGCGCGTGGTGAGTCGCTTGAGCACGACCGGTCGCGACGCTGGGCCCAGCCGCTCGTCGATGGCGACAAAAGCGTCGGCCATCGCACCACTGCCAATGCGAAAAAGCGGCCGATAGCCGCAAATCGTCTCCTGCGCCTCTGAGCGCTCGCTCTCCTTCGAGCCTCCCATCCTGCCTTCCCCTACGGACGACGCCCGGAATGGGATCGACGCGAATGTGAGAAAGTCCATGGGCGAGGAAGGCCTCGTAAGGGCGCTCGAAGAAACCTCGGGTAGGTTGTGAGACCTTGGAATCTGAACGCATCCGATCACCGAACGTTGTTCGCCTCGGCGGCCTCATCACCCTCGTTTTTTTCGTCGCATGCGGGGACGACGACTCCGTCGTCGACGCGTCGACCGACGGTGCGAGAGACGCCGCCACCGACGGCGCTGCAGGCATCGTTGCAGACCGTCCGGAATGCGAGAACCTCCTGCCGATCCACTGTCTGCTTCCCTATCCCTCGTCGCATTTTCTGACCGACGACGCGACGACGGAGTCAGGGTTTCGGGTGAATCTTCAGCAGGACATGCTGCCGCGGAACATGCGCGGCCAGGCGTCGTCCAGCACCCAGCCGTGGAATCTCTTCGACGGCTTCAGTCCGATGACGAGCCTGATCGTCGCGTTCGACGGGACGTTGGATACGACGCCGCTCGCGAACGAACTCAACATCCGCGACAGTCTCTTGGACGACTCCCGCACCGTCTTGATCGACCCCGAAACAGGGGAGCGCGTCGCACACTTTGCCGAGGAGGACGAATGGCCGCGGCGTGCGCCGAACCTCACGACGCTCTACCTGCGTCCCGCCACGCGGCTGAAGGAGAACCATCGCTATGTCGCGGCGGTGCGCACGCTTCGAACGATGGACGGGGCAGAGGTGGAGCCGAGTCTCTACTTTCGCGCGCTCCGGGATGGAACGCCCACAGACGTCGCGGGTCTGGAGGCGCGGCGTCCGACCATGGAGGGCGTGTTCGCGGAGCTGGAGGCGGCGGGCGTGGAACGCGAGGACCTTCTCGTCGCCTGGGAGTTTCGAACGGCGAGCGGTGCGAGCGTCCGCGGGGATTTGCTTGCGCTCCGCGACGACGCTCTCCGGCGCGTTGAGGAAGGCATCGATGGAGTGGGGACGTGCACCGTCGACGTGGTGGACGAAGCGCCCGCGGAGGACGTGTTTCGGCGCATTCGCGGGACCTACACCGTTCCCCTCTACATGACGGAAGCGGGAGCAGCCGGTGTTGCCAACCGCGATGGAACAGGCGTCATTCAGTATAACGGGACCGCCGAGGCGCCCTTCGACGCGTACATCCCCACGAGCGTGGTGCGCCGACTGGAAGAAGGACGCGGCAGTGGCTCCGGACTGATGTATGGACACGGGCTGCTTGGCGCCGCCTCGCAGGTCATGTCGGGCGGACCGCGCGCGATTGCCAATCTCGGCGAGCGCGTTGTGTTCGGAACGACCTACTGGGGCCTCTCGAGCGACACGCCGACTGTTCTCGCGCAGGTGATCCCCGACTTCGCGAACTTTCCGATGATCGGGGAGCGCCTGATGCAGGGCACGATCAACAGCCTCTTGCTAACGAAGGTCTTTCAGGGCGCGTGTCGCGAGCTCCCGGAGATGCAGGTGGAGGTGGACGGCGAGCTTGAGCCGGCGCTTTCGAACGAAGAGCCGCTCTTCTACTACGGCATCAGCCAAGGCGGCATCATGGGGGCAACCTTGGCCGCGCTGAGCGAGGACGTGGACGCCTATGCGCTCCAGGTGGGTGCGATCAACTACAGCCTCATGCTGCGCCGTTCCGCGGACTTCTCGCCCTTCGAGGCGATGGTCGCGGTGTGGTACCGAAACACCCTCGACCGTGACTGGCTCGTGGTCTCGTCGCAATCGATGTGGGACCTGGCGGAGCCTGCGAGCTACGCCCCCTTTCTCTTTCGCGAGACGCGTCTCGTTGGCGGGGAGACACCGCGCGTTCTCTATCAGACCTCGCGCTACGACGTGGAGGTCAACAACGCAGCGAGTGATATCGCCGCTCGCACCCTCGGGCTTCCGGCTCTCGCGTCGAGCGTGTACGAGCCCTTCGGCCTGGAGCTCACGCGGGAAAGCGCGCCGAGCGCCTACGTGATCTATCAGCTCGACGACGTGGAGGAAGTTCCGATTGGGACGCGGGAGCCGGTGGAAGAAAATACCGCCCACGGCGATCTTCGTTTCGCCGCGCCGGTGATCGAGCAGCTGGATCGCTTTCTTCGTCCAGGAGGTGAAGTGGTGGACACCTGCCCGGACGGGTCCTGCCTAATTCCGAACGATCGCCGCTAACTCGCTTCGCAGTAGCGCTCGGCGAAGGAGAGTTTGTTCGCGGCGTTGAGCGCGGCGGCTTTGTAGCATTCCGCAAACGTTGGGTAGTTAAAGACGGTGTCGAGGAAGTAGTCGATGCCCCCGCCGAGGGCGAGGACGGCTTGGCCCGTGTGAATGAGCTCGGCTGCACCAGTGCCCACGATGTGCGCGCCGAGAAGCTTCCCGTCTTCGCGATGAAAGAGCAGCTTCAGAAGGCCTTCCTCGTCGCCGACGATTTGGCCCCGCGCGCTCTCGCCGAAGCGTGCGAGCCCGGACTCGTAGGGCACGCAATTGGCGGTGAGCGTCTCCTCGGTTGCGCCGACCATGGAGACCTCCGGAACCGAGTAGATGCCGATGGGAAAGTGCTCGGGCATCGTGCCGCGATCGACCCCAAACATGTGCCGAGCGGCGCGGCGCCCTTGCTCCGCGGAAGTCGCGGCGAGCGAAGGAAAGCCGATGACGTCGCCCGCTGCGTAGATATGCGGTTGCGAGGTCCGAAAGGACGCGTCGACAGTGAGCCGGCCGCGCGCGTCGGCCTCGAGGCCCGCGTGTTCGAGACCGATTCGATCCGTCGCGCCCTGGCGCCCGATGGAAAAGAGCGCGAGGTCGCCGGTGATCACCTTGCCCGATTCCAGCTGGACTTGAGCGAGACCTTGGGAAGTGTCGACGTCCCGGACGGATTCGCCGCCGCGAAAGGTCACCCGCGCGCGACGGAGCTGATGGACGAGCTCGTCGCGAATCTCACTGTCCAGGAACTCGAGGGGCGCCGACCGTCGATCGATGACGGTCACCTTCACGCCGAGGGCTGCGAACATCGATGCGTACTCAATGCCGATCACGCCTGCGCCGATCACGACGAGGTGTTTGGGGAGCGCCTCGAGGTTGAGGACCGCGTCACAGAGAATCAACGGACCGGTCGCATCGATGCCGCGAGGAAGGGCGGGGCGCGTACCCACCGCGATGAGCACATGCGCCGCTTCGACTTCGTGGGTGCCGTCCGGCGTGTCGATCGAGATCCGATGCGGGTCTACGAAGCGCCCGGTGCCGACGATGATGTTGACGCCGTTCCGCTGGAGCTGGTCGCGTACGACGCTCGACTCCGCGCGACGCACGTGAGAAACGCGCCGGAGAAGATCTGAGGCCTGGACCTGGCGCCGCGGGGCGAAGCCGAGCCCGTCGTCGTCGTCGACGCGCGTTCGCTCCGAAAGGACGGCTTCGCGGAGCGTTTTGCTCGGGACCGTTCCGTCACGCAGACAGCCACCGCCCACGCAGCGATCCTTTTCGATCACGGCCACCCGCTTGCCGAGTTTGGCGGCTTGAATGGCTGCGCGCTGGCCGGCTGGGCCACTTCCGATGCAGACGAGGTCGTACGAGGCTGACCGCATATATCTGATGTCGGACGTCCCTCGCCAGAACTTCAACCGAGGCTTCGAACACAACCCCGTCGCCGCTACGCGATCCGCCCCTCGCCTCACGCTCAAGAACACTCGGTCAGTGGCTGTAGTCGCTGCCTTCGCTGGGCGGGTTCAGCCACTCTTCACAGAGTTGAATGTAGTGCTGGCTGACATCGGGCAGGCGGGGATAGGTCACCGCGAAGACCTCCGCCCAGCAGACGTGGCCGCTGCTCGGCTTCTGGTCCCAGAGGAGTTCGAGGGAGCTCCGGATCGCGGGGAGATGATCCGGTTCGTCGAGGGCGAGCTGTACGAGGGCAACGACCGCCGCATCGACGACCCAGTCGAGGGGCCCTTCGAGAATGCTGACAAGCGCCCGGCGACGTGCGGAGGAATCCCAGCCATCGTCCACGTGCGCGACCAGTAGCGCCGCTGCGATCTGCGTGCGCTGGAGCCAAACCCAAGGGGTGAACTCGCTCGAGAGGGTTGGGTGGACCATCGCGGCGCAGAGCTCTTCCGCGCGGGCGGGGCCGAGACGTCGACCGGCTTCCTTCGCGCGATCCCACCATCGCGGGAGGTAGAAGGGGAGGCGCGCGAGCTCGTCGACGGCGGCGCGCACCTCCTCCGAAGGCGCCGGCAACCCCGCCGAGGGCGTGTTGTCATCGTAGGTCCAAAGAACGAAGGGAACCTTAGTGCGCGGGAGTCGGATGTCGGGGGTGGGAACCTCGCTCGCGCTGTAGTTGACGACCCCCAGATCGGTGGAGCCCTGAAGCATCGCCATCGCCAGTCGAACGGAGGGGGCTTCGAGATGCGACACCGTCATCCGCAATCCCGAAGGGTCGATGTCCTTTTCCAGAACTTGCCGCGCCGTGTTGATCGTGGCGTCGTTGCTCTCCGGCAGCCAGCCGATCCAGGGTTGAGGAATCAGCACCGTGTCATCGGGAAGCAGCGGTCGACCAACCTGCGTTTCGAAGGTCGCGCCCTGACCGGACGAGTCGCCGGTTGTCCAGCGCTTGAACGTCGCGCCAAATCCTGTCGCCGGTCGCGCGTGTTGAAGCCATGCTGCACCGATCTTCGCTTCCGGATCGTCGGGGGTCGCGCGGCTTAGGGCCGTGAAGCGCTCGCGCGCGTCGTCCAGGTCGCCGGCTTCCCACGCAATGCGACCGAGGTCCGCGGAAACCGTCAGCTCGGCGCTCGGATCGACCTTCGCCCCGGCCTCGAAGGCAGCGCGCGCTTCGTCATAACGACGTCGCGTTCGCTCCGCGAGGGCCAGGCCCGTGTATCCGAAGAAGCTCGCTTCCACCGCCAGGGAACGTTCTGCGGCGGCGACCGCGTCGTCGAGGCGGCCCGCGCGCCGGTAGACCGACGAGAGTACCGAGAGGAGCGTGGAGTCGGCGCCGACGTCCTGTCGGTGAAGAAGCGCATCGGCGACGAGGGCGACGCGTGCGGCAAAGCGAACCTCGGCCGGACGCAGGCGAAGACGGCCCAGGTTGGTGCGGGTGGGCGCGAGGAGATAGTTGGCGAACTCGCGCGCGTGGAGGGTGCCGCTCGCGCTAGCGATCCACGGGGCGAGCCACCGCTCGTAGGCGAGGTCGCGGCGAAAGTTGGCGATCTGCGCGAGGAGCGGAAGCGCTTCGTGATCTCGACCGACGAGGTGAAGAAGAACGCTCTTGGCGGTGAGCAGGCGATCGGAGTTGTCGCCTTCGAGGAGGTTCTGAATCTGATCGATCGTCGGCGCGATCGAGTGCAAAAGCGTGAGGTAGGTGTCCTCCCCGACGGTCGCAAAGAGCGCGTTGGCGGCGTGGTGCATCGCGTGCTTGCGGTCGCCCTCCTGGAGCGCCTGGGCCGCGATCCGTGCTTCGTTGGCGTGGTCGATGGACATCGAGGGAGACGATACGCGAGATTGCTTTGCTACGTGCCAGGTTCGCGCGGGGATCCTTCGGGCTCAGCGAGTCGCAGCCCCCACCAGCCGACGTCCCAAAACCTGCCGAGTTTGTATCCAACGTCGCGATACACCCCGATGGCTTCGAAACCGAGAGATTCGTGGAGGCCGACGCTGGCGTCGTTCGGCAGCGTGATGCCGGCGTATGCGTTAAGAAGTCCGTGGGAGCGCGCCTGCGCCAAGAGTTCTGCGTAGAGGGTTCGGCCGACGCCCTTTCCGCGTGCGCTTGGGGCGAGGTAGACGCTGACTTCGCAGGACCAGCGATACGCGGCGCGCTTGCGATGCGGTGATGCGTAGGCATAGCCGAGGACTTCGTTGTCCTCGACGACCAGGTAGGGAAAGTGCGGCACCAGCGCAGCGATGCGGCCGGCCATCTCGGCAACGGACGGAATCTCTTGCTCGAAGGAGACCGCCGTGTCGTTCACGAAGGGCGCGTAGATCGCTTGGATGGTGGCGGCGTCTTCCGGGCGGACCGATCGTATCTCCATTGCGTCCAGGAATCGCACGTCGACCCAGGGCTAGGCAACGGAGGCGCGGAACTCAGCGGGCGTCTGGTCGTACCAGCGTCGAAACGCGCGGTAGAACGAGGCGTGCTCCGTGTAGCCGAGCAAGTACGCGACCTCGGCGATTGAGAGGGTCGGTTCGCGCAGGTAGCGGGCGGCACGTTCGCGTCGCACGTCGTCGAGGACATCGCTGAACGACGCCTGCTCTGCGGCGAGCCGTCGCTGGAGGGTTCGGGTGCTTACCGCCAGACTTCGCGCGACCTCTGGAAGGCTCGGCGCACCGTGCAGGAGGCTGTCCGCGATCACGCTCCGAACGCGATCGAGGGTGCTCGGTGGCTCGCTGGGCGCGCCGGGTCCGAGGAGCCCGCGAAAGAACGCCGCGAGCTCCGCGTCGGCACCCACGGTGGCGCTGTCGAGAACGTCGTCCGCAAGAACGAGCTCCGCGTGGGGCGAGCCGCCGACGAGCGGAGCGCCAAGAAACGCCTCGACCGCCTCACGCTCGGGGGCGCTGTGGTTTCGCCGGCGGCTGCGAAGTGACCGGACGTCCGGTGGATGAACCGCCGCGTGACGGAGCAGGCGGAGCGCTACCAGGAGCGCGTAGTCGGACATGAGATCGCGGCCGAGGCGGGAGACGCCCTCGCGGTATGCGAGCAGACAAAGATGGAGTGCGATAGCGCATGGGACAGACATTTCTCGGTCAGAAACGTCTTCGTAAGTATTTCGGCAAGATCCGCGAAGTTTTGG
>JBCDAA010000192.1:0-16439 GCA_039186435.1 Myxococcota bacterium | reverse complement strand
GGCGCTGTGAATGCGGGCGCTGTGAATGCGGGCGCTGTGAATGCGGGCGCTGTGAATGCGGGCGCTGTGAATGCGGGCGCTGTGAATGCGGGCGCTGTGAATGCGGGCGCTGGCGCAGAGGGTCACGCCGTGGCGCAGACGAGCGGCGCCCGCGCGAGTTTCCGGCGGTTCTACGACTACGCCCTTGGCCTCACCCACGCCGTTCAGGAGCGCCTCGGCGAAGCGCGCCCGGTGCTTGAGCGGGCACTCACTGCCGCCGCCACCGACGCCGAACGCGCCGCGACGCTCGTTCTCTTTGGCCGGGTCGCGGGCCGTCAGGGACGCCTCACCGAAGCGCTGGAACACCTCGACGAAGCGGAGACCCTTCTCGCGGGACATCCCGCGATCGCGCGAACCCGAGGCGACGCGTACGCACAGGTGTGGCAATGGGCGGAGGCCGCCGAAGCCTACGCAGCCGCCGCCGAGGTCACGCACGGCGACGCCTCCCTCTTTCGTGACCTAGCCCGCGCGCGGGGCAGCGCTGGCGACGACGCCGGGGCCCTCGAAGCCGCCCAGGCTGGCCTGCGCTTTGCCCCGCGTCACCCCGACCTCCTCCGAAGCCAGTCCCTCGCTTTCGACGCTCTTTCCGAGGATCACGAAGGCGCCCGCGCCGCGTTCCTCGCCCATCGCCGAGTCGACGAACAACCCGAACTCCTACGGCGATGCCAACGAAGCGTTCCCAACTGCGACCGCGACCGTCAGCCAATTCCCGAACTGCGCCTCACGCCCTGAGCCGAACGCTCCGCGATCAATCCAGCGCGATCACTTATCAAGAC
This sequence comes from Myxococcota bacterium, assembly GCA_039186435.1. Lineage (GTDB taxonomy): Bacteria > Myxococcota_A > Polyangia > Polyangiales > Houyiibacteriaceae > JALVDI01. The sequence continues at coordinate 15,624 of JBCDAA010000192.1, read as the reverse complement.
CGAGCGCGATCGCTTATCGAGGACAACCAAATTTATGGACACAGGCGCCTTCCAGCGAGACGGGATTCCTCCAGCGCGCCCCTCCAACACCGTCGAATTGCAGCCCGCCAACGCCGTCGAATTGCAGCCGACCTGATTTTGTTGACATCGCGGCGCATCAACGTTCGCGCCTCAACCATCCTGCGCGTCAGGGCGCGGGGTTCGCGGTCAGAAACGCCGCCGCCTCATCGCCCCACTCCGCTCGCTCCGCGAGGGCAAAAAGCGCCGAGTTCACCACCCGCGAGGCAGACGGCTTCGCCTCCACTCGGGCCCGATGAAGGACCCCGCCCGACCGGTCGACCGAGTTGTTCAGCACCACGATCGGATAGTCGTCGAAACGCAGCGGGAGACGCTTCCCAAGCTCCGCAATCCACGGATCACATTCGCCCCGCTGTGCTCGCATCGCCGCATCGACCAGGTCCGTACCGAGCCGCGCAGCAACCCGACCGAGATCACAAACGTAGACCTCACTCCGCACCTCGGTCGGCTCGTAGCCCAAAACCAGAACGCTCGCGTCCGGTCCTCCGTCCACGTGCCAGCGCGTCGTCTGCTGCTGATCAAAACGAGTCAGCGAGACCGGAGAAAGCACCCGCCTCTTGGTTCGAAACGCCCGCGCGATCGCGATCATTGCGGCTCGCTGGCCCCGAGAGTCCTTCGCCCGCCCATGCAAAACGACATAGCCCGGCCGTCCGAGTACCTGCGATTCCACCGGCCAACCATAGCCACGATTCTCATCATCCGAATGCACACGCGAGAACCCGAGCTATCTTCCCCCCATGGCTCTCCCCATGGTCACCGCCACCGACGCGGCCGAAGTCGAGACCCCCTACCGCACCCACCGCCGGTTCGATCGCGCCGCGCGCCTCTTTACCGAGCCGGGTCTCGGAAGGCTCATGGACGCCCACGTCGCAGTCATCGGCGTCGGCGGCGTTGGAAGTTTCGCCGCCGAGGCCCTTGCCCGCAGCGGGGTTGGACGCCTCCGCCTCATCGATTTCGACAAAGTCTGCATCACCAATAGCAACCGCCAGCTCCACGCCATGAAGGGCACGGTCGGCAAGGTGAAGGTCGACGTCATGGCCGAGCGCCTCCGCCTCATCCACCCCACCTCAGCGATCGAAGCGGTCCCGCGCTTCTACGAACAAAGCGCCAGCGACGCCCTCCTCCAAGACGTCGACTTCGTCGTCGACGCCATCGACAACCTCACCGCCAAAGCACACCTCGTCGCCTCGTGCCTTCGCCGAGGGATCCCGGTCGTAAGCTGCATGGGCGCCGCTGCACGAATGGATCCAACCAAGATCCAGGTCGCCGACCTCAGTGAGACGCGCATCGACCCGTTCGCTCGCGCCCTTCGAAAGATCCTCCGCAAGGAACACCGCTTGAACCTCGACGCCCCCATCGGCGTCCCCGCGGTCTTCAGCATCGAGGAACCCATCGACCCCACCCCACCCGCGTACGACGAAGGCGAAGGCTTCCGCTGCGTTTGCCCCGGCGGCAAGAACGGAATGCACGACTGCGACCGACGCGCGCGCATCGACGGATCTGCAAGCTTCGTCACCGGCGCGTTTGGTCTCGCGGCAGCGAGCGTCGTCGTCCGGCGCATCGCAGAACGCGCGTAGCTTCAAAGGAAATTTCCTGCGCTCTTTCAAAGCGACCAACTCCCACGGATTTCGTGAGCCGCCTGAGTCGCGGCAGCCGGACCCCGCCCGGCTAATCCCCACCAAAGCGATGCTCCATTTGCCGCGTGGTCTCACACAGTCTAGATAGAGGGCTGGTGGATCGAGGTCTGGAACACCTCGATTTGGTTTTGTGTGTGAGTTCGAAGTGACACCCGCGGAAATCCGCGCGGTGCACGCAATATTCAATCATCGAGGGACTTTAGAGCCCTCAGCGTGGCAGGCGGCGTCCGCCCCAGCTGCGCTGGAGTATTTCATGCAGCGATGTACAATTTTTGCACTCTTATTGTCCGTAGGCCTTGGTTGCGGTGACGATGACCGCGGCTCCGTGGACAGTGGCCCGGAGACCGACGGCGGCATCGTCGACGCGCAGACCGACGCAGCGGATGCGTCGGACGCAGCGGATGCGCCAGATGTCGGAATTGATGCGGCCGTGCGCGAGGACGCAGATACCCCAATGGATTCGGGCACCGACAGCGGCGAAGACGCCGCCCCGGGCGACTCCGGAGCGATGGACGCCGGGTCCGACGCGATGATGATGATGGGCCCCTGCACCAACGGGGTCGTCGACGGCGAAGAGACGGATGTCGACTGCGGCGGAACCGAGTGCTTCGACCGCTGCGCGGACGGCCGGTCCTGCGCCATCAGCGCTGACTGCGAGAGCGCGGTCTGCATCGGCGGCACCTGTCAGCCTGCCCGCTGCACCGACGGAATCCGAAACGGAATGGAAACAGGAACCGACTGCGGTGGTCCGGACTGCGAAGGATGTGGTCTCGGCGAAGGATGCGCCGGTCCAGATGACTGTGCAGAGGGCATGTGCACGGGCGGCTTCTGCGTCGCCGATCACTGCTTTGATGGGGAGCGGACCGTCAACGAAACCGACCTCGACTGCGGGGGCCCCGACTGCGCTCCGTGTGCACCGGGTCTTCGCTGCGGGATGAACTCCGACTGCGCCATGAGCGACTGCATCGACAACCGTTGCATCACCGATGAATGTCGAAACGATGCGCTCGATCCCGGCGAGGTCGCTGTGGATTGCGGTGGCGAGTGCCCCGGCTGTCCTGACACCACCGTCTGTACCTTGGACGAGGATTGCTTCTCGCTTCGCTGCGATGGCGGTACCTGCACGAGCTGTGAGGACGGCATTCAGAACGGCGACGAGTCCGACGTCGACTGCGGCGGTAGCTGCGTTGGCTGTCCGTCGGGTGACATGTGCATGGCGGACGCCGACTGCGGTTCGCGCGACTGCGGGCCGGACATGACCTGCGTTGCGGGTCGCGGAACCTGCCTCGAGATCCTCCTCGATGACCCGACGCTTCCGAGCGGCACCTACGAGATTCAACCGGACCCCGCGGGGCCGACTTTCCAGGTTTATTGCGACATGGAAACGGACGGTGGCGGATGGACCCTCGTGGCCGCGTCCGCCGAGGAGCCGCCCGATGACATCTCCGGCGACTACTTTATGGAGCTGCAGAACCTGTCGCCGACGATGACGAACCTCGCCATCTGGGGGGGCATGCGTCCGGTCGTCGGTGCGAGCGCGGACATTCGTTTTGCCTGCAAGGCGGACGTGACCTCCGCGGGCTTCGACGTGGACCTCGCGTTCTACGGGAACGATTGGTACGACATCATCACCGCCGGTCCGGACGAAGCAGACACGTGCTTCTTCCCCGGCAGCGACCTCGTTGGAAACGGCTCGCCTGAGCGCCGCAACATCCTCACGGGTGACGTCCTTCCCGAAGGAAGCCCCTGGAGCGACTCGAATGGCTTCGAGGGCGAGGACGTCTGCGACACCGACAGCGACTTCACGGTCGACTTCGACGGTGGTGGCATGGACGACACGACCGACACCGACTGGGGTGAGGACGACGGAGTCGATCAGTGCGGTGCCACGGTCGGCACGGGCGGCGCCTGGTTCATCTTCGTGAAGCAAGCGCTCTGCTCGAACGGCGAGCTCGATCCCGGCGAGGTCAACGTCGACTGCGGCGGTACCTGCGACGGCTGCGACGACGGTCTCGCCTGCACCGATGACGTCGACTGCGCGTCGAACATCTGCAGCGTGGGAACGTGCATCAGCTGCCGCGACGGCATCCAGAACGGCGACGAGCTGGCCATCGACTGCGGTGGACCGACCTGCTCGCTCTGCCCGGGTGGCACGATGTGCATGGACGCCGCGATTTGTGCGAGCGGCGAGTGCGTTGGCGGCGAGTGCACCACGCCTCCGACCTTCTATCAGGAGGACTTCGAAGGCGGCGACGGCGGATGGACGTCCGGCGTTCGCTCCGGCACGGCCAACAGCTGGGAGTTCGGCGAACCTGCGGGCACCGAGATTCCAGCGGCCGCAAGCGGCACGGGAGCGTGGGTTACGAACCTCTCCGGCGACTATTCGAACAGCGAGAATAGCTACATCGAATCGCCGGCGATCGACCTGAGTGGTGCGCCGAATGACCCAGTTCTCTCATTCAGCTTGAACTACGAAACCGAAGGCTGTTGTGACGAAGGATGGGTCGAAGTCTCGACGGACGGAGGGATGTCGTTCTCGCGTCTCTTGGGCAGCCCCTCAGCGCTCAACTGGTACAACGACACCATCAACGACTGGTGGGATGGCGACACGGACGGTTGGGTCACCGCGTCGACGGTACTCACGGGGCTTGCTGGTGAAGCCGACGTGCGTATCCGAATCAACTTTTCGAGCGACGGAAGCGCCGTGCGGGAAGGTTTCGGCATCGACGACATTCTCATCGCACCGCCGGCGCCCGACCTTCAGGTCGAGGCGGCCACGAGTCGGGAACGCTGCTCCGCCGGCGTCGTCACGGTCACCAACGTCGGCTCGGCGCCGGTGAGCTTCTTCGATCTGACGACCAACGTGGACGGCACCATGGAAACGACGCGAATCACGGCGGCGCTCGAGCCGGGGGATTCCTTCGTGGCGGAGATTGCCGCCTCGATGAGCCTCGAGGTCTCGGTCGACGCCGCTGGCGATGAGGACCTGTCCAACAACACGGCGACCCTTGCTACCGTGGCCGCGATTCCGCTCGGCATGCGTTACCTCGAGACCTTCGAGGCCGACGACGGCGGGTGGCTCACGACCGGCGAGAACAGCAGCTGGGAGTGGGGCGAGCCGAGCGACTCGTTCATCTCGAACGCGGACTCGGGCGTCAACGCCTGGGTGACCGACCTCAACGCGGATCACAACAACAGCGAGATGTCGCAGCTGGTTTCGCCCTGCTTCGACTTCTCCGCCGTGGCGATGGATCCGGAGCTGAGCTTCTCGCGCATCTTCGACCTCGAACCCACCAACGACCACGTGTTCGTCGAGATCACGACCGACGGTGGAATCACGTGGGAGAAGCTCGGGACCTTCGGCGAAGGAACCAACTGGTACAACGACATCCTCGGGGACTTCTGGGATGGCGTGAGCGGCGCGAGCGGCGAATGGCGCCGTGCCTCGATCACGATGAGCGGCACCGCCGGCGTTGAGCTGGTCCGCCTCCGCTTCGTGTTGAACTCGAACGCGACGACGAACGAAGAAGGCTTCGGCGTCGACGACGTGATCATCACCCCGTGAAGACGTGGGGGAGCTTCGGCTCCCCCGTTCTTCGGTGTGCATTGTTCGCAGTGCCCACCGCAGAGCGGATCGCTCTTCAACGGTTCACAAAGGACTCCTCCCCATGCGACGTCTCTCGATTCTTTGCGCCGCCGCGGCGCTTGCCTCCACGACAGCGCTTTCTTCGACCACCCACGCGCAGATGAGATACACCGGCGCCCCCTTGTTCTCAGGCCTCGGCGGCCCGGAGGACTTCGGCACCGACTGCCTCCATCCCAACGACGATGGCTCATCGCGCGAGATCGACCTTCGGTCCGCGTTCCCGTCGGGTCTGCAGTTCTTCGACGACGTGCACACGAGCGTCTACGTGAACACGAACGGCAACATCACGTTTAGCGGACCGCTGAGCACCTTCACGCCGAATCCGTTTCCGGTCGCCAACCGGCCGATGATCGCGCCCTATTGGGCGGACGTCGACATTCGCGCGGACATTCGGCCAAGCGGCACCTGCGGCCCCACCGGGACGCCCGGCACCTGCGAAAACCCCGAAGACAACGGCGTTTGGTGGTTCCTCGAGCCCGGTCGCATGGTCGTCACGTGGGACAACACCGGATACTTCGCGTGCCACGAAGACCGGGTCATGACCTTCCAGCTGATTCTCACCGCGGTCCCAAGCTGCGGCGGCGGAGCCACCGACTTCGACGTCGAGTTTCGCTTCAACCGCTGCGAGTGGGAGACGGGCGATGCGTCGAGCGGCTCGGGCGGCTTTGGGGGAACGGAAGCCCAGAGCGGCTTTGATGCCGGCAACTCGCGCGACTTCATCATGCTCCCAGGAAGCCGCGAGCCTGGAATCGCACAGCAGATGTGCGAGATGTCGAACATCGGCGAAGCCGGCGTGTGGCGCTTTCAGATTCGAAGCGGCACCGTGCTCTGTCCCGATGCGGGCGAGTCCTGCAGCACGGGCATGATGGGCGTCTGCGGTGAAGGCATCACGCAGTGCGTGGGAATGGGTACCGAGTGCCAGCCCATCGTCGGCATGACCGACGAAACCTGCGACTCCCTCGACAACGACTGCGACGGATCCGTCGATGAAGGCAGCCTCTGCGGCGGAGGGACCGCCGTTTGTGACCGAGGCGTCTGCGTCGACGTTTGCTTCGAGGGCGGCTGCCCGCCGAGCCAGGTGTGCACGGAAGACGGTCGCTGCGTCGACATCGGCTGTGAAGATGTCGAGGAGTGCCCGCCTGGACAGCGCTGTGTTGCGGGTGAATGCGCGGACGCTTGTTCGGGGGTGACCTGTCCGATCGGCCAGTCATGCCGCGCCGGTCGCTGCCTCGACCTCTGCGAGGGCGTCGCATGCGACCCGGAGTGCAGCGTATGCTCCGAGGGCGAGTGTGTGGCGCAGTGTGGTCCGGACCTCGACTGCGGCCCGGGTGAAACATGCATGCCAGACGGAGCGTGCCTGCCGACCTCCTGCCTTGGCGTGACCTGCGACGCAGGATTCGTGTGCGTGGACGGACGCGGCTGCGTCGACGCGTGCGAGAGCGCGCAATGTCCGAACGGCGAGGTCTGCGAGTTGGGTTCCTGTGAGTCGGACATGTTCTCGAGCGAAACGGACGGGGGCGTGGAGACCATGGATGGGGGCACCGACGGCGATGCTGGTGATCCCGGTCGGCCGCCCGGCGACGGCGGCACCGACGACACGGACAGCGGCACCACCACCGGACGCCGAATGTCGGACGGCGGCTGCAGCTGCCGCACGGTTGGTGCGTCTAACGAACCCGCCCCGTGGGGTCTGCTCGGGCTCTTCGCGCTCGTCGCCATGCGCCGGCGCAAGCGCTGAGTCTCAAGAGGCGCGCCGTCTTTCGAGCCGGGGCGCCTCTCGTTTTCGCCGTCCAGCCCACACGAGGAAGATCCACCATCCTCCGGCCGCCTCGGTGGCCTGGCAGTCGCACCCTGCCGTTTCGGTGGCTTGTTCCAGGCTCGCAAGCTCCGCTTCGGGGTTCACGCACCGCCGCACCCCGCTCACAGGTTTGGTTCGGTTCCGGACAGGTTCCATCCGGCTGACTGCCTCAGGTCCGTTATCTAAGACAACCATAATTATGGACATCGACAACCGTCCAAGCGCCAGCGAAAGGCTCAGCTCGACAGAAGAGCACTTGGACAATCAAAGACAACCATAATTGTGGACATCGGCATCAGGCCGCCGCGACAATCCGCCTCTTGCTGCCCTCCTCAGACAGCGCCAGGGTACGAAGGTGGACGCGCTAAGTCGGCCCTGGCTGCTCGCCCGCCTCCTGAGCGGACTCGTCGCAGCACTTCTCTGCGTCGCCGCCGTCTACGTCGCCGTCCAGGTCCTTCGCCGCTGGAGGGTCGGATCCACGAACGAAGGACAGCTCGCCCTCGAGCGCCGCGCCGAACTCGTCGCCACCCTGGTCCAAGCCGGTCTCCTGCTCGCGCTGATGAGCCTTGTCCTGACGGTCCTCGCCGCCGATCGCAGCGCCGACTCCATTCGCGGCGCGATGTGCGCCTGGGGCGTCTTCGACTCCACCGCCGTCGGCTTCTGGCCCGTCGTCACCGCAAGCCTCGCCGCCCTCGCCTGCTCTCTCTGGTTGATCCTCCACCGCCTCGATCTCCAGCTCTTCGCACCGGACCTCACGCGAACAAAGTTCCTCGCGCTCTTCGCCGTCGTCCCCTTCGTGTGGCTCGACCTCGGGGTGTTCACGCGCTTCGCCGCTGAGCTCGACTTCGACGTCGTCGCCTCCTGCTGCTCGGTCGGCCTCGACGGAGGGGCGCTCGGCCGCTGGGGTGCGTCCGGATCCTCCCACGGACAAACCTTCTTCATCGCCGCGCTCACGCTCGGTCTTCTGGCGTCCGCAACGCTCCTCTGGACCCAGCGCAAACCCCAACGGAGTGCCGCGATCGCCGGCGCCTTTCTCTCCCTTGCTGCCGGCGCCGCGATGCTCCCCGCCGTCCTTCTCTACGTCGCACCCCACGCATACGAAACGCCCCACCATCTCTGCCCCTTTTGCCTTCTTCATGCGGACGTCGGGGGCATCGGCTGGCCGCTCTTCGGCGCTCTCTTTGCCGCCACCACCCTCGGCGTGTCCGCGGGTGTCATCGAGCTCGCGCGCCGCACCGCCGGACCTGACGCCATTCAAACCCTCCAGCGAAGCCTCGGCCGCTGGGGCGCCGCGAGCTGGTTCGCCGTCGTCGTTCTTGCCCTGGTCCCGGTGCTGCGCTTTGCATGGATCACCGGAGGAGCCTCGCTTCTCCCATGACGCGACTCCTTCTTCTGGGACTCTTCGTCTTGGCCTGTGGTGACGCCCCCGCAGCCGAACGCTGCGCCCGCTGCGGAATGCTGGTCGGCACCGCGCCGGCGTGGTTAAGCGGGCTCGGCGACACGCGTTTCGACTCACCGAAGTGCCTCCTACGCTGGCGCGCCGAACAGGGACGCGAAGGTGGATGGGTCACCGAGTACTACAGCTCCGAACGACGTGAGATCGAACGCATCCTCTTCGTCGTCGGCTCCGATGTGATCAGTCCGATGGGCGACGACCTCGTGCCCGTCGAAAACCGCGTGCAGGCGGATGTCTTCGTGCGGGACCACGGCGGCCGGGTGATCGCCCCGGGCGAGGTCGACGCGGCCACGCTCGCGTCCCTCGATCCCTAACCCTACTCCTCTTCGCCCGCTTCCGTCGTTCCGCCTCGAAGACGAATCACCCGATCGACGCGTCGGTCGTCCGAAAGGCGCGGGTCGTGCGTCGAAGCCACGATCGCATGCCCCTCGTCGCGGAGCGTTGCAACCTGCGCCACGATACGCTCGGCGTTCGCCGCATCCACGTGCGCGGTCGGCTCATCGAGGAGAAGCACCGACGGGCTTCGAAGGAACGCCCGCGCGAGCGCCCCGCGCTGCTGCTCACCACCGCTCAATGTCTCCACGCGGGCGTCGCGCTTCGCTCCAAGCCCAAAGCGTTCCAGCAGCGACTCCGCCCGCGACACGTCTTCCTTGCGCGCCCCTCCGTCGGGAACGAGTGGCAGGAGCACGTTTTCGAGAAGGCTCATCCCACGAAGAAGCGCCAGGTCCTGAAAGACCACGCCCACATGCTCTCGCCGCCAACGCGTTCGGTGATGATCTCGCATGCGCGCAATGGACTTCCCCATGAGCTCCACGTTCCCTTGGGTCGGAGTCACCAGCCCGCCCATGAGCCCGAGTAGGGTCGTCTTCCCGGAGCCACTCGGCCCTTGAAGAATCGTGAGCGTTCCCTTTTCGATCGCACAGGACACGTTGCGGACGGCCCACACGCGCGCGCCGCCGTCGAAGTAGCGTTTGCTGACGCCGTCCACCACGACGACGCTCATCGCATGGCCTCGTCCGGATCGAGCGTCGCCGCCCGCCAGGTTGGAATTAGACTGACACCGAGGAAGGGCACGACGACGACGCCGATGAGGGACCAAATGTGATCGGCGCGCACCGCCGGACGAAGATCAAAGTCAGGGTAAAGCGAGCTCCAGCCAAAGAGCGCCCCCGCCATGCCCGGCGCGCCGGCCACATAGACGTACACGTACGCGAGAAGCAGACCCAGCCACACACCCGCAAACGCGATCGTTGCCGACTCCCACAGGCGCGCCGCTAGCACGTCTCGGGTCTCCCAACCGATGGCTTTGAGAACGCCGATCTCTCGCCGCTCGAGATCTCCAAGGCTCGTGAGGCGATCCCACACCAGCAGAAGCAAGGCAGCAAGACAGGGGAGCAGCAACACCGAGAGCAACCCGGCGCGCCCGTCGAAGGTCAGCTCGTAGGTCCGCACGAGCGAGTCGCGTTCGATCACGCGCGCACCAATGAACGCATCCCGCACGCGCGCACTGATGATCGCGGCTTCTTCCGGGCGGCGAAGGTGAATCGCGATGTCCGCTGCCTGGCCCTCCGGAATCCCTAGGAGCGCACGGGCGGTCGACGCGTTCGTCAGAAGCACGTCCGCGGAATGGAGCGCGCTTTCCGTACTGAAGATCCCTGCCACCTCGAGCACGAGCGTCTCGTCATCCGCCGCGGGAAGCGCCATTCGATCGCCGGCCTGCAGCCCGAAGCGAGCCGCGAGCGCCTCTCCGAGCACCGCCTCAGGCACCTCCGCGTCGTGGTCCAAGGGCCGACCGCTCGCAAGACTCGTCGCGTAGCGCGCGTCGTTTTCAGCCGCCGCCACCACGGTGACATTGGCGCTGATCGCTTCGACGAAGACGTAGCCCCACACGCGCGGCGCAATCGATGCGACGCCGGGTTCATCCGCGACGCCGAAGGTCGCGCCCTCTTCGATCAACGCCGGACGCCCTCCGATCATGTGCTGCACCACGAGGTCGGGCGTCGCGCCCAGGGTCGCACGCCACTCCTCCCGCAGTGACTCGCTGAGAAAGAGCGCGCTCCCGTAGAGGCCGATGATCAGCGTGATGCCCATCGTCATCGCGAGCGTGCGACGACGCCGGCGAGCAAGCCCACCCAGCGCGTAGTCCCAAAGGGCGCGTTGACGACGGAGCGTCATCGCGGCTCCGGGGGTCCGATCAGTGCCCCCGCGGGATCCACGTCGAGCGCTGCGGGAAGATCACTGAAAGGAGCCTCCGCTTCAACCTGGCTCGGATGCCGAAGCCACCGCGCGCCTGACGAGAGTGCGAGGTCGGCCCATCCGAGCGTGCGCACGACGTTTTGGTCCACGGCGGTCTGCCGACGAATCGCATCCCAAACCACCGCACCGGTCAGGCCCGTGAGAACGAGCATGGCCGCAAGCACGCGCCGAATCCGAGCGAAGGGTTGATACATCAGAGCGCGACAAATAGCTGCGTCAACACCGCGTCCGCCACGAGAACGGTGATCGAAACGACGACCACGGAGCGAGTCGTCGAGCGCCCGACGCCTTCGGTTCCGCCTCGCGTTGTCATGCCGTAGTGACAACCGAGCACCGCCACGAGAAACCCAAAGAAAGGTGGTTTGCTGAGGCCCGAGAGGTAGTCCTGCATCGTCACGCCATCGAGCGCTGCGGCGATGAACTGCGGCATCGGAATCCCGTACGACACCCGCGCGACCACCATCGACGCGGTGAGTCCGAGGAGAAGCGCGATCGTGGCGATGAGGGGCATGATCACCATGCTCGCGGTGATGCGCGGGACCACAAGCTTACGGATGGGATCAGCGCCGAGCGCGCGGATCGCGTCGATCTGCTCTGTCACCGCCATCGAGCCGAGCTCTGCTGCCATGCCCGCAGCGATGCGGCTTCCAACCACGAGCGACGTCAGGGCCGGCGCGAGTTCGCGAGCTTCGCTGATTGCGATGACCTTGCCGAGGGCTTCTTTCGCGCCGTACTTCTCCATGAAGAAGCCGAACTGGATCGTCATCACCATCCCGACGAACACGGCCGTTGCACCGGCAATGGCCATGCTTCGCACACCGAGCTGCTCGAGCTGATAGACGAACGAGCGGCCGTCGAAACGGCTCGAAACGAGCGTGCGGGCAGCACGCCCTGCGAGAACCGAAGCTGCCCCCACATCTTCGACGATGGCGCGAATGGGGTGGCCGGTCTCACTCACCGGACGGTTCCAAAGGAAGAGAGCATCGAGTCGTAGCTTGTGCTTGCGGTCGCGAAAGGATTGCCAGGGGGCGCCACGAGCGCAAAGTCGTAGACGCAGCCGTCCTTCTTCAATACGACCAGCGCAAGCTGCCGGGGCACGCCGTCGAGCTTGGCCGTCACTACCGTGCGCAGCGCCTCACGACCATCCATGGGGACGAGTTCTTGGGTTGCGATTTCGCGCTCGGTGAAGCCGATCAGAAGGTGATTCGTAAGGGCGGCGAGGGGGACGTCAAGACTCGGATTGCAAGACGAGTTGGCTTGAATCACCGCTGCGAGTTGCGGGTGGCGCCACGCGAGATCGTTGTGGCTATCGACGTCCACACGGCGCCAACCGTCTCCTGGGTCGCTGAGGGAGTAGCGGGTCTCCTCGTTTTCGTAGACCCCGGACGAGTATTGTCCGCCTCCGCAGGCGACGAGGATCAACAAAGGCAGCGAGACTCGGAGCATTCGCCGGGACGTTAGAGCGTGATCCAGGACAATCGCAAGGAGATGGCGCTGGATTGGCGTTCGAGGGCAAGGCGCGACGAGGAGGAAATCCGCCAGGACTTGCGAGCGTCCTGAATCACGCTCTAGCACCAGAAATGGCCATTGGGGCAACGCACCGAGGCGTGCAAAACACCGCCCCCGCGGAAAATCGCTGGTAGAATCCTAGGGGTGACAAGCGCTGGCGGTATGCCGGAGGGAATGCGGATTCTCGACCGGCTGAGACACGAAGGTCGAATCTACGACGACCAGTACCAATCCGTCATCGTGCACGCCCGCGGAACCAACGCGCACATCATTGATGCGATCGTGCAGGTCGGTGCAGTCGGCGAGCAGGAGCTCCTCAAGAAGCTCGCAAGCTGGTACCAGACGCAGTTCGTCACGACCGAAAAACTCGCGAAGGCGAATATCGATCGTTCGATCACGCAGATTCTGCCGTTGGCGTTTGTCGAACGCATGCAGATTTTTCCGGTTCGTTTCGAACGGCGCAGTCACTCGCTGATGATCGTCGCGAAGGATCTCGAGTCGGTCTCCGACCTGGAGAAGCAGGTCCAGATGATCGGGCAGGTACGGCACGTGCGAGTGCTCGTCGCGCGGCCCTCCGCGATCGAGGCCGCAATCGCCAAGCACTACCTGGGCGACTCACGTCCCTTCGCGATGTTGCTTCGCCACAAGAAGAGTGAGCCCCCTCCGGCGTCGATGGGCGTGATCAGTCGCCTTGGCGGCAACCCGAAAGTGACGGGGTACGACCCGCTCGGTGGAGGAATCGAAGAGGATGGGCCAATCGCCCCCTCCCCGTCGCAGCAAAGCGCCAAGGTCGAAGCGCCCGCCGCGTTTACGATCAGCGCGCCGGAACTTGCGTCGAGTTTGGCGGCGCTTCACGCGCCTTCGATTGCACCGACGGGGACGACGACCGAGCCCTCCAGTGAGCCGCCCCAGGACCAGGCGATCAAGGTCGAGCATTTCGTCGAAACGGTTCAAGTCTTGGTGGCGCTCCTCGAACGCGATCGCGGAGACCTGAGAGGTCATTCGGCGCGTGTCGCGCGTTTGTGCGCCAAGATCGCAAAGCGGCTCGCGTTGTCGACGGAGAGCATTCACGCCGTGCAGCTCGCCGGACAGCTGCACGACATCGGCAAGACCGGGAGCTACCACCTCACGCTGCTGAACGTCGCGCGCTACGAGGGTCACCGGCTCCAGGCGCAGAAGAGCTTTGATGCGCCGGTTCGTCTCTTCGAGCGAGCGGGGCTTCCCGCGCAGACGCTTCCGGCGATTCGCCACATGTACGAGCGTCAGGACGGCCGAGGCTTTCCAGATCGCATGGCCGGAAAGGACATCCCGCTCGCCGCGCGAATCCTTGCGGTCGCGGACACGTACCTGGACCTGACGTCCCACGCGAAGAACCCGTATCGGAAGAAGCTCGATCCGGGGGCGGCGTGCGACGCGCTCGATCAGTTTGCTGGACAGGTCTTCGACCCGACGATTTGCGCGGCGCTCCGTCAAGTCGTGAGCGGCGACGATCTACGACAGAAGCTGCTCGAGAATCGAAAGACCGTCTTGCTGGTGGACCCCGACCCGGAAGAAACCGCGCTTCTGGACGTGCGCCTCGGAGCGCTTGGCTTTGATGTGCTGGTCGCGCGGGACGTCAAAGAAGCCCTCGAAAAGGTCAGCAACGCGGATGCCGTCGTAAGCGAGGTTGAGCTCGGGTCGCGTGATGGGTTCGGTCTCTTGCAGAAGATCGGACGAATGGGCCTCAAGATCCCGCTCGTGTTTTTGACGCGAAAGGGCGACAGCGCGAGCGTCGACAAGGGGTTCGAGCTTGGGGCGGCGGACTATGTGATGAAGCCAGCCTCGCCGGATGTGGTTGCGGCGAAGGTGCGTCAGATCCTGTCGAAGGGGCCTGCGCGTGGCGTGAGTGGAAGCCTGACCGAAATGTCGCTTCCCGACGTGATTCAGATCTTGAGCAACGGCCGGAAGACAGGCCGGCTGGTGATCCGGGCGGGCGGAAAGAGCGGCGAAGTTCACTTCGGCGAGGGCATGATCTGGGATGCGAAGTACGACGGGCTTCGGGGCGAGGAGGCGTTCTACGGGATGCTCACCCTCACGGACGGCGAGTTTCAACTCGACCCGGCGTTCAAGCCCGAGCGTCGAGTGATTCAGGACGCCACCGAGTCCCTCCTGCTCGAGGGAATGCGCCGTCTCGACGAAGCCGGCCGCTAACCTGCGACCCACGGCGGCGGAGACGCGGCCGAAGCGCGCCCGAGGCGCGGCCGCGAAGGTGCGACCTCTACTCTCTGTAGAATCAAAGACAACCATATTTATGGACACGTAGCACGATTGAATCCTTAAAAGACAACCATATTTATGGACATCGTCCACAACGACAGTCGACGCAGAGGTTTGGCGATCGCCGTTGAGACTCGAACCGCAGCCAACCTGGCCCTATGCGCCTCTCATGAGCGCCGTGGCCGCAACCGTCAAAGACAACCATATTGAATCTCTCAGAGACAGCCATGTTTATGGACATCGTCCGCAGTGACAGTCGACGCAGAGGTTTGGCGGTCGCCGTTGAGACTCGAACCGCAGCCAACCTGGCCTATGCGCCTCTCATGAGCGCCGTGGCCGCAACCGTCAAAGACAACCATATTGATGCTCATCACGCGACAACCAGCCTGGCATGCGCTCTTCATGAGCACGAGCATGGGCCGTGTTGGAGACATGCGGATCGGTGGCGTCGCCTCTGGCAAAGCAAATATGAGCGTCTAACAACAAGGACCAGCTCAATCGGTTTCTGCATTCAGATGCGCATGCCATTGCGTGCGCGCAACTTGAACGCCTCGGCTTCAAAGCGACCGACGTCGATGTTGGTTCATGGCCTCGAGAACGTCACTGCGGACTCGATACCGAGCTCCCGCGCCTCCCGCGCTAATTCAGTCGACGCTGGGCCTCGCCTACGTACTCATTCGACGCTCTGCAACCGCCACGTTTCTCGCGCTTCACTCGCCGAAGAGCTGCCCAGCCGCGCCCTTCCCTCGCACCCATCGCTTGTCGCGGCTCTCCGCGTGTGTATTGGGATCTGCGGCGTCGGTAGAAGAGTTTGCGGAGAGCCGCGACAAGCGGTGGGTGCGAGGGAAGGGCGCGGCTGAGCAGCTCTTCGGCGAGTGAAGCGCGAGAGGCGTGGCGGTTGCAGAGCGTCGAATGAGTACGGAGGCGAGGCCCAGCGTCGACTGAATTAGCGCGGGAGGCGCGGGAGCTCGGTATCGAGTCCGAAGTG
>JBCDAA010000191.1:0-16458 GCA_039186435.1 Myxococcota bacterium | reverse complement strand
CGAACGAGCGTGAGGTCGTCGACAAAGGCGCCCTCTTCGGTGCGAAGGAAGCGGCGTCGCACCCCTTCCAACACAAAGCCCTCGCTCTCGTAGAGTGCCCGGGCGCGGTCGTTGTCGGCGCGCATTTGAAGTTCGAGCCGAATCACGCCGAGCTCGGCGGCGCGATCGACCAGGTGCTTCAGCAGACGCCTGCCCACACCCTTTCGCTGCGCCTTCGGATGAACCCCAATCGCCAGCTGGCCCACGTGAGCGACCAGTGAAGGCGCAGGACGATGGACCGAGCCTTCCCCGACGATCTCCTCGCCCTCGACGGCCACCACCCGGACGCAACGCGGGTCTTCCGTGATTTCCGTGGGCTCGCCCTCAAGATCCTTCAGCGTGCGCACAACCCCCCGGCCGTCGGTCACGATCGCGCGCTCGAGATCGAGAAGCCCTTGCGCGTCTTCCGGGCGGACGTCTCGGAGAGTGATCACGACGTGAGCCTAGCCTCCTCAACGTGAGGTAGTCTCCCGCATGCGCATTTGGGGACTCGCGGTCGCGTTGGGAGTGGGGATGTCGAGTTTCGTTCACGCCGACATCGCACCGCCTCGGCCAGAAGATCTCGATTGCCCGCGCGGTTCCAAAGGTCGCGTCAGCGAAGGAGGCGGCGCCTGGTGCGAGCCGACCGTGTGCGCGAACGACGTGACCTGCGGCGAAGGCTATCGCTGCTCCACCGCTGACATTGGGCTCTGCGTCGAGGAGATTCAGGTGCCGACCGAGCGCGTCCGGCCAACCCTCGACAACCCCGCGCCTCCCTCCGCGACGAAGACGGTACGCTCCGTGCGGAGACGCGGCTGCGAGCCGGATAACACGTGTCTGAACGTGGACTCGACGTGCGAGCGAGCACTCCGCTGCGTGAAGGTGGAGGAGGCTGTCGACGCGCCCTCCGCGCCCATCCGAAACGTTGCCGATCCCAATCCGGCAAACACGCGCGAAGACGTTCGCGAAAACGCAGTCGAAGAATCCGGGTGTAGCTGTCAGACCACCACTCCGGTCGCGGGCGCGTGGTGGGTTCTGCTCTGGATCGCGAGTCGGCGGCGCGGACCTACGCGCTGAGCGTTGCCTTGAGCGAAGCGGCGCGCGGATCCGCGTTCTTCGGTGCGGGAAGCTCGGGCGTTCGAAAATGGCCACCGACAAACATTCGGCGTCGTAGGCCAAGTACAATCGCGTTGGGTCCGCCGTGCCTCCGTATCGACCTGGCGCGAGGATTCAGCAATCGCGGCGATCGCGTGCGCATGTCATGCTCCAGCGATGAGGGGGAGCGTCACACTCTGTGTGCTGGCTGCACTCGCGTGCACCGAGGCGCGTTCGGGGGAGGGTGCGGAGTGCGCTCGCAACAGCCAGTGCGCGGCGCCGCTTGTGTGCGCCCTCGAACGATGCCGAAACGAGTGTAACGACGGGCGCGACTGCCCCGTCGGATCGAGCTGCGTGCGGACTGAGGACGGCTTTGGCGTGTGCCTGCTCTCCGACGAACTCGGCTGCGTGGCGGATAACGAGTGTGCGGGCGCGTTGGTGTGCCGGTTTGAACGGTGCACAAACGAGTGCGATGACGGCTGCGTTCCCGGGACGGAGTGTCGCGAAGGCGCGTGCTTCGACCCCGCCTCGGACCAGCGCTGCAGCCGCGACGGCGACTGCGACGAAGGCGCCTGCATCGGCGGTCGCTGCAGGCCGGAGTGCCGCTCCGATCGAGACTGTCGTTTCGGAACGATTTGCGCCGATGGCCGCTGCGTTGAAGGCGCCCCCGATGCGGGCGTCGATGCTCCGGCGATCGACGCTGGAGACGTGGACGATCCCTTCTGTCCGCCCCGAAGCGTTGATGTCGTCGACGTTTGCATCGGAACCACACACGCGTGCGCTGCGCTCGCCGACGGGCGGGCGGTGTGCTGGGGCACCAATGGCGCAGGCAACCTCGGTTCGCCGGAGGTTCCGCTCGTCGATGTGTACGTCGCGAGCCTTGTTGAAGGGGTGAGCAATGCGCGCCGCGTGGAGTGTGCGCCCGGGGGAGGATGCGTCGTCGGTGAGGACGGAACGGCGCGCTGCTGGGGCTTCAACTCGATGGGCCAGACCGGCACCGGCGTCACGGGCAGCAGCGTTCCAGCGCCGCTCGCGCTTCCGGGCTTGGACGACGTCGTCGACCTGGATCTCCGCGCCCTCGGCGGCTGCGCGATCAACACCGAGCAGGTCTACTGCTGGGGCACCAACGACGACGGCGAGCTCGGCGCGCCCGGCCCCGCGACGCGTGCGCCTGTCCTCGCGACGGGGCTTCCCGCGGCTCGCTCGGTCACCGTCGAGGAAAACGGAGCGCTCGCCTTTGGCTTCGTTGTCACCACTGCGGGAACGCTTGCCCACTTCGGGGCCGATCCCTTTGGGGGATCCGTCGACTTCGACTCCGCCGGAAGCGATCTCGTCGAGGTGAGCGCAGGCCCCCAGCACGTCTGCGTCCGGCGGGCTTCGGGCGAGGTCCTTTGCGCCGGCGAAAACGGTCGCGGACAGCTCGGGGATCCCGCGGCAACGGGCGATGTATTCGCGGTCGTGCCAGGCGTGAGCGCGGCGCAGTCTCTTCGCGCGCGGGGCAATACGACCTGCGTGACGACCTCCGGGGACGCGTATTGCTGGGGCGAGAACACGGGTGGCGGTCTTGGCGTCGGATCCCGGACCAATCAACCCTCTCCTGCGCCGGTCCGCTTTGGCGCCGTCGTTCCGGATGTGGTCGAAGCGCGAAGTGAGTTTGGCTGCGGCGTATTCGCGGGCGCTGCGTACTGCACGGGGCTCTTCGATGGGGAGCGCGGCCGCCGCGGTCTACCGCCGATGAGCGACGACACGACCCTTCCAACGCAACCGGTGAGCTGCCTGCCATGAAACACCTCCTCACGGTTGTACTGCTCGCGTCGTGCGCCGACGCACCGCTGGGTTTGTCGGCCGAATGCTCGCGTACGAGCCAATGCGACCAGCCGCTTGTGTGCCGTCTGGAGGCCTGTCGAAACGAGTGCGCTTCGGCGCGCGATTGCCCGGTTGGATCCGTGTGTCTTCGCGACGAGTCCGGTTTCGGTGCCTGTCGCCTGCCGCAAGAGTCCTCGTGCGGCGGCGGCGAGGACTGCCCTCGTGGGACCGCCTGCGTAGGAGGCGAGTGTACGAACGAGTGCAGCGTCGACGGAGACTGCGCGCCCGGAAGCCGCTGCCAGGACGGTGGCTGCGCGCCGATCGAGCAGCGGTGCGCGGTCGACCTCGACTGCGGGGAAGGCGTCTGCATCGCGGGGGCCTGCGTGGACGAGTGTCGCTCCGACCGCGACTGTCGTTTCGGAGGTCGCTGCGTCGCGGCCCGGTGTATGCCGCTCGATGGGTCCGTGCGCGTGGACGCGGCGCCTCCCGACGCGGCGATGCCCGACGCTGGAACGCTCACGCCTTTGACGGGGGTTAGCGCGATCGCGGCCGGCGAGGGATTTAGCTGCGCGGTGTCGGAGGGAGACCTGCACTGCTGGGGTCGGCTTCCCCCCTTGGGATCACCCGCGCCTCTCGACGATCCGATCGAGCGACCGGTCTGCGGGCCCCTGCGCGAAGGGGCCGTGGAAGCGGTCGACGCGTCCCATCATCACTACTGCGCACTCGAAGGCGGGATGCTTTTCTGCGCGGGCGACAACCGCGCGGGAGAGCTCGGCGATGGATCCACCGAAAAACGTTCCGAGCTCGTCGAGGCAAGCCTCTCGCCGGTCTCCGCGGTGTCGACAGGCGGCGATTTGCTGGGACTCGGTCACACCTGCGCGATTTCTGCCGGGGAAGTGTTTTGCTGGGGAGGCAACTTCAGCGGCGAGCTCGGCAACGGAACGACGGTGGGTTCACCGACACCCGTCTCGACCGGGTTTGTCGGCGCGGAACTCGTCGCTGCGGGATTCGACTTCTCGTGCGCGGTGAACGCGGCCGGCGAGCTTTGGTGCTGGGGCGGAGGTGCGCCTTCACCAGCCAACGGAATGAACGTCCCGACCCAGGTTCCGGTGACGTCGCGCCCGGTTTCCCTTTCCCTTTCGAACATCCCCGCCCTCGGTACCGTCGGCTGCTTTGTCGACGTCATGCAGCGCGCCTTCTGCTGGACCCGCGCTGGCTCGCTTACGCAGGTCGTCAGCGCGGATCGCTTTACGAGCGTCGCCGTCGGCAGTGAGCACTTTTGCTTTCTCCGCGCGGATTCGACGGTGACGTGCTTTGGCCGAAACCGCGAAGGCCAGCTCGGGATCGGCAGCAATCAGGAAAGCTCGCCAATCGGCATGAACGTCGTCACCGAGAGCGGACCCCTAACCCGGGTCGTCGCTCTCGCCGCGGGTGCACGCCATAGCTGCGCGTCGACCGACACCGGCGAGATGTGGTGCTGGGGTGCAAATCTTGAGGGCCAGCTTGGGGCGAACGGTCGAACCCCATCGAACGTCGCGCGCCAGGTTCTCTGTCTCCGCTGACGAGCGCTATACGTTGCAGCGCTGCCTGAGCTCGTCCGCCCAGGCGTCGAGATCTTCCGTCGTCGACTCCAGCCCCTGGTCGGACGTGGCCAGGTCGTGCAGCGCGTCTCGAAGTGCATCGAGGCCTCGACGAAGTCGACTGCGCACCGTGCCCTCGGGAATCTCCAGCACCTCCGCAACCTCGGGTCCGCTCATGCCTTCCCAATAGCGAAGCTCGATGGCGATCTGCATGTCGACGGGAATTCGGCGAAGTGCTTCGAGAAGAAACCGGTCTCTCTCTTGTGCCATCGCCAGCGACGAGGGGGAGGGGTTCAGGTCGCGCATCGCGCTGGAGTGAAACTCGACTTCCCGGCCCCGCTTCTTGCTTCGCCAGTACGCCAGCAGTTTGTTGCGCGCGATCGCCAGCAAGTACGTCGTGATGTTCGCGTCCCCCCGAAAACGCTCGCGGCCCTGAACGCAGCCCATGAAGGTCTGTTGAACCAAATCGTCAACGTCTTGGAGGTCGGCTTTGGTCCGAAAAAATCGGTAGAGCCGATCGAAATGCCGATCGAAGAGCGTCTCGCCTGCTTCGCGATCCCCTCGGCGCCACGCCTCGACCAGCTGGACGTCACTCCCCACGGGGCTGGAGCATAAGCTCGTTGAGCAGCTCGCGCATCTCCTCGACGCCCGGAATCCGCACGTCTGCCTGGCTCCACGCACGGATCACTTCCTCCGCGAGTTCTCTCGCACGCTCGTGCTCTCCCCGGGCGGCGTGCCTCCGGGCCACGCTGGGCTGTGCGCGACTCAGTCCGGCGAAGGGAGCATGCGACATTTTGACTTCGTCACAGCGCGCCGCGAGTTCGGGTTCCCCGGCGACTTCGAATGCTGTTGAAGGCAGCGAGGCCGCAAAATAGTACGCGCTGGGAAGCCCTCGCCACGCGTCGACGGCCTGGGTGATCTCGCCTGATGCATAGAGGCGTCCTCCTCGAAGGTAGTCGTCGATTCCGTCGAAGTGGTTGTGGGCCGGTGCAGGCGGCAAGGCGTCGAGCGCGTCAAAGCAACGCGCCGCGGCTTCGGAACTCGCGTACATGCAGAGCGCGGCGATGGGCATCGTGAGGGCTCCGTCGGTCTCGGGGAGGCGGTCGGGCACCGCGATCTCGACAAACCAATCCGCAAGCTCTCGTTCGCGTCCCATCAGCTCGGCGAGCTTTCGAAGCGTTAGTATGGCAAGCGGGTCTCCGGTGTAGCCATCGCGCATGGTCTCGACGCGTTCGAGGGCGCGCTGAAGTCGCTCGGTGGCGTGCCCGACGCGCATCCTCCACGAGTCGGTCATCGACAACCCCGCAGCGCGCGCGGCTGGCGAGGCGTCTGGGTTGGAAGCGAGTTCGGCAGCCAAGAGCTGCGCGTCGTCGATGCGGTCCGCCCCGAGCATCGCTTGAATTGCATGCACCGTAACGGGCGCGTCGTAGCGGGCGAGGGTGTGTGCACGGCGTTGAAGCGCGAGGGACTGCTCCAGCGGATGGTCTCCCCACCACGCGGACTGGACGTAACCGAAGGCGCGGCCCGGGTCCCACGCGAGGCGGGTGTTGACGACACCCTTCAGCCTCGCGTTTCCGATGCTCTGATGGACGAGCTCCCCTCGCATCCAGTGATTCCGTGGCTGGTGGCGCAGCGCCGCAACCCAGCGCGTACGCGCCGCGCTCTCGTCTTCCTGTCGTCGATAGACCATGGCCTCGGCGGCCGAAAGGATCGAACGCGCGAGCGGACGTTGGCCCGTTTGCGCAGCCTCAAGCTGGTCGACCAGGTCGCTCGGAAACTCGCTGTCAGGCGATGCCGCGATCGTGGACGCCGCAAGCGCAGCCGGTGAGTCGGTCGCCAGCGTCGAGACCGTCGGTACTTCGAAGCCCAGGTGCGCACACAGCGAGTACGCGTGAATCGCCCGTGGGCTGATCCCCTTCCATTCGTGAAGGCGGGTGCACGCGGCGTTCATCTCGGGGTGCGCGGGCTTGAGGTGTGGAATGCGATCGAAGAGCCATCCGAGCTGCGGTGAACCATCGCCGTTCGGAAAGACCCAGGCATCCACATCGGGATCGAGAGGAAGTTGAGGCAGCGCGCCGTCCCTCTCCAGGGTGTCGATGGCCTGCGAAATGGCCGACGCCAGCAGTCCCGAGCGCGCGCTCGCCTCCCCGAGCGTCTCAGCGTCCTGTTGCAAGCGGAGCGTAACCTGGAACTCCCACTCGTCTAGTTTGACGTGCCCTTCGAGCCACGCAGCGTGCTCGCGCGCGTTCTGCTCTGACGTTTCTCGTACGCCAGGCGTGTCGAAGGGCATCTTTGGAAACGAGTCGCCCCCAACGGCGTCGAGTGCCAAGAGCTCGGCGGGAACGAGTGTGCGCTCCGGTTGTCCGCCGAGGCTCCACGCGATGCGATGACAGGCCAGGTCTCCGGCGGCCGCGCCGAGCCACGCGTTGGGTTCTTCCACGCCCTCGACTTCGAAAATCGGGCACGCTACGACGCCGCGTTCCAACGGATGTGGCTGCGGTTGAAGGGCGTAGCTTGCGCCCGCGACGGCGAGCAGGGCGGCGAGCGCAAATCCGACCTTTCGAAGGGGGGGCGAGAAGGCGTGTCGCAGCGCGTTCGCGAACGCCTGAACATCGGGGTAGCGATCGCCTGGTTCTTTGCTCAACGCGCGGAGCAATACCGCGTCGACCCGGGCCGGCACGGTTCGCGCGATCGTGCTCGGTCGCGGCGCTTCCTCGACGGCCAGCTTGGCCATGACCTCGGTGGGCGTTCCCGTCCACGGGCGCGTTCCAAGCAGCGCCTCGTACGCCGTGACGGCCAGCGCAAACTGATCGGTGGCGGGAGAGACCTCATGTCCTCGCGCTTGTTCGGGGGCGAGGTAGGGCGTTGTCCCCGCGATGTCCGGGACGGTGTGAGAAGCGACCGCAATGTCCAGGTCGACCAGCGTCGCGCGACTCGCGGTGACAAGGATGTTGTCTGGCTTAACATCGCGGTGCACGAACCCGGCTGCGTGGAGTGCCATCAGACCCGCTGCGACGTCGTCGATGATGCGGAGGAGATCCCGAACCGCCAAATCGCCGAGCCGAGTACGGAGCGGGGAACCTCGGCCAAGATCCATCACGATGAACGAAGTGCCCTCGGCGATCCCGAAGTCGCGGATCGAAATCACCGAAGGGTGCGAGATGTGCGAGAGCGCCTCCAAGGTCGTGGGGTCGCGCTCGCTGTGCAGCACCTTGAGGGCCACCGTTTGGTTCGACTCGATGTGGCGCGCACGATGAACCACGCCGGAGCCGCCGCCGCCGATGCGGGCCTCAAGGCGATAACCCGGCACCACCGGGGTGCCTACGAGCGCGCGGAGGAGCGCCTCCATGGACTCGAAGCGTTTCGAGGGTTCGGCGGAAAGACCTCGCGCGAGCGCGTCGCGGATCGCCGGAGGCAGCTTGCCCTCGTCGTCGATCTTCTCGTCGGCGATGACCGCAGCGAGGTCTGCGGGGTTGATCCCGTCATAGGGGCGCCGTCCAACCAGCGCTTCGAAGAGCGCCACGCAGAACGCAAACTGATCGGAGCGCGCATCTCCCGGCTCCCCACGAAGCTGCTCGGGGGACATGTAGGCGGGCGTCCCGAGGGCGACGCCGGTTCGGGTGAGGGTGCGCGCGAGGACCGAGTCTTCGGGCATGGGGCCCGTGGCTCGAACCAGACCGAAGTCGACGAGCACGCCACGGCTCTCGGTCACCAGCGCGTTTTCGGGTTTGAAGTCGCGATGTGCGAGTCCCTTCGCGTGCACCGCGGCGAGCCCGCGACCAAGGCCGGTCATCACCTCGAGGACGAGTTCCGGTGAGTGTTCGCTCGCGAGCCAGTCCCGAAGGCTCTCGCCTTCGAGCTTTTCCATCGCGACGAAAACGTGTCCGTGGTCGCGTCCGACGTCGTAGACGGTTACGACGTTGGGGTGGGCTACTCGCGCGAGGGCTTGGGCTTCCCGAAGTAGACGCGCGCTGCGTTCCTCTCGATATTCTGGCGGCAGGTTCTGGTCGAGAATCTTGAGCGCGACGCGGCGATGAAGCTCGGGGTCGTGGGCCTCGTAGACGAACCCCATGGCCCCCGCGCCGAGCCAGCCGAGAAGTTCGAAGCGGCCGACCTGAAAGCGGCGACCCGTTCCGAGGAGGGACTGCCGGGCGGACGCTCGAACGCGTTCGCGCTCGATGTTCACATCGTTCGGTCCCTCCTCGCTCATCACCGCATCTTCATAGTCGCGTTGGGAGGCGAATCGATCACTCGAATCCTGACTTCCGCGATTCCGCGCGAGCCTTGGGAATCACGGGCGGCGTTCGCGCCAAACTGCCTGCCGACGAACTACCAGGGAAGCTCTTCGCCGTTGGCGTGCCAGAAGCGCCCAGTCGTTTCCATCGTGAGATCTTCGTAGCGGTCGAGGAGCATTCGAGCGGACTCGTCGGGATCGAGGTTGCCGTTCCCGCCGGTCATCTCGGTACGCACAAAACCAGGGTGAAGAAGACCAACCGCGATCTCCCGCGACGCGAGATCCCGCGCGAGGGAGACGCCCGCCGCGTTGACGGCGCATTTGCTCATTCGATAGCCGTAGGAGCCGCCGCTCGTGTTGTCCGCGAGAGAGCCCATCCGGCTGGTGAGAATTCCGATGCGTCCGCCATCGACGACGCGCGCCTGCAGCGCCGCGATCACCCGGAGCGGGCCGAGCGCGTTGACTTCGAGCTGGAGGCGAATCGCGTCCCAGTCGAGGTTGTCGAGGGAGGTACGCTTGAGTACGCCGGCGACCACCAGCATGCCGCTGAGTTTTCGATCGCCGAGCGATTTATCGAGCGCTGCCACCGAGTCGTCGCGGGTGACGTCGACGCCGTCGATCACCTCGACGTCGAGGCTGTCGAGCTCCGTACTGCGGCGTCGACAGGTCGCGATGACGCTGTGCTCCCGCACCTCTCGGAGCTGCTTTGTGAGATGAAAACCGATGCCGCGATTGGCGCCCACCACCAGAGTTCGAGCCATGGGTTGGGTGTAGCAGAGCTATGGTGCGTTTTGCAGCGACCAAGGCGGCATAGCAGCGATGTTTTCCGCAAATTTCGCACCTTTGAAGGCGGCACAGCCGTTGCGATAGGCCTCCCCATGGGCGTCTACGACCAGATCTATCAGAACTCGATGCGCTTTCGCCGTGAGCTCATCGGTGGACAGCGGCGGCCGCGGGCGTCTCAATTTGTTCCTTCCACCGATGGTCCGAGCGCCGCGCCAGCGCGCTTTCGCTGCCCCAGCTGTGACGATCCCGTTCCGCCGGCGGTGACCTGCTCGCGCTGTGACCTCCTCCCGACGGATGCGCAGGGTCAGTACCGCTTCGAGCCGGATGGGCTTTTTGCCCGTCTTCAGCGCCGGCAACAGAGCCGAACGTTGCGATCGCGTTTGAAGAACACCCCGGCGGGGCTGGTTGCGTCCTCCGGTCCGGTGCGTCTCAAGGGCGTCGTGGTGGAAACGACCGCGGCCGTGGAAGGTGCGAGTGCGCTCGTGAGCCGCAGCTACGGAGTTCTGACGCTCGCGTCTGGAGAGTTTTGGCTCCGGGTTGGAAGTGAGCGCGTGCTGGTGCGTCGTCCCGAGGTGTGCGCGGACGTGCGCGATGGCGAACGCCGGATGCTGCGGGACGGAGACGAGGTCGAAGTGCTCGGCACCATCGATGCGGGTTCCCCGTACCGAAGCGGCGAACGTCAGCTCGTCGACGCGACCGTCTTCTTCTGACGACCGTGACGATCAGAGATCCGCGAAGGGGTCGTCGTCGACGAGCGCCTCGAGTGTTGCCGCGCCTTCAACGTCGCTGAGCTCCAAGGTGAGAAACCCAAGAAGCTCGTGCCGCGTTGCGACCACCGCGCCCGTGGAAAGCTCCGTCCAGCCGTCCCAGGTTGCTTCCACGCCGCCCACAGGAAGGATGGAAACCCACATCCGCCAGGCGATCGGGCGGTTTTCGTCGTCGAGAATCCAAAGGTATTCGTCGCCCGGTGTGACGCCGCCGCTCGCGTAGCGGACCAGGAGCGCGCGCTTTCCTTCGACCTCGAGGGCCTCTCGCGTCACGCCTTCGTCGAAGGCTTTCACCACGGGGTTCAACCAGAACGAATCGTTGACCCAAAACGCGTACGCTTTGCTCCGAAGCTCGGCTGCCGCTTCGCCGTCGACCCGCGTGCCGTCAACGAGGGCGACGCCCTCCTGGTCGCTGAGACGAAGACGAACGTCGACGTTGTCCCAGCGGACTTGCGCGAAGCCGCGCCCCCGGTCCCAGAGGTGCTCGTGTTTCCCGCGGAAGTTCCAGCGAACCGCCCCAGTGGCGTCCCACGCCGCGCCGTTCACAGATTCGGCCATGGCTCGGGCGAGCTCGTCGGCTTCGGCTCCGGCGCGGCCCCCGACCCGGTCGCGATGAAGCACGAAGCCGGTGATGACGAGCCCGACGACGAGGACCGCCAAAAGCGCTCCGACGACCTTCAACACGCTTTTGAGCCGACGCATGGCGTACCTAAGTACAGATTGTCGACGGAGTCGAACGGAGCATTTGATCACCCCTATTCGGGGGAGGTCGCGGATGCGACGCACGATCGCAGGAACGCTCGTGGGTGTGAATCTCTTGCGACTTTGGGCGGTTAGAGCTTTACAGGCGATACTCTTAATTGATCGATGTGTCGATGCATACCTCATATTAGGTAGAGCGGTTATGAAGCCGAAGCATATGTGAGATTGATGTTCGGTCCCTTTTTCTAAATCCCCTGCGTCTCGAAGGCGGAGTCCTCTACCATCGCGGTCGCGAAAGGGGGGAGAATGCGTTGGCTGTGTCTGCTGGTTTCATTTGTGTCCGTCGCCTGTGGGGGCGGACCCGAAGTGTTCTGCGTCCCAGAGACCTGCAACGGTGCCGATGAAGACTGCGACGGCACCGTGGACGAAGGGGACGTCTGCGCCTGCACCGACGAATTTCAAGGCGATTGTAACGGGGAACTCGTCGACGGATGCGAGGCGCATCTTAACTCCAACGCGGCGAACTGCGGGTCCTGCGGCAATGCGTGCTCCGCCTCGGAGCTGTGCGTGGAAGGTCGCTGTTTGGAAGGCGCCGCCACGTCGGTGGCGACACCGGGAGAAGACCGACTCTACATCGTGCTACGGGACGACGATCTCGTCGCGATCGATGGTCGTTCCGCGGGTGCGATTCGTCGTTATTCGCATGAGTTAGCGCTGAGCGGT
This sequence comes from Myxococcota bacterium, assembly GCA_039186435.1. Classification (GTDB taxonomy): domain Bacteria; phylum Myxococcota_A; class Polyangia; order Polyangiales; family Houyiibacteriaceae; genus JALVDI01. Next base: position 4,747 of record JBCDAA010000191.1, on the reverse strand, counting down.
ATGAGCGTCGCCACCACCGGCGATCCGAATGCCCGGTTTGCCGACGGCTGCGTGGTCGGCGGTAGCGCGTGGATTCCTGTAGCCGCCGGCGACAACTTTTCGGTCGAAGGGATGATCGTCAGCGCAGGAGCGTCCCGCATCGCGTTCGATGAGGGAGGCGCTGCGTCGCTCACTCGAATCGGCGAAGAAGGCGTCAGCGAACGAAATCTAAGCGGCTTCTCCTGTTCCAGTGGCCGCGGGGTGATCCGCTACGATCGCGGTGACGGAAGCCCTGAGGGAGTGGTTACCGTCGTCGGCGCTGAAGGGCCGGTGTTTTCCACCGTGCCGGACGGCCGGGTCGTCGCACGTCCGCTTCAAGACTCCACTGCGACGTGGGTGTTGCTCGAAGACGACGACGGAACCAATCGCCGGCTCGTTGGCCTCGGCGCCGATGGATCAGTTCAGTCCGAAACGCCCTTTCCCGCCGTGGAGGTCTCGGAATGGCTTCGGACGAGCGAGCGCTCGTTCGTGGTCGCGACGCCAAACGGCGAACTGTTTTCCTTCAACGACGATGGCGTCGAGCAGTGGCAGCGCACCCTTGGCGTGACGACGTCCACGATGCACCTGGCAACCGCGGGACGGTCGATTTTTGTCGTCGGGGTGTTGCCAGAGGAAGGCGGACGCGTTGCAGAACGCGCATTTCGAAACGAGGGGACGCGGGAAGATCTCGTGCTGAGTGAGTTTTCGACCACCGGCGAACCGCGGGGTGTTTGGCGTGTCGGTGGTCCGTCCGCGGAGGCTCCGATCGACATCGAGGTTGACCCGGTGAGCGTCTTTATTTCCGCGACCTATGCGGCGGGTGATTTCGACAGCGTGGAGCCGCCCCTTGCGGGGGAGGGCGCGATCGATGCCCTTCTTCTTCGACTCGATCGCGCTTCCCTGCCGCGCTGATGTCCTGAACGCAAAACGGCCGAGCCCGAAGACCCGGCCGTTCGCTGGATAGGCTCGCTTCAGCCCGAGGTGGCGGACGCGCTCGCGCTGGCGGAGACGCTGACGCTCACGTCGATCGACACGCTCACGGACGCTGCGGCCGCCGGAATCACCGTGGCCGCTTCGAGCACGCACGCGACCGCGTCGACGCCTGCTTGCGCTGCGCCCCGAAGGCGCCGCAGCGATCCACCGAGGCGCTGACCCGCGTCGCGAACTCGTCGCGCGCGTTCCTTCAGCACATTGAGCTCGCGAAAGTGCGCAAACGCAGCGCGAAGTCGTTCGATTCGCTCCGCGGCGGCATCGGTATCGCCGCCCATCGCAAAGTCGACCTCGCCCGGCTGGCAGTCAGCCGTCGCCTGAAAGCGCGCGTCGCAGGAAGCGTGGCAGTCCGCGTCGATCTGCGGCGGGGTGTAGTCCGTCTCGCAGCGCGGTCGCTCGTAGTCGACGGAGCAGCCGCCGCGGCACTCGCCCTGACAGCTCGCCTGCCCCTCGACCCAGCACGTTCCTTCGCAGGAGCCCTGGCAGCCCGCGGTGCAGGTGCCGTGGCAGGTCCCTTCGCAGGTGCCTTCGCACTGACCGTCCGCGTTGGTCGCAGAGCAGGTCCCTTCGCAGGTGCCGTAGCAGGTGCCTGTGCATCCCGCGGAGCAGTGGCCGTCGCAGCGTCCGCCGCACTCGCCCTGAATCTCGACGGCGCAGGACCCCTGACACTCCGCGCTGCATTGACCGATAATCTCGCCGCCTTCGCATTGCACGTCGAGTTCACCGGGCTGAACGGAAACGTCGCACTCGGCGGCGCAGGCGGCGTAGGCGTCGACGCTCACCTCGCAATGAGGCGGCGTCAGGATCACGTCGAACTGCACCTCTCCACCAAGCGCATCGACTTCACTCCGGAGCTTGTCGCGCACGGCCTGGCAGGTGCCTTGAAAATCACCGCTCAGTTCGGCCGGGGTCATGCCGAGCGACTGTCCGATGCTCTTGCAGGTGTCGAAGATGCTGGCCTGCAGCTCGTAGGCCGCGTCCGTGAACTCCGCCGTTGCGCTCAGAAACGCGGTGACTCGCTTGGCGGCCGCATTCGCCGAAAAACTTGCGTTGGCGCATCGGTTGCTCAAGCGGTCCTGGTTGCTGCTTCCACCGCTGGAGCCGCCGCTGCTGCTGCCGCCTCCTCCGCCGTTGTCTGCTGGAGGCACTGGGCAGCCGACCAGCGCGGTAACCAGCGCCAAACCTGTGATTGCTCGCATCACGTTCATCCCTCGTTTTTGTTCCCCACGGGCGCCCTGAGTACCAAGCATCGCGCTCGCGGGACAACCGGAAGCGTTGTGATGCCGTTCACATTCGCCCGTTGACGAGAGAGGCCGAAGCCCCCACTCTGATCCTGAGGATGAGACCGAAAACCCTCATGATTGTCGGCTGCTTGGCGGCCCTGAGCGCTCCGGCTTTTGCCCAGGAGCTTCCGGTCGTGGTGGTCGTCGAATCCTCGGCTCGTCAGGTATCTGCCGGGCAGGTCCGCGAGGGGCTTCGCGAAGTGGGTCTGACGCCTCTTTCGATGGCATCTCCGCAAGCGGCTTCGGTTCGCGACACCCTCACGGTTGCGGTCGACGGAGACGGTCGCGCGGCGACGGTTCACCTTCGTACGCCACGGGGTGTGGAGGTTCGCTTTCTCCGCGCGAGGGAAGCGCGTGCTCCCCTTCGGACGTGGCTCGCTGCTCCGATTGCGGCGCTCGTTCGTGCAAACCGCGCAGTCCGAAACGTGCCCCAGGAGGTCGCCGACCCTTGGGAGAATGTTGCGCCTCGGACGGCTCGTCCCCATCGGTCTGTGCCCTCGGTTGAAGTCCTCGATCCGTGGTCGTCGCAGCATCCCGCGAGCGCGTCGACCGGTGCGATCAACGTTGAGGTTCTGGACCCCTGGCGTGACGCCCCGCGCGCGAATACGCCCGCACCTCCGGTGGAGCGTGTCGACAGCCCTGCCGTCGTCGATCCCTGGAGCTCGGAAACGGGCGACGGTCTGACGCGGCCGCGACCCGCCTCCTAGAATGCTCGGCCAGGGCCTGACGGGTGTGCCCACGAGCGACCTCGAGGAGCTGCTTCGTGCGGTTCATCGCAAGCGACTTGAGTTCCCGCTCCGCCGACAGAACTTGCTGCTTCTTGGGATGAACCGCCTCGCGGATCACGCGTCGCTCCTGCAGGGGCTGGACGAGCGGGGGCTTCGCGCGGTGCTGGTTGCAGTTATCGCGGAACGGCGCCGAGCGTAGGCGTCCTCGACTTCGAGGCGTTGAAGTTCTCGGGTGCCACCCTGGAGAACATCACGGGCCGATGATGATGAGCGTGCCTTCGCCTAGCTCGATGGTCACGAGGCCGTCGCTGGCCGACCGGGTCGACTCGTCACCTTTGAGGCGGATCATTCGAAGACCCTCCTCCTCGGCGGTGATGAGATACAACCCGGGCTCTGTGACTTGAGCCGTCGACGATTGGGACAGATCGGATTCCCAACGAGGGCGCGCCTGGTACGCGGAGACGCCCTCCGCGGAGAGAGTTCGTTGCTCGCCGACGCCGACGACGATCTCCGGGCTCATCAACGCGGTATGCCGTCTCGCCGCGCGCCGGCGCATTTCGCGACACAAGTCTTCCCATTGTTGGAAGTCGGGCGGCGTCTCGGGGGCGATGCGGGTGCACTGCCGAAGCGCACGCCGGACCGTGACGCCCAGCCCCTCAAGCCCTGAGAAGGCGGATTGGTAGAGCGCGAGAAGTTGAGGATCTCGCAGAGCCTCCGCCGGCGGAGGGATGGTGTCGAGGATCCGCTGGTAGAGAATCGCCTTGGTGATGGCACCAAAGAGTCGATCGAGGGGCCGGCTCGACGAGAGCGATTCAAAGGCTGCGTCCAGACGTTGGATGCGACGTTGTTCTTCCCTCACCCACGGAGTGAAGTGCTGCTGCGCCCACTCGTTGAACTCCGCGAACGATGCGTTTTCCGGTGGTGACGACAGCTCTTGAGGCGATGCAACAACGCGCCAGACTTGCGCGGCAGCGTCGGGGAGCTGGTCTTCCGTCGCGTCGTAGATGGAGGCCCCGTCCCACGCGATCGGAGGCGCCGAGGGATGAGTCAGGGTTTGGGCCCTTTGCGGCGCTGTCGCACAGGCCGCGACCAGGAGGAGGCTGAGATTGCGCATGCGAAATAGAGCCACAACGAACGCGATCTGGCCGGTAAAGGTTGTGTAAGCGTCAAAACGCTCACACCATTTTGCGTAGGGTGGCGTCTGCGCTTACAACCTGCGCATGACCGACGCGCGACCCGCCCGCCCGAAGCTTCCTGAGATCGACGTTCGCGAACATGGCGCCAAGCGTGGCGACGTCGAACAAGCGATCGACCGGCGACTCTTCATGCAGCTCCTCGTGTTCAATACACCCGTCGGGCAAGACCCCCAGAAGTACGAGAAGGCCTTTGCCGCCGCCTTTGAGGAGAAGCTGGGCATCAACGCGCTCGTCTACGCCGACGCCAACGATCCCCGCGGTCTTGGGCTTCTCAGCTGGTCGGAGGATCCGGAGTACTTTGTGGAGGTCGTTCGGCCCCTCTTTCGCCGGGAGCATTTGCGCGACCTGATTCTGCGTCCCGAGATGACCATGCTGGGGCGCACCTATTCGGTGGGTCACGAGCAGAACGTCGCGCACTGGATCCTCGAGCGCCCCATTGAAAACGTCAGCCAGGAGGGCTGGGAGTGGGCCGTCTGGTATCCCCTTCGGCGCTCCGGTGAGTTCGAGTCCCTCAGCCGCGAGGAGCAGCGGG